>JAGWSV010000260.1 GCA_028869315.1 Rhodospirillales bacterium
ATACCAACGGCCGCATTCACTAACCGTTTGGGCTCTCGAGCGGCCGTTGGTATCCTCTTGATTTCGCGCGCAGCCGCGCCCCAGCTCCCCCGGGCAACCCTGCGCGCCATAGGGTCGGCCAAAGGGGCCGCCCGTATCAGTTTGAAACGCAAGTCGGCACTGCCAACCGCGCCGGCCCGGCATTACGAACCCAGCATGGCCCCGGCTTCGATCCCCGCCGCCGCCGCCGCGACCTTTTTCCCGCCGTCCCAGCGCAGCCGCGTGATGTCGAGGAAGCCGCCCTGGCCGAGCACCGTGATCCCGGCCGGTCCGGCCGCCACCACTTCTCCAACCTTGTGCCCCTTCACCTCGCCAAACGTGCGCGCGATCCGCTTCGTGCAGTCGAACACGAACAGCTTGCGCCCGTTCAGGGTCGTCCAGGCGCCGGGCGCCGGGTTGCAGCCGCGCACGAGATTGTAGGTGAGATCGACATGGCTCGCCCAATGGATCTGCGATTCCGCGTCGCGGATGATCCCTTCGTAGCCCGCCTCTGCCTCATGCTGCGCCAGTGCCGCGGCGCGGCCGGCCACTACCTGCTCCGCCGCCTCGACCAGCGCGGCGACGCCGAGTGGAAAGATCTTGCCGAAATAGAGCGAGCCCAAGGTGTCGTCCGGCTCGATCTTCACCCGCCGCTGCAGGATCACCGGGCCTTCGTCCAACCCGTCGGTTGGGCGGAAGATGGAAAGCCCGGTCTGCCGCCGCCCGGCGATGATCGCCCAGCTCATGGAACTGGCGCCGCGATGCGCCGGCAGCAGGCTCGGGTGGAACTGGATGGTGCCGAAGGTCGGGATCGCACAAAGAGCTTGCGGCACGAACTGCGTGACGTAGGCCATGACGCCGATCTCTGCGTCCGCCTGGCGCAGCGCCTCGGCCGCCGCGGGGTCGGTCAGTCGGGCGAACTGGTGCACCGTCACGCCGCGCGCCTCGGCCGCCAGTCGCAGCGGATCGGGCCGGCCGGTTTCCGGGGCGCAGAACACCGCGGCGACGCCATCGCCGCGGGCAACAAACGCCTC
This sequence comes from Rhodospirillales bacterium, assembly GCA_028869315.1. Taxonomy (GTDB): domain Bacteria; phylum Pseudomonadota; class Alphaproteobacteria; order Acetobacterales; family Acetobacteraceae; genus JAJZVS01. Next base: position 1,053 of record JAGWSV010000260.1, read on the forward strand.
CAGCACGGCGCGTCCGAAATCCTGCTGACCGATCAGCGCGATGCGCATGGCACGTTCTCCCCCTTCGCTGCCGGCGGCAGGCTGGCAAGGCGGGCGGCGCCTGTCGAGAGCCGGCGGGTTGGCCTCTGCGCCGCCTCCGCGCTAGAGCGAACGGAAAATCTCGACGAGGACCAGGAATGGCGACCGAAGACAGCGTGATCGCCCGCCGCGACGGGCGGGCCGGGCGGGTCCTGATCAACCGCCCCAAGGCGCTCAATGCGCTCGACCTGCCGATGATCCGCGCCATCGCGGCGGCGCTGGAGGCGTGGCGGGACGACCCGCAGGTGCACCTGGTGATGATCGAAGGCGCCGGCGAGCGCGCGTTCTGCGCCGGCGGCGACATCCGCGCGCTGCGCCAGCACCAGCTGGAGGGCAACCGTGCCCCGGCCGACGCGTTCTTCGCCGAGGAATACGCGCTGAACCGCGCCATCGCCGAATATCCCAAGCCCTACGTGGCGCTGATCGACGGCATCTGCATGGGCGGCGGCATCGGCGTTTCGGTGCACGCACCCTATCGCGTCGCCAGCGAGCACGCGATGTTCGCGATGCCGGAAACCGCGATCGGCTTCTTCCCCGATATCGGCGCAAGCTTCTTCCTGCCCCGGCTGCCCGGGCAGGTCGGGGTCTATCTCGGCCTGACCGGGGCGCGGGTGAGCGGGGCGGACGCGGTGCATGCCGGCCTCGCGACCCATTTCACGCCACGGGCGGCCATGCCGGCCTTGGCCGCGGCGCTGGCGGAGGAGGGGATCGCCGCGCTCGCCACGCATGCCGCGCCGCTGCCCGCCTTCGGCTTGGCCGAGGCGCGCCCGGCGATCGACCGCTGTTTTTCCGCCGCGACGATCCCGGAGCTGCTGGCACGCCTCGCGACGGAAGACAGCGCCTGGGCGCGAGAGACCCTGGCGGCGCTCGGCGCGGTCTCGCCCTCTGCGCTGTTCTGGACCCTGCGGCTGTTGCGGGAAGGCGTGGACCGCACCTTGGCGCAGTGCCTGGCGGCGGAATTCGCCCTGACCCGCACGACGATGGCGCATCCGGACTTCGTGGAGGGCGTGCGCGCGATGGTGGTGGACAAGGACCGAAAGCCGCGCTGGTCGCCGGCGCGGGTGGAGGACGTGCAGGCGGCAACGATCGCCGCGCTGTTCGGGTGATGCGGGAGTGCCCTGCCCCCGCTCCGACCCGTCATGGCCGAGCCGGGCCCGGCCATGACGACGCCGCTATGACTTCGACATGTCGATCGCCGGTTCGAGTCCTTCAGGCAACGGGCAGACATATGGCGTGACCGCAAGCCGTGCCGCCTGCTCCGCCTTCGCCCGGGCCATCAGGGCCGCGTCGGTCACCACGTCGACGGCGGTGGCCGCCATCGCCTTGGCGACGTGGACCATGCCCTTGTGCGCCGCCGGCGTCTTGCCCTGCGCGGTCAACTGCCAGGAATGGCCGGGCGTGCCGATCGCGTAGGTCGCGGCGCGCGCCTGCACGGTGGGAACCTTCCAGCTCACGTCGCCGACATCGGTGGACCCCACCATTGGCTCCGTCGGCGCATCGAGCGGCACGACGACGTCGCAGAGCGGCACGCCCTTGCGAAGCGGCACGCCGGCACGTCGGAACGCGCTGGAGATGTCCTCCTCGCTCAGGGTAGCCTGGATCTGCGCGGCGAACGCACGGTCGGCGGCGTCGAACGGCGGCGGGCCGAGTCGCTCCAGATTGTCCTGCAGCGCCCGTTCCAGCGGCTTGTTGCCGAGCAGGTTGGAAACCGCGCTGATCACCTTCGTCTCCACCCGGGTCTCCGTCATCAGCGCCGCGCCGTCGGCGATCTTGCGCACCCGCGCGATCAGCCGCGTGAGGTCGGGCAGGTCGCGCGCGCGGATCAGGTAGCGCACGACGGCGCGCGCCTGCACCACGTTGGGCGCGATGCCGCCGGCATCCAGGATGGCGGAATGCACCCGCGCGTCGGAGGGCATGTGCTCGCGCATGTAGTTCACGCCGACGCTCATCAACTCCACCGCATCAAGGGCGGAGCGGCCCAGATGCGGCGCCGCGGCGGCGTGCGAGGCGCGGCCATTGAAGGTGAAATCGATCCGCGTGTTGGCGAGCGAGCGCGCCTCGTTCACCCCCCAGAACGCCGAGGGATGCCAGGAGATCGCGATATCGACGTCGTCGAACGCGCCGGCGCGGACCATGAAACCCTTGGCCGCCCCACCTTCCTCGGCCGGGCAGCCGTAATAGCGCACCCGGCCCGGCGTGCCGGAGGCGGCAAGCCAGTCCTTCACCGCCGTCGCGGCGAGCAGGGACGCGGAGCCGAGCAGGTTGTGCCCGCACCCATGGCCGTAGCCGTCGCCGGGCAAGGGCCGCTTCTCGGCGACCCCGGCTTCCTGGCTGAGCCCGGGCAGCGCGTCGTACTCGCCGAGGATGGCGATGACCGGACCGCCCTCGCCGGCCTCGCCCATCACGGCGGTCGGAATGCCGGCGATATCGCGGCTGATCCGGAAGCCCTGATGCTCCAGCATCGCGACGTGTTCGGCGCAGGAGCGGTATTCGTTGTAGGCAAGCTCCGGCATGCCCCAGACGCGGTCGCTGAGCGCGATGAACGGCTCCGATTTCGCATCGACAAGCTGCCAGATCATTTCGCTGTTGCGCATCGCCCTATCCCTTCCATGAAACCCCGGCGCGTCAATCGGCGCCGAACATCACCGCCCGCCGCGCCGCCAAGTGCACGGCGAGGCGATCCACGTCGTCCGTCTCCGCCGCCAGCGCGGCGTCACGCGCCGCCAGCATCGCCTGCATGTTCTCCGGCGCCGGGCCACCGGTCACACTGCGCCGGCGGACGTTCTCCGCCGGGTCGAGCGCGGCGCGCACCACCTCCGCCGACAGGTCGAGGCGCCGGGCAAACAGCCGCTCCGCCGCCGCGTCCAGGTCCGCCGCTTCGATCTCGTTCGCCGCGCGGCCCGACGCGATCGCGCCGGCCACCACGGTGGCGACGATGTTGTGCGCCATCCGGAAGGACAGCCCGGTCTCTCGTACGATGACGTCGGCGAGTTCGGTCGCGGTGCCGTAGCCGGTGGCGGCGAACGCCGCCATCCGTTCCGGAAACACGGTGATCGCGCCCAGCACGTCGGCGGCCAGCGCCAGGATGCGGCGGGTACGCACCGCGGCGTCGATGGCCGGTTCGTTCAGCGCCGTCACCCCGTCCGACACGTCGGCGAAGGCCGTGTTCTTGCTCGCCGCCAGCACCGAAGTCAGCGCGCCGGCGACCATCGCCGCGGTCGCCTTGATATGCTCCAGCGCCGCCGGGTTCTTCTTCTGCGGCATGATGGAGGACACGGCGCAGTGCTGGTCGCCGAGTTCGACGAAGCGATACTCGTAGGTGCTCCAGGCCTGCAGATCGACGGCGAGCCGCGACAACCCAGTCGTCAGCACCGCGCAGGCGGCCACCGCCTCGGCCGCGTCGTCGCGGGAGGAAACGGCGTCGTAGGCGACCTCGACCAGCCCGGCGAAGCCGAGCGCCTCGGCGGTGAACGCGCGATCGAGCGGAAACGCGGTGGTGGCGAGCGCGCCGGCCCCCAGCGGGCAACGATCGGTGCGGTCATAGGCCGCGCGCAGCCGGGCGAAATCGCGTGCCAGCGCATCGGCGAAGGCGAGCAGGTAGTAGCCCAAGGTCACCGGCTGCGCGTGTTGCCAATGGGTGTAGCCGGGCATCACCGTGCCGGCGTGGCGCCGCGCCTGGTCCAGCACGACGCGGCGCAGTCCGTGCAGCGCCGCCAGCACCTCGCCCAGCAGGCCCCGCAGGGTCATGCGCCAGGTGGTGACGTTGAGATCGTTGCGGCTGCGCCCGGTGTGCGCGCGCCCGCCGACCTCGGGTCCGAGGGTACGGGTCAGGTGGCGCTCGATATAGCTGTACATGTCCTCGAGCGCGTGATCCACGGTCAGCGCCGTGGGTCCCGCCGCGTGCAGATCGAGCAGCGCGCGCCGGATCGCCGCCGCGTCCGCCGCGGCGATGATGCGCTGGCGTTCCAGCATCGCGCAATGGGCGAGATGCACCCACATCTCCATATCGAACTGGTATAGGAACGACCGCTCCAGCGCCGGCCCGTAGTAGCTCTCCACCATGGCGGGCGCCGGCGGGCGCTTCACCCGTTCGCGGATCGAGACCTCCTCCATCAGGCGGGGACCATCAGGCGGCGCCCATCAGCACGCGCACGTGCGCGGCCGCCGCTGCGGCCAGCGCGTCGAGGTCGTAGCCGCCCTCCAGCACCGACACCAGCCGACCGCCGGCGATCCGCAGCAACTCTTCCGTGACCCAGGCGTAGTCGTCCGTCTCCAGTTGCAGTTCCGCCAGCGGATCGGCCTTGTGGCCGTCGAAGCCGGCCGAAACGATTAGCAGTTCGGGGGCGAATTCGGCGAGCGCCGGCAGGATGGTCCCGGACCAGGCGGCGCGGAACGCGTCGCTGCCCGCGCCCGGCGGCAGCGGCGCATTCACCACGTTGCCGGCCACACCATGTTCGTGCGCCGCGCCGGTGCCGGGGTAGCACGGGCTCTGGTGCGATGATCCGTAGAACAGATCCGCATCCGGGCCGAAGATCGCCTGCGTGCCGTTGCCGTGATGGACGTCGAAATCCACCACCGCGACCCGCTTCAGGCCCCAGCGGGCGCGCGCCCACCGGGCCGCGACGGCGACGTTGTTGAACAGGCAGAACCCCATCGGGCGCGCCGGTTCGGCATGGTGTCCGGGCGGGCGGACGGCGGCGAAGGCGGTGCGCGCCCAGCCGTCCATCACCGCGTCAACCGCGGCGACGGCGCCGCCGGCGGCGCGCAGCGCGGCGGCCGCGCTGCCCTCGCTCATCGCCGTGTCGGCATCCAGCTGCAAGGTTTCGCCGGCAGCCGGACGGATCGCGAGAATCCCCTCGACGTAGCTCGGCGGATGGGCCAGCGCGAGCTGTTCGGGGGTGGCGTCCGGCGCGGCCTCCCGCAGCAGGGGCGCGAACGCCTCGCCTTCCAGCGCCGCCAGCACGGCGCGCAGCCGGTCCGGCCGTTCCGGATGCCACGGGCCCGGCGCATGGCCCAGGCAGGCGGGATGGGTGAACAGCGCGGTGCTCATCGGGAATGCCCCGCCTGAAGCGACCTGGGATCGCGATGGGTCATGGGCCGTCCTCCTTCGGCGCCGGGTCCTCGGCGCGGCGACGGATCAGGAAACTGAACACGCCGGCCTCCTCCGACCAGGCGAGCAGTGCGTGTCCCGTTTCCTGGCAATAGGCGTGGAAGTCGGCCACCGCGGCGCGGTCGGTGGTAAGCACCCGCAGCCGCGCCCCCGGCTCCATCCCGCGCAGGCTGCGGTTGGCCCGCAGCACCGGCAGCGGGCAGTTCAGGCCTTTCACGTCCAGCAGGGTCTCGCTCATGCCGGCCATCCTGGCCCCGTCGTGACGGCTTGAGCAAGCCGTGCCGCCGCCGCATTCTGCACCCATGAACCAGCATCGCATCGGCATCGACCTCGGCGGCACCAAGATCGAGATCGCCGTCCTCACCCCCGACGGCACGGAGGCGCTGCGCCACCGCGTGCCCACCCCGCCCGGCTACGACGCCACCCTGGCGGCGATCGCCGACCTCGTGCTGGGCGCGGAGGCGACGCTCGGGATCACCGCCTCCGTGGGCATCGGCATCCCCGGCGCCATCAGCCCGGCGACCGGGCGGGTGAAGAACGCCAGTTCCATCGCGCTCAACGGTCACACCTTCGACCGCGACATCAGCGCCAAGCTGGCGCGCGAGGTGCGGGTGGACAACGACGCCAACTGCTTCGCCCTGTCGGAAGCCTCCGATGGCGCCGGCGCCGGCTACGGGCTTGTGTTCGGGGTGATCCTGGGCACCGGCATCGGCGGCGGGGTGGTGATCGACGGCAAGCTGCATCGCGGCCCGCACCGTATCGCCGCCGAATGGGGCCACAACCCGCTGCCTTGGCCGAGCATCGACGAGGTGCCGGGACCACATTGCTGGTGCGGCCAGTGGGGCTGCCTGGAACGCTATGTCTGCGGCCCGGCGCTCGCCGCCGCGGTGGACGGACCGGAGGCGCACGACGCGGGTTCCCTGCCGGCCCGCGCCGCGGCCGGCGACGCCAAGGCACGCGACGCGCTGGCCCAGCACGTGGACCGGCTGGCGCGCGGGCTGGCGGTGGTGGTGAACATGCTCGATCCGGACGTGATCGTGCTGGGCGGCGGGCTGTCCAACATGGACCATCTCTACGCCGAACTGCCGGGGCTGATCGGGCGCCACGTGTTCAGCGACGTGGTGCGCACGCCGGTGGTGAAGAACAAGCACGGCGATTCGTCCGGCGTGCGCGGCGCCGCCTGGCTCTGGCCCGCCGGGTGAACGCCGGCGGCGCGCAGGGCAAGCGGCTCGCCCCGCGCCCGAATCTCGGCCAACCGCTCGCGGCGCGCGCCGCCCCGGCACCCCGGCGGCCGATGTGACCACAGCGCCAGCCGCGCCGCGCACCGTCCTCGTCTATCGCGACCGGCTGCTGCCGCGATCGGAACACGGGTTCATGCGCCGGCAGTATCTCGGCTTCACTCGGCTCGCCCCGGTCTGGATCGGCTGCCGGCGCGACCCCGACCTGCCCGGGGCCGGCATCGACCCGATGATCCTGGGCGGCGACGGACCCGCCGGGGCGCTGCGCCGCGCGCTGTTCAAGCAGGCGGGGATGGCACCCGACCTCGCGCGGCTGCGGGCGCTGGCGCCGGCCCTGGTGCACGCGCAGTTCGGCCGCGGCGGGGCGCTCGCGTTGCCACTAGCGCGGCGTCTCGGCGTGCCGCTGGTGGTCACCTTCCATGGCGGGGACGCCCACAAGGACGTGCATTACCGCACCCGCCCCTGGCCGGGCGTGTTCGCCCGCCGCCTGCCGGCGCTGTGGGCCTATGCGTCGCTGTTCGTGTGCGTCTCCGTCTCCGTGCGCGACAAGCTGATCCGGCGCGGCTTTCCGCCCGGCAAGCTGACCGTCCTGCCGATCGGGGTGGAACCGGCGCCGGCAGCGGCCCCGCCGCCCGACCCCGGCCATCTGCTGTTCGTCGGCCGGATGGTGGAGAAGAAGGGCGTGTTCGTGCTGCTGGACGCGCTGAGCCGGTTGCGCGCCAGCGGCGACACGACCCACGCGGTGCTGGTGGGCGACGGGCCGCTGCTCCCCGACCTACGCAAACGCGCCGCGGCGGTCGGCGGGGTCACCCTCACCGGCTGGCAGACACCGGAGCAGGTACGGAGCTGGATGGAAGGCGCTCTCGGCCTCGTGGTGCCCAGCATCACCGGGCGCGGCGGCGACGCCGAGGGACTGCCCACGGTGGCGGTGGAGGCGATGACCTTGGGCGTACCGCTGATCGGCTCCGACCGGGCGGGGCTGGAGGGCGTGTTCGATGCGGACGGACCGGGCCTGCGGGTGCCGGCCGGCAATGCCGCCGCCCTGGCCGCGGCCATGGCGCGGCTGACAACCGATCCGGCCGGCCGTGCGGTCTGGGCGGCGGCAGCGCGGACCCGGGCCTTGCGGGACTTCGACGCAAGACGGCAGTCGGCGCTATTGGAAGCGACGCTGCTTGAGTTCGTTTGAGCGGGTCGAAAGTGAGGCGCCGCGGTCGAGGCGGACCGGAATGGAGAGCGCCGGAATGGAGAGCGACAACGTGAGCGGGAACGAAACGGCGGCAAGGGTTTCGCCGGCCGGCGGCGTGGCGGCCGATCCGGCCTTCGCCCGCAACCGCCGCTTCTACGACCCGCTCTGGGCCGCAGCGCGCCTGGTTCCGCCGGAGAGCTTCAACACCTGGCCGCTGGTCCGCGACGTACTCCCGCCGGAGGGCGTGCCGCGGTTGGAAATCGGCCCCGGACTGCGGCCCCGGCTGCCGTTGGCGGGCAGCGACTTCCTGGACGCGAGCCCCGCCGCGGTCGCGGTCCTGCGGGCGGCGGGCGGGCGGGCGGTACAGGGTTCGGCGGCGGCCCTGCCCTATCGGGCCGGCGGCTTCGGCCTGATCGCCGCCCTCGACGTGATCGAGCACGTGACCGACGACGCCGCGGCCTTTGCCGAACTGGCGCGGGTGGCCGCCCCGGGCGCGGCGCTGCTGCTGTCGGTGCCGCTCGACCCGACACGCTGGAGCCGGTTCGACGACGCCGTCGGCCATTGCCGCCGCTATCGGATCGATGCGCTCGGAGCGGTGCTGGCGCAGCACGGCTGGGAGGTCGAGGCGAGCGCCGGCTTCGGCCTGCGCCCGCGCTGGCCCGCGCTCGTCGCGCTCGGCATGTGGGTGCTGGCGCACCAGCCGCGGCGGGCGATGTGGTGGTATAACCGCATCCTGCCGGGGACGCTGCGCCGGCAGCCGCCCCTGGCGCCGGTTCCCGGGCTGGCGGTGCCGGGGCGCCGCACCGACGAGGTACTGCTGCTGGCCCGGATGTCGGTGAAGCCGGACCGGACTCACGCGCCGTTGGTGAAGAATTAACGACCGATTACAATTTGCAGGCGGGCGGCGGCCGGCTAGGGTCCCGCAGACCATGGACGACGTGCGCAGCGCCCCCAAGGACCTTGCGACCGGACCCGGGGGCGTCAGCCTTCCGCGACGGTCCGGCCGCCCGCGCGCGCGTCTCGCGGTCCTGCTGATCGCCCTGGCGTTGATCGGCGGCGCCATCGGCTACTGGTGGCTCACTCGCAACGAAGTGACCACCGACGACGCTTTCATCGACGGCCATGCGGTCACCGTGGCGCCGCAAGTCGCCGGCAAGGTGGACGCACTGCTGGTGCACGACAACCAGCGCGTGACGGCGGGGCAGAAGCTGATCGAAATCGACCCGCGCAGCTACCAGGCGGCGCGGGACCAGGCACAGGCGCGGCTCGAACAGGCGCAGGCGCTGGCGGAGGAGGCCGCGGTCACCCTCGCGCAAATCCGCATCACGGCGCCGGCGAAACTGGCGGCCGCCCGGGCGTCCCTGGCCACGGCGCAGGCGGATGCACGCAAAGCGGATACCGACTGGCGCCGCCAACTCCGCATGCCGCGCCAGGCGACCACCCAGCAGGCGATCGATGACGCCACCGCGACGCATCTCGCCGCCGCCGCCGCGGTGGCGCGCGCCCAGGCCGCGCTGCAGGAAGCCAGCACCGTTTCCGAACAGATCGCCGCAGCCGAGGCGCGCCTGCACGAACGGCGCGGCGCCGTGGCCCTGGCCCGCGCGGAACTGGAGACGGCCGCGCTCGACCTTGCCCGGACCACCGTGCGGGCGCCGCAGGCAGGGTGGATCACCAAGCGCAACGTGGAACAGGGCAATTTCGTCCAGCCAGGACAGGCCATCCTGGCGCTGGTCACGCGCCGGTTGTGGGTCACGGCGAATTTCAAGGAGACCGCGCTCGACCGCATCCGCCCCGGCCAGCGGGTGCGCATCCACGTGGATGCGTATCCCGAACTGAAACTGGTCGGGCACGTCGACAGCATCCAGCACGGCACCGGCTCGCGGTTCAGCGCTTTCCCGGCGGAGAACGCGACCGGCAACTACGTCAAGATCGTGCAACGGGTGCCGGTCAGGATCGACATCGACAGCGGGCTCGACCCCACGCGGCCGCTGCCGCTCGGGCTTTCGGTCGAACCCACGATCCGGGTACGATGAGCGGCTCCGGCGCCGGGATGGTGAGCGCCGACGCCCTCTGGCGCCCGCAGGCGAGCCCGTGGCTGATCGCCGCCGTGGCGACCCTGGCGCCGTTCATGGAGATCCTGGACACCACCATCGTCAATGTCAGCCTGCCCTATATCTCGGGCAGCCTCTCCTCCAGCTACGAGGACGCGACCTGGGTCCTGACGTCGTATCTGGTGGCCAACGGGATCGTGCTGCCAGTCGCCGGGTGGGTGGGCAAGCTGATCGGGCGCAAGCGGTACTTCCTGATCTGCATCGCCATGTTCACCGTCTGCTCCTTCCTCTGCGGCATCGCCACCAGCCTGCCGGAGCTGGTGGCGTTCCGGCTGCTGCAAGGACTGTTCGGCGGCGGGCTGCAACCCAACCAGCAGGCCATCGTCCTCGACACGTTCGAACCCTCGCAGCGCGGGCGGGCGTTCTCGATCGTGGCGATCGCGGTGATCTTCGCGCCGATCATCGGCCCGACCCTGGGCGGCTGGATCACCGACAGCTTCACCTGGCGCTGGGTGTTCCTGATCAACGTCCCGGTCGGGATCATGGCGTTCACTGCGGTCGCGCGCTTCGTGGAGGATCCGCCCTGGGTGCTGCGCGACCGCGCCAGCCCGCGGGAGATCGACTACGGGGGCATCGGCCTGATCGCGCTCGGGCTCGGGTCGTTGCAGATCGTCCTGGATCGGGGGGAGGATCTCGACTGGTTCGGCTCTCCGTTCATCCGTCTGTTCGCCCTGCTGGCGGCGGTGGGGATCGCCGGGGCGGTGGCGTGGCTGCTGCTGACCGACAAGCCGGTCGTCGACCTGCGCGCGCTCGGGGACCGCAATTTCGGGGTCGGCGTGATCACCATCTCGGCGATCGGGGCGATCCTCTACTCCACCAACCTGCTGATCCCGGCCTTCGCGCAGCAATGGCTAGGCTACGACGCTTTGCTGGCCGGGTGGCTGCTGACCCCCGGCGCCGCGGTGATGATCCTGTTCATCCCGGTGGTGGCGAAGTTCGCGCTGCCGAACTTCCAGACCCGGCACCTGTTGGCCTTCGGGTTCTTCGCGCTCGGGTTTTCCGCCTGGTACGCGTCGAACCTGACATTGCAGATCGACTTCTGGACGCTGGCTTCGTTCCGCGCCCTGCAGACGGTCGGGCTTGCGTTCCTGTTCGTGCCGAACAGCACCTTGGCCTATTCCACCCTGCCGCGGCGCTTCAATGCGGATGCGGCGGCGCTTTACTCGATGTTCCGCAACATCGCCGGGTCGATCGGGATTTCGGTGACCATCGCCCTGGTGCAGCAGCGGACGCAGATCCATCAGGCCTATCTGTCCGAACACCTCTCGCCGCTATCGGCACCGTATGGGGAAGCCCTGGCCGGCCTCACCGCCACCTTGCGCGGCCTGGGGCACACCGCGATCGGGGCGGAACACGCGGCGATCGGGCTGATGAACCATATGCTGGTCCAGCAGGCGGCGGTCCCGGCCTACGCCGAATTGTTCCGTTTCACCGCGCTGGCGGCGTTCGCCGCGATTCCGTTGACGTTGCTGTTCGGTTCCAGCACCGCGGGGGGACGGCGGTAGCGCTCGGCAACGGATGCCGCGCCGCCGTGGCGTCCGGTCGCCGCTGCCGGCGTCCTGGCTGGCCAGGAGGCGCCGGCCAGAGGGCTCCAGCCTGCGCGGGTACTACGCCACGTTCGCCTCCGCCTGCATCACGCCCAGCAGCCGCGCTTGCAACGCGGCATCGGCTTGCAGGGTGGGGGCGCTGCCGGCGAACGCCACCTGGCCGTTCACCAGCACATAGGCGCGATCGACCAGCGGCAGCACGGTTTCCGCGTGGTGCTCCACGATCACCATCGCCACGGTGCCGCGTAGCCGCTCCAGCGCCGTCATCACCTCCTGCACGATCGCCGGCGCCAGGCCCTCGAACGGCTCGTCGAGCAGAATCAATTTCGCGGGCACCATCAGCGCCCGCGCGATCGCCAGCATCTGCCGTTCGCCGCCCGACAGGCTTTCCGCGCGCGCGCGGGCCAGCACGCGCAGCTTCGGGAACAGGTCGTAGACCTCATCCAGGCTCGCTCCACCCGGCCGCGCGGCCAGCAGCAGGTTGTCGATCACCGTGAGGTTCGGGAACACCCGGCGTCCTTCCGGCACCAGGGAGATGCCGCGGCGGTTGATCTCGAAGCTCGGGCGCCCGGCGATCGGCGCGCCCTCCAGCACGATCCTGCCGGCCGAGGCGCGCACGGTGCCGGTGATGGCGCGCAGCAGCGTGGTCTTGCCGACGCCGTTGCGTCCCAGCAACGCCACCGCCTCCCCGACACCGACCAAGAGATCGACGCCGTCCAGCACCGTGCTCCCGCCATAGCCGGCGCCGAGGCCGCTGATCTCCAGCAGCGGGCGCGGCGCGCGCGCGGCGGATATCGCCGGCGAGACGGCGGCCGACGGCGGCGCGCCATGCGCCGTGCCGAGATAGGCGCTGATCACCTCCGGGTCGGCGGCGACCTCGGCCGGCTTGCCGTCGGCAATCAGCCGGCCCTGATGGAGCACGGAAATCCGGTCCGACAACGCCAGTACCCGGTCGATGTCGTGCTCAATGAGCAGCACCGCGTGGCTGTCCGCAAGCCGGCGGATCAGCCGCCCCACCACGTCGCGGTCGGCTTCGGCCAGCCCCGCCAGCGGCTCGTCCAGCAGCAGCAGCGTCGCCTCGGTCGCCAGGGTGATGGCGATCTCCAAGAGCCGCTTCTCGCCATGCGCGAGGTTCTTGCACATCTCCCCGGCCCGGTCGGCGAGCCCGACGGCGTCCAGCAGCGACCAGGTGCGCGCGTTCACCGCAGCCATCGCATAGGCGTCGCGCCAGAGCCCGCCGGCGGCGGGATGGCGCGCCTGCACCGCGATGCGCACGTTCTCGAACGCTGTCAGCATGCGGAAGACGCTGAGGATCTGGAACGACCGCCCGAGGCCGAGCCGCACCCGGCGGAAATCCGCCAGTCGCGTGATGTCGCGCCCCTGGAAGCGGATCGTTCCGGCGTCCGGCGTCAGCAAGCCGGTCAGCATGTTGAAGAACGTGGTCTTGCCGGCCCCGTTCGGGCCGATGAAACTGTGCAGCCGGAAGGGATGCACCTCGATGCGCAGGTCGCTCGCGGTGATCAGCGAGCCGAAGCGCTTGTGCAGCCCGCTCACCTCCAGGATCGGCTGGTTCGCATCGAGCGCCAGATGCGCGCTCTGCCACGGCGCGATCGCCGCGGGGCGCGGCGGGATGCCAGGACGGGTCAGGGTCCAGCGCGGCCGGCCCATGATCCGCTGCGCCAGCCCGATGATCCCTTCGGGGGAGCCGAGCGCGAACACCAGGATCACCGGGGCAAACAGCAGCCACCAGTTCTGCGTCAGCGCCGACAGCCGGTCTTCCAGGATCACGAAGGTGATGGCGCCGAACAGCGGGCCCAGGAACTGGTGCACCCCGCCCAGCACGGTCATCAGCAGGGCGTCGCCGGCGTGCTGCCAGCCGAGATTGTCGGCATAGGCGCCGCGCAGCAGCAGCGCGAGCAGCGACCCGGCGTAGCCGATGAAGCCGCCCATCACGACGAAAGCCGTCAGCTTCAGCCGGAACGTGTCGTAGCCCAGGCTGCGCACCCGCTGCTCGTTGTCGCGCAGCGCCTGCAACGTGCGGCCGAACGGCGAATGGGCGATGCGCCACAGCAGCCACATCCCCCCCGTCACCGTCGCGAGCGCGAAGACGTGGAACGCGACCGGATCGGCCAGCAGCGGCCGCGGCACGTTCTGCAGCCCGTTCTCGCCGCCGGTGAGCGCGGTCCATTTGAACGCGATCTCGAACGCGGTCTGCGAGAAGGCCAGGGTGAGCAGCGAGAAATAGAGCCCGCGCCGGCGCAGGATGATGAGGCCGATGCACAGCGCCAGCACCAGGCTGAACCCGACCGCGAAGACCAGCGCCGCGATCTCGTTCGGCACGACGCGCAACAGGGAGATGGCGGCGGCGTAGCTGGCGCAGCCGAAGAACACCGAGGCGCCGAACGGCACCAGCCCGGTATAGCCGACCAGCAGGTTCACCGCCGCGCCATACAGCGTGTAGATGGCGATCTCGGTGATCAGGCTCTCGGGCGCGTCGATCGCGGCCCAGAGGCCGCTCAGCGCGACCAGCGCCACCGCCACCCAGAGCACGGGGTGGCGCAGCGCCGCGGGCAGGCCGGGGCGACCGCGGGCGACGCCCAGGGCCGTGCTCATTCGAACCGCTCCCAGCGCTCGCCCAGCAGGCCGCGCGGCCGGACCAGCAGCACCGCCGCCATGAAGATGTACATGATCGCGCCGGACGCAGCGGGGGCGAACTGGATGGTGATGGTCACCACCTCGCCCACCAGCAGCCCGGCGATCACCGCGCCGGGGAAGGAGCCGAGCCCGCCGATCGTCACGATCACGAAAGCCGGCATGATCGCGTTTTCCGAAATCGTCGGATCGACCGTCCACAGCGGCGCCGCCAGCACCCCGGCGATGCCGGCAATGGCGCAGCCAAGGCCGAATACCGCGGTGAGCACGCGCGGCAGCCGGATGCCCAGCAGCCCGACCATTTCAGGGTCGCGCGAGCCGGCGCGCAGGATGCGGCCATACGGGGTGAACTGCAGGCACGCCCACAACGCGACCAGCAGCGCCACGGTGGTGGCGAACACGAAGAAGCGATAGCGGGTGACCAGTACCGGTCCCCACAGGAAGATGCCGGACAGGAACGGCGGCGCGCTGAACGGCAGCCCGAGCCCGCCCCAGATCACCCGGGTCAGCGCTTCCAGCATCAGCGCCAGCGCGAAGGTCACGATCAGGCTGACCAGCGGCTCCTTGTCGTAGAGACGGTGGATCAGCAATCGTTCCACCACCATGCCGACCAGCCCGACCAGGATCGGCGCCAGCACCACCGCGGGCCAACCGAGGGCGTTGAACAGGGTGACGGCGAAATACGCCCCCAGCGCGAAGAACGCGCCATGCGCGAAGTTCACGATCCCAAGCAGGCCGAAAATGATCGAAAGGCCGATCGCGATCAGCACATAGAGCCCGCCCAGCACCAGGCCGTTGGCAAGCTGCGACAGCCACAGCGAGAGCATCGCGATCGGCCCTGCGGATCAGGCGGGCGGGAAATGGCAGCCGATCCCGGCCTCGCTCCCGTACGCTTTCGACAGGTCCGCGCGGTTCTTCGGCACCGTCGCGATCACGTCGAAGAAGTCCCATTTGTCGGTGATCTTCGACTTCACCTTCACCACCAGGTTGGGCAGCATCATCTGGTGGTCGAACGGCCGGTAGAACACGCCGGTTCCGCTGTCCTTCCAGTGTTCCAGCGCTTCGACGATCGCCATCGGCCTGGTGGACTTCGCGGCCTCGATGGATTCGAATAAAGAACGTGCGGACAGCCATCCCATCCAGGACTTGTCGGCCGCCGGCTTGCCGTATTTCTTCTCGTGGTCGGCCGCCATCCGCTGCTCGGCCGGGGTATTGGCGGGGTTCTTGTACCACCACAACGAGGTGTAGATCCCGGTGGCCGCCTGCGGCCCGACGCCCCAGATGTCGGAATCGCCGATCGCGATCTCGGCGAACGGGATTTTGCCCTTCATGCCCATGTCGTTCCACTGCTTGAGGCAGGTGCCGAGGTCGCCGGCCAGCCCGCCCAGCACCATGTCCGGCTGGGCGGCGCGGATCTTCAGGATGTAGGCGCTGTAGTCGGAGGTGTTGAGCGGCACGGTGTCGTCGCCCACGATAGTGCCGCCGGCCGCCTTCAGCAGCGCCTTGAACGAGCGGGCGATGTCCTGGCCAAACGCGTAGGACGCGGTCAGGAAGTACCACTTCTTGCCGTAGCCCATCAGGAACGGCGCGAACATGTTCGCCTGCACCTGCACCGGCGTGTTGAGCCGGAAGGTGAAGCGGTTGCAGTTCCTGCCGGTGATCTCGGTCGCCGCGGCGTTGTCGCAGCAGTACGGGATCTTGAGCTGCTGGGCCACGGCTTCCTCGGCCAGCGCGTAGGAGCTGAGCGTGCCGCCGAGCACAGCCACCACTTTCTCCTCCTGCACCAGCTTGTGGAAATTCTGCTGCGCGCCCTGGGTGGAGGGTTCGTCGTACCACACGAGCTCGAGCGGCCGGCCGTTGATCCTGTGGCCCCGCTCCGCGGCGGCGAGATAGGTGCCGTAGGAAAGATATTGCGCCTGTGCCGCGATGCTGCCGGTCTTGGCGAGCAGCAGGCCGATGCGGATCGGACCCTCCGCCTCGGCCGGACGGATGAACGGCATGCCAAGGCCGCTCGCGGCCCCGGCCGCGCCGACCGCGGCCAGCAGGGTCCGGCGCGTGGTGCCACGGCGTGGCACCCCAGCAGGTGACAGGCTCATTGCTTACGTTCTCCCTTGCGGCGCGCTTCGGCTGACCCGTGCGCTTTTCATGCTTCAGGTATGATGGAAGCGGGAGCGGAAGCAAGAGGACGGCCGCGCTTGTGGCCGGTCTCCGCTGCGGGTACTTAGAAGGCCGCATCTTCTGGTGAGCCGGACCCGCCCCATGACCTATCTCGTTGCCGCCGACCTCCCCACCGTTCCCGCCGGCGATCGCTTCCGCGCCCTGCTGGCCCGCGGGCAGATCCTGCAACTGCCCGGCGCCCATAACGGCCAGGCCGCGTTGCAGGCGCGCGCCGCCGGGTTCGAGGCGCTTTATCTCTCCGGCGCCGCCATGACGGCCTCCATGGGGCTGCCCGATCTCGGCATCATCACGGTGGACGAGGCCTCCTTCTTCATCCGCCAGCTTGCCCGCGCGAGCGGGCTGCCGGTACTGGTGGACGGCGATACCGGCTACGGCGAAGCGCTGAACGTGATGCACATGGTCCGCAGCTTCGAGGATGCGGGCGCCGCCGCCGTGCATATCGAGGACCAGCTGCTGCCGAAGAAATGCGGCCACCTGAACGACAAGAAGCTGGCCGATCCGCACGACATGGCAGCCAAGATCGCCGCCGCCGCCCGCGCCCGGCGGCACCTCGTCGTGGTCGCCCGCACCGACGCGGCGGCCAGCGAAGGGATGGATGGGGCGGTGGCCCGCGCGGAACTCTATCTCCAGGCCGGCGCCGACGCGATCTTCCCCGAGGCGCTGACCACCGCCGAGATGTTCCGCGAATTCGCCCGGCGGGTGAAGGCGCCGCTGCTCGCCAACATGACCGAGTTCGGCCGCACGCCCTTCTTCACCGCCGCCGAGTTCGAGGCGATGGGCTACAAGATGGTGATCTGGCCGGTCAGCTCGCTGCGGGTGGCGAACAAGGCGCAGGCGGATCTGTACGCAGCGATCCGCCGCGACGGCGGCACCCAGGCGATGCTCGACCGCATGCAGACCCGTGCCGAGCTCTATGCAACCATCGGCTATCACGACTACGAGGCGCTGGACACCTCGATCGTCACCACCGTCATCCCGCAGGGCATGCCGCAACGCTGAACCATGCCGGCAGAGGCAAGCCGGCCGATCTATATCGGTAGCGAAATATACCGGAACTCCAGCTACGGACCGAAACATCCACTGGCGGTCCCGCGGGTTTCGGTCTGCACCGATCTCTGCCGCGCCCTCGGCTGGCTGCCCGATGGCGCCTACCGCGACGCGCCGATGGCGTCGGATGCGGACCTGTCACGGTTCCACACACCGGAATACGTCGCCGCCCTGCGCCGCGCCGAAGCCACGCAGCAGACGACGGAGACCGACCGACGGCGCCACAAGCTCGGGGTGGAGGGCAATCCGGTTTACCGGGAGATGTTCCGCCGCCCCGCCATCTCCGCCGGCGGGGTGCTGCTGGCGGCGCAGCTGACCGCTGAGGGCGGCATCGTCCACTGCCCCGGCGGCGGCACCCATCACGGAAGGCCGGACCACGCCGCCGGGTTCTGCTTCATCAACGACCCGGTGCTCGGCCTGCTCGCCTGGTGCGACCAGGGTCTGACCCGCATCGTCTATCTCGACATCGACGCGCATCACGGCGACGGGGTGCAGGACGCCTTCCACGACGATCCGCGCGTGCTGACCATCAGCCTGCACGAGGCCGGCCGCTGGCCCTTCAGTGGAGCGCTGGCGGATCGCGCCGGCGGCGCCGCGTACAACCTCCCGTTGCCGTCCGGCTGCAACGACACCGAGTTCCGCACCCTGTTCGAGGCCGTGGTGCTGCCGCTGATCCGGGCGCATCGGCCACAGGCGATCATGCTGCAGGCCGGCGCCGACGGGCTGGAGG
Organism: Rhodospirillales bacterium; assembly: GCA_028869315.1. GTDB lineage: Bacteria > Pseudomonadota > Alphaproteobacteria > Acetobacterales > Acetobacteraceae > JAJZVS01. Next base: position 18,930 of record JAGWSV010000260.1, read on the forward strand.
AAGACCCGCTGGCGAAGCTGTCGCTGTCCAACAACACCCATTGCATGGTGGCCGCGGCGCTGCGCGGCCTGACGCCCCGTCTTCTCGTGCTGGGCGGCGGCGGCTACAATCCGTGGTCGGTGGGGCGGTGCTGGGCAGCGATCTGGGCAACCCTGAACGACCTGCCGATCCCCGATCGGCTGCCGCCGGCGGCCGAGGCCGTGCTGCGTGGCCTGCGCTTCGATCGTGCCGCCGGGCGCAACCCGCCGGTGCACTGGTTCACCACCCTGCGCGATCCGCCGCGCGAAGGCCCGGTGCGGGCGGAGATCCCGCGCCTCGCCGCCGCGATCCTGAAGGAGAGCCTGCCCGCATGAACCGCCGCCTCACCCTTGCCCTGCTGCTCGCCGCGCCGGTCGCGGCGCTGGCGCAGACCGACCCGGGAACCGAGCCCACCGGACCGCAGCCGGTGCTGCCGAAGGAGCCGCTGACCATCGTCACGAAGGACGGCAAGCCCCATAAATTCGACGTGGAAGTGGCCCGCACGCAGGAACAGCAGATCACCGGGCTGATGTTCCGCAAGCACGTCCCCGCCGACGGCGGCATGCTGTTTCTCTGGTCGCAGGCCAACGTCTCGCGGATGTGGATGAAGAACACGCTGGTGCCGCTCGACATGGTGTTCATCCGGGCGGACGGCACGATCGATTCGATCGCCGAGGACACGGTGCCGCACAGCCTGCGGATCATCGCCAGCCACGGCAAGGTCATCGCCACCCTGGAACTCGCGGGCGGCACCACCAGGCGCCTCGGCATCACCGTAGGAGACAAGGTCGAGGGCGCGATGTTCCGGTAGCGTCCCGCGCCAGCCGGCCGAAAGTCTGCGGCTCGGCGGCCTCCCGCCGATCCCGTGGTGGCCGGGTTTGGGCCGGCCGCGACGCAGTGTTTCCGACCCAAGCCGGCAGATGTCGGCGCATGGCGTTCGCCGGTCGGCAGGAGACCCGCCTCCGGCCCGCTATGCCGGCGCCGTCGGGAAATCCCGCGCACGCGGCGCACGGACCAAAGACGAGAGCGCCGGCCGCGGCGATCGGCTGACCGACCCGGTGGCGCGCCCGCGCGCTACCCGCGTTGGACGCGGCAGGACACTCCGCCGCGATCGGAGCCCAACCGAAGGCATCGTTCCGGCCGGCGGCAAGGCCGCCCCCTGGCCCGGCCCTGCCGGGCGCTCGGCAGCGGTTTGCACTGCAAGCCGGCGCCGGCGATGTTCCACCCGTCCCGCCGATGTGCTAGCGGACGCGCAAGCTCCGGAGGCCAGCGCTCCCGGGTGACGTTTTGGGTCGGGGCGTGGCGCAGCCTGGTTAGCGCGCGTGTTTTGGGTACACGAGGCCGCCGGTTCGAATCCGGCCGCCCCGACCAGTTTCTCGGCTCTCGGCCACTCTATCGGCTGCACTGCCCGGCAACACTGCAAGGATCGAACCAACCGCCATGCGCGCCCGAATCTACCAGCCGCCCAAGAACGCCATGCAGTCCGGCCGGGCCGGCACAGACCGATGGATGCTGGAGTTCGAACCGTCCGAGCCGCGCCGCGCCGACCCGCTGATGGGCTGGATCGGCAGCGCCGATACGCAGGCGCAGGTCCGCCTCGGCTTCGCCACGCGGGAAGAAGCGGTGGCCTATGCGGAAAAGCGCGGCATCGCCTACGATCTGGAACTGCCGGCCGCGCATCGCCAGCAGCCCAAGGCCTATGCGGATAATTTCCGCTACGGCCGGCGGGAGATGTGGACCCACTGACCCCGGCGGCCGGCCGGCTGGCGCATCCTTGCCAGGCGGCCCCGCAGCCGTCGCCCTCTCAGGGTTCCAGCACGTAGCTTCCGGGCGCGTCGGCCAGCGGCGGATAGGTCGGGTTCCCCATCGGCGGCAGTGACGCGGGCGGTCCGGAGCGTTTGGCCAGGAAGGCCGCCCAGGCCGTCCACCATGACCCATCTTGCGGCACCGTCGTCGCCAACCACTCTTCCGGCCCTTGATAGCGATCGCCATGCCGGCGCCGGGCGAGGCGATAATGCCGATGCGGGTGCCCCGGCTCGCTCACCACCCCCGCATTGTGCCCGCCCGAGGTCAGCACGAACGTCATGTCCCCGTCGTTCAGCAGGTGCAGCTTGTACACCGACCGCCAGGGGGCGATGTGATCGGTCTCGGTGCCGACCACGAAGAACGGCGCACGAATGTCGGCGAGCGAGACCGGCCGCCCGTCCACCGGGAACCGCCCCTCCGCGAGGTCGTCGTCGAGGAACAGGCGGTGCAGGTATTCGCGATGCATGCGCGCCGGCATGCGGGTACCGTCGGCGTTCCAGGCCATCATATCGGAGGGATGGTCACGCTGGCCGAGCAGGTAGGCGCGCACCGCGCGCGACCAGATCAGGTCGTTGGAGCGCAGCAACTGGAACGCCCCGGCCATCTGCCGGCTGTCCAGGTAGCCCTGTGCCGTCATCAGGTCGTCGAGGAAGTCCACCTGGTCCTCGGTGATGAACAATTGCAATTCGCCGGCCTCGGTGAAGTCGGTCTGGGCGGCAAACAGGCTGACGCTGGCCAGCCGGTCGTCGCCGTCGCGCGCCATGGCCGCCGCGGCGATCGACAGCAACGTTCCGCCCAGGCAATACCCGACGGCGTGCGCCCTGGGCGCGCCGCTGATCGCGCAGGCCGCATCCAGCGCCGCCAACACGCCCATGCGGCGATAGTCGTCGAGCGACAGGTCCCGCTGCGCCTCGCCCGGGTTGCGCCAGGAGATCGCGAACACCGTATGGCCCTGGCCGACCAGCCAGCGGATCAGCGAGTTCCCGGGCGACAGGTCGAGGATGTAGTATTTCATGATCCAGGCCGGCACGATCAGCACCGGCTCGGGCCGCACCAGGGACGTGCTCGGGGCGTACTGGATCAGCTCGATCAACTCGTTGCGGAACACCACCTTGCCCGGCGTCGCGGCGACATCGGCGCCGACCCGGAATCCGGTGCGGTCGGGATGCCCGCCCAGCGCCTGCTGCAGGTCGCGCATGTAATTGGCCGCCCCGGCGAGCAGGTTGCGCCCGCCGCTGGCAGCGGTTGCCTCGATCACTTCCGGATTGAGCCACGGCACGTTGGAGGGCGAGAACACGTCCAGCATTTGCCGCGCGGCGAAGGCAACGATGCGGTCGTTGGCCCGCGCCGTGCCCTCCGGCGCGGCGGCGGCCAGGCGCCACCACTCCTCGGTGAGCAGGAAGGCCTGGTGGATCAGATGGAAGGGGGGATTCTGCCAGCCGGGCGCGGCGAAGCGATGATCGCCGGCCGCGGGCGCGATCACCGTCTCGCCGGTCGCGGTCGCTTCCGCCAACCGCCGGCCCTGGTGCAGCGCGGCGCGCAGCAGGCCCAGCCGTCGGAACGGCGCGTTGGCCAGATGCGTGGCCCAGTCGAGCCAGGCGAGCCCCAGCGCGGTGGGCGACAGGCCGTGCGTGGCCCGGCCCTCGGCGGCGTGCACCAGGTTGTCCAGTACCGCGAGTTTGGCGAACGGCACGTCGGCCATGCCGGCCGGCTTGGCCGCGAAACCGGGCCCGGAGGACCGGGGGCACGGCTGCCGCGCCGATTGGGGCTTCGGCGCTGACGAGAGCGGGTTCTGTATGGTCATGGCCAAAGCTTCGCGCATCCCCGGTTCCGGCCCATTGAGCGAGATCAATCAAGGCGCGCGGCTCTCGCAGGGCTGGCCCGCGGCGCGACCCCGGCCTTGCCGCAACCGGCGCAGCCCCACGTGCTTGACCCGATACGCGGCGCGCCCCATGTCGATGTGGGCGAAAAGTCCGGCGGCGCCCGGACAGCCCCGGGACCGGCGGTCTTCGTCCATACTTGCCCGATCGGGGTTTACTTGACCACGAAACAGTGGAAATGCTACAAGATGTCCATGAGCACCGAGACAATCTGACCGCGGTTACACCTCAACCCCGGGGGCGGAGATGCGTCAGATCGCGTTGTTCGCCCGTGCCGTCGTGGCCCTCATTACAACGATCTCATTGGGTGGATTGATCGGCGGCACCGAACTGCTGGACCGGCAGGATATCCGCGGCTTCCTTGTCGGTGCAGGCCGGCTCGCCATGAAGCCGTCCCTGTTCGGCCTGTTCGAGTACGACCGGTTGCTGTTCCTCGCGGTGTGCAGTCTCGGCGTCGTGATGACCTGGGAGGCGCTTCGCAACCGCGATCGCCCGATCTCTGTTCTGGCATCGGAAATGCGGGTCGAGTTCCTCGACCATACCGGGGCCGACGTGCAGGTCTCCCGTACCCAGTACCTGCGCGCCAACCAACCCGACGTGACGGCCTACTACATGGAAGCGTCGACCAGCTTCGGCGGCACGATCCCGCGGGACAGGATCACGCACGGCGCGTTCGTCGGCCGGAGAGCGATCCGGGACCATGTCGACATCCCGCCGACATCGGGCGATACGCGACTGGAAATCGCGCACGTGTTCGACGACGCCATGCCGTTCGGACTCGTCAACGTCCTGGTGCCCGAATTCCTCCTCCGCTTTCTCGTTGCCCGCATCCGGATCCAACCCCGCTTCGTGGTTCGCCGCGAGATCGCGATCCACTACGTGAACGAACACGGGAAGAACGACACCTACTATCAGGCCACCGCCGACCGCTATGTTCAACGGAACGTGAAGGTCAGCGTCAAATTCCATCCGGGCCGGCTGCCACGCATCCAGAAGGGCGTGCTCGAGGCGCAGTTGATCCGGCGGAACGGCATCGAACGGATCTATTCCTCGGTCAGGGGCGACGCGACCTACGAATACGGCTTCCGACGACTGAAGAACGAGCGGGTGCGGATCCCCTTCAGGTTCTGAGCCGTCATCCGAGCGCCAACTCCACCGCCGCCTCGGCATGGATCGCCGTGGTGTCGAACAACGGCACCTTGCTGTCCTCGGGGCGGACCAGCAGCATGATCTCGGTGCAACCCAGGATCACCGCCTCCGCACCGCGCGCCACCAGCCGGGCGATCACCGCGCGATACGCTTCCCGGGACGCCGGGACGACGCGCCCCTGTACCAGTTCCTCATAGATCACCCGATGGACGAGCGCGCGGTCGGCCGCATCGGGTACCAGCACTTCCAGCCCGTAGCGCTCCGCCAGCCGTCCCTTGTAGAACGCCTGCTCCATGGTGAACGCCGTCCCCAACAGCCCGACCCGGCGCAGCCCGGCGGCCCGGATGCGCGCGGCGGTGGGGTCGGCGATATGCAGCAGCGGACACACGATCGCCGCCTGCACCGCGTCGGCCATCCGGTGCATGGTATTGGTGCAGATCAACACGAAGTCTGCGCCGCCGCGTTCCAACCGCCGCGCCGCCTCGATCATCAGCGCCGTCGCGTCGTCCCAGCGTCCGGCATGCTGCAGCGCTTCGACCTCGGCGAAATCGAACGACCACATCAGGCAGCGGGCGGAGTGCAGGGCGCCAAGCCGGTCGCGCACGCGTTCGTTGATGATCCGGTAGTATTCGGCCGAGCTTTCCCAGCTCATGCCGCCGATCAGGCCGATGACCTTCTGCGACACGGTGCCGCCGCCTCCTACTCCGCCGCCATCGGCGGCGAGTCCACCATCTCCACGGCCGCGCCGAGATCGACCGACAGCAGCCGCGACACCCCGCGCTCCTGCATGGTCACGCCGTACAGCCGGTCCATCCGCGCCATCGTCAGCGGGTGATGGGTCACCACCAGGAAACGGGTCGCCGTCTCCCGCACCATGTCCGCCAGCAGCGCGCAGAACCGTTCCACGTTGGCGTCGTCGAGCGGCGCGTCGACCTCGTCGAGCACGCAGACCGGCGCCGGGTTGCAGCGGAACACCGCGAAAATGAGCGACAGCGCCGTCAGCGCCTGCTCTCCGCCCGACAGCAGCGACAGGGTGGCGAGCTTCTTGCCGGGCGGCTGGGCATAGATCTCCAGCCCCGCCGCCAGCGGGTCGTCCGAACCCACCAGCGCCAGATGCGCCCGCCCGCCGCCGAACATGCGGGCGAACAGCGCCTGAAAATGGCGGTCCACCTCGGCGAACACCGCCGACAGCCGCTCCCTCCCCTCCCGGTTGAGGTGCCCGATCGAGCCGCGCAGCTTGGCGATGGCGGTGCCGATCTCGTCCCGCTCGCGGTCGATGGCGGCAACCTGCTGCTCCACCTCCTCCGCCTCCAGCTCGGCCCGCAGGTTCACCGGGCCCATGTCCTCGCGTTCCTTCACCAGCCGTTCGTACCGGCGCCGCGCCTTGTCCTCGGCGTCCAAGGTCAGTTCGGCGGGAACCTCGGGCAGGGACGGGTTGGCGCCGAGACGCTCCAGGATCCGTTCGGCCACCGTGCCCCAGGCCCGGTCGGCGGTCTCGGCGGCGGCTTCGGCGCGGACCACCTGCTCGCGCGCCGTCGCCACGGCGGCCTCGGCGGCGCGGGCCTCGCGCTCGGCCGTGCCGACGGCACGCTCTGCCC
>JAGWSV010000261.1 GCA_028869315.1 Rhodospirillales bacterium
AAACTGACCCCGGTAGGCGACGCGGGCCTGGGTCGCGTCGCATCGAGCCCGGTGCGCTCCGCCAGGCGCCGGATCGCGGCTGCCGAAGCTATCGGGGGCAGCCGGCGCGTCGGGAGCGGGTGGGCCACCAAGCGCGGCGAGGCGGCCCTCCGGACCCGGCTGGACCGCGAAGACCCCGCGATCATGCAGCCGGCGAAGAAGACGGCGGCGAGCCATTGGGCGGACGAAGCCGGCATCGCCAGCCAGGCCAGCCATGGCCGCAGCGTCGCGCCGCGTGGCGATGGCCCGGGCGGTCCAGGTGCGCGGTCCGGGTGCGCGGCCCGGGTGCGCGGCCCGGGCGTCCGCGCCGGCGGCGTGCAGGACGAGTCGGCGTTCCATACCTGGATGCCGCGGATCGGCGCCCGCCCCCTCCGCCCCAACGGGGCGGATGGCGGATATCTTTTGAGCGCCGGGACGCGCGGCCAATGCGGGCCATTCCGGTTGCTCGCGCGTGTCCCGGCTTGACCTCCCGCCCCCCGCCCGACCATTCTCCGCCGCGGAAACCGCCAGCGACGGCACCCGTCCTCGGGTCGGCTCTTGGGCCTGCCCTGGGTTTCGGGTATGCGAGGCGGTGCATAAGGCTCACCCACCACGGCGCAACCCAGCGGACAGAAGGGGAACAAGATGCCTCAGGTATCCCTGACGGTGAACGGCACGCAACACACGGTCGAGGTGGAGAATCGCACCCTGCTGGTGGAAGTGCTGCGTGAGAAGATCGGACTGACCGGCACGCATGTCGGCTGCGACACGAGCCAGTGCGGCGCCTGCGTCGTGCATGTGGACGGCACTTCGGTAAAATCCTGCACCATGCTGGCGGTGCAGGCGGACGGCGCCAAGGTGACCACGATCGAAGGTCTGGCGGCCGCCGACGGCACCCTGCACCCGATGCAGGAAATGTTCCGTGAGCACCACGCCCTGCAATGCGGCTTCTGCACCCCGGGCATGGTGATGAGCGCGATCGACCTCGTGCAGTCCCACCCGGAAGGGCTGACCGAGCACCAGATTCGCGACGGGCTGGAGGGCAACCTCTGCCGCTGCACCGGGTATCATAACATCGTCAAGGCGATCGCCGCCGCCTGGCCGTTGATGCACGGCAGGCAGATGCCGGCCGCTGCCGAATAGACCAACACATAACCGGACAGCATCGCAGGGAGGAGTAGGGTCATGGGCTTCGAGGGCATCGGTGCCGCCGTCCGCCGCAAGGAGGATCTGCGCTTTCTCAGCGGGCGCGGCCACTACACCGACGACATCAACCGCCCCGGGCAGCTCTACGCCTATATCCGCCGCGCCGACCGGCCGCATGCGCGCCTCCGCGGGCTTGACGTCGCGGCGGCCAAGGCGTCCCCCGGCGTCGTTGCGGTGTTCACCGGCGCCGACATGGCGGCGGAAAATATCGGCGGCCTGCCCTGCGGCTGGCAGATCCACAACAAGGACGGCTCGCCGATGGCCGAGCCGCCGCACCCGGTGCTGGCGATCGACAAGGTGCGCCATGTCGGCGATCCGGTCGCGGTGGTGATCGCGGCGACCCGGCAGCAAGCCAAGGACGCCGCCGAGAAGCTGGAGATCGAGTACGAGGACCTGCCTTCGGTCGCCACGGTGCGCGACGCGCTCGCGTCCGGCGCGCCGCTGGTGCACGACGACGTCGCCGGCAACCTCTGCTACGACTGGCATATCGGCGACAAGGGCGTGGTCGACGCCGCGTTCGCCGGCGCCGCCAAGGTCGTCAAGCTCGAGCTTGAGAACAACCGGCTGATCCCGAACGCCATGGAGCCGCGCGCCGCGCTCGGCGACTTCGATCCCATGTCGGGCGACTACACCCTGTACACCACCAGCCAGAACCCGCACGTGATCCGCCTGCTGATGGGCGCCTTCGTGCTCCACATCCCGGAAAACCACCTGCGGGTGGTCGCCCCGGACGTGGGCGGCGGCTTCGGCTCGAAGATATACCATTACGCCGAGGAAGCGATCGTCACCTGGGCGGCCGGCAAGCTGAAGCGGCCGGTGAAATGGACCGCCGAACGCTCCGAGAGCTTCATGTCGGATGCGCATGGGCGCGACCATGTCAGCGTCGCCGAGATGGCGCTCGACGCCGAGGGGCATTTCCTTGCGCTGCGGGTGTCCACCCTCGCCAACATGGGTGCCTATCTTTCCACCTTCGCCCCCTGCGTGCCGACCTATCTCTACGCCACCCTGCTCGCCGGTGTGTACAAGACGCCGGCGATCTATGCGGAAGTGAAGGCGGCGTTCACCAACTCCGTCCCGGTGGACGCCTATCGCGGCGCCGGCCGGCCGGAAGCGACCTACCTGCTGGAACGGCTGGTGGACGTCATCGCCAAGGAAACCGGCATCGACCGGGTGGAGCTGCGGCGGCGGAACTTCATTCCCGCCGACGCCTTCCCCTACCAGACCCCGGTGGCGCTGCAATACGACAGCGGCGACTACACGGCGACCCTGAACGCCGCCCTGAAAGCGGCCGACTACGACGGGTTCGAGGCGCGGCGCAAGGCGGCGGCGGCCAACGGCAAGCTGCGCGGCATCGGCATCTCCACCTATCTGGAAGCCTGCGGCATCGCCCCCTCGGCGGTGGTCGGCTCGCTCGGCGCCCGCGCCGGTCTCTATGAATGCGCCAATATCCGCGTGCATCCGACCGGCAGCGTGACGGTGTTCACCGGCGCGCACAGCCACGGCCAGGGCCATGAGACGACCTTCGCCCAGCTGGTGCACGAACAGCTCGGCGTGCCGATGGATCAGATCGAGGTGGTGCACGGCGACACCGCGCGCATTCCGTTCGGCATGGGCACCTACGGCTCCCGCTCGCTCGCGGTCGGCGGCACCGCGATCGCCCTCGCCACCGACAGGGTGATCGACAAGGCCCGCACGATCGCCGCCCACCGGCTCGAGGCGGCGCCCGAGGACCTCGTCTACGAGGGAGCCAGTTTCGTGGTGCGGGGATCGCCGGACCGCTCGGTTCCGCTGGCGGCGATCGCCTTCGAGGCGTTCACCGCCCACGACCTGCCCGAGGGCATAGAGCCGCTGCC
>JAGWSV010000262.1 GCA_028869315.1 Rhodospirillales bacterium
AGCCCCGGCGCCACGCCGCCGGCCGGCTGGCGGCGCCGGCGGTTCTCACGCCGCCCCGCGCCGCGCCGCCGCGCCGCTCCGTGGTGGTGGTGCCGGAACGCTTCGAGACCGGGGCGCTGACGCCCTGCGCCTATATCCGGCTGCTGCAACCGCTCGATCATCCGCTGGCCGGCGCCGGGCTCGACGTGACCCTGGCGCCGCTTGGCGCGGCGGTCACCACGCTGCGCGCCGATATCATCGCGACCCACCGCAACGCGCTGACGTCGGAGGCGGAGGCGGCGCGGCTGCTGCGCCACTGCCGGACCCACGGCATCACCCTGCTCTACGACCTCGACGACGACCTGCTGGCGTTGCCGCCGGAACACCCGGACGCCGCCCGGCTGGCGCCGCTGGCCCCGGCGGTGGCACGGCTGCTGGCGGGGGCGGACGTGGTCAGCGTCTCCACCCCGGCGCTGGCGGCCCGCATCACGCCGCATCGCGGCCAGGCGGCGGTGGTGGCGAACGGCCTCGACGAGCGGCTCTGGGCCGACCCGCTGCCGGCGCGGCAGCGGCGGGGCGGGGTGGTGCGCATCCTGTATATGGGCAGCCAGACCCATGCGGCCGATTTCGCCCTGGTGGCGCCGGTGCTGGAGCGGCTGCTGCTGGCGTTCGGTCCGCAGGTCAGCGTCGACCTGATCGGGATCGCTGCCGCCTCCGACCTGCCTTCCTGGGCGGGGCGGATCGGGCCGCCGCCGAGCGCTGCTTCCTATCCCGGCTTCGTCAACTGGCTGGCCCAGCAAGGCGCGTGGGACATCGGCATCGCGCCGCTGGCGGAAGGGCCGTTCGCAGCCACGAAGTCGGCGATCAAGGCGCTGGAATACGCCGCGCTCGGGGTGCCGACCGTCGCCTCCGACGGCCCGGCCTATCGCGGCTCGGTCGCCGACGGCCCGGGCGGGATCCTGGTTCCCAATTCCGCCGCCGCGTGGTGGGAAGCATTGAGCCGGCTGATCCGCGATCCGGGCCTGCGCCAGCGCCTCGCCGCCGGCGGGCGCGACTGGCTGGCGGCGAACGGCACCCTGGCGGCGCAGGCGATGGCGCGCCGCGCCGCCTGGCGGCTGGACCCGGTTTCCCCCCGGCCGCGCGCCGCTGCGCTCATACCAACCCGCTTTGATGTTGACCCATGAAGGATGGGTCAACGCGGGCTGGTATCGGGTCTTTTTTGGCGCGCCGCCGCCCGCCAACCCGGCGCGCGATACCAGCTTGCGGAACGGCTGGAAGGGTCAGCCATTCCGCAAGCTGGTATCAGGCCACGAATTCCAGGGTGACGCCGAAGGTTTCGGTGGCCGGCACCAGGATGCGATCCGGCTCCCGCCGGTGTGGAACCCCGTTGGCCGCCAGGGCCGCCGCCGCCCGGTCGAGCGACGTGGTCCGCAAGGTCAGCGCCGCCATGAACTCGGTCCGGCCGTCGTCTTGCGGCGCGGCCTCGGCGAAGGCGGCCCGCACCGCCCCCGGCGTGGTCACCTCGCAGCGCGCCAGGCCGAGCAGCAGGGTGCATCCGCCGTCGGCCGGGCGCACCATCTCGGTGCCGAACAGATGCGCGAACAGGGTGCCCAGCCCGGACGGATCGCGTGAGGCGATCACGATGCGGGCGATCCCGATGGTGCCGTTCGGGTGATGGCGCCAGCTATCGCGCCAGACGAGGTCCGGGGTCAGGTGGTGGCAGAAATAGAACCGCCCCGGCGCGGCGGTGCCGGGCAGCACGCGGACGGTGCGGAACACCGCGTCGCGGGTTCCCTGCGGCAGCGTCACCGGGCGGGAGAATTCCAGCGGCGGGGCGACCGGCAGGCCGGCGGCGTGCAGGCTGGCATAGGTGGCGGTCGAATCCTCGGTGGCGAAGACGAGCGCGTTGAGCCCCGCCGGCACGGCCAGGATTTCGTGCCGGCCGGCGGCGCTCGCGGGGGCGGAGACGACTTCCAGATAGTCGGTTCCGAACATCGCGAGGTGGTTGGCCGAGCCGATGCTGTGAAATCCGCGCGGGGTGAGGGCGAAGCCAAGCCGCCGGTAGGCCGCCTCGCCGGCGTCGATCTGATCGCGCACGTTCACCACGACGTGGTCGAGCACGGGCAACGGCAATGCCGGCATCGTCCGTCCCTCCGATCCGGGGCTGCGGGGCGCGCCCCCGACTGTCGTTTCTCGACCGACCACGTGCCCCCAAATGTGACACCAGGCAAGCGCCGTCACCGGCCGGCGCCTATTTTCCTGCCGAACCGGGATACGGCTTGCGGGCCGGCGGGCGGAAACCGCCGGTATGCGTGCGGACATCGCGCCGGCGCGGCGTGGACTCGGTCGCGCCGGTGGTGCCAGAGTCGCGGCGATGCGCGAAACCAACGTGATCGTGGGGGCCGGCCAGGCCGGCGGATGGGCGGCGGTGACCATGCGCCAGGCCGGATTCGGCGGGCGGATCGTGTTGATCGGCGCCGAGGCGCATCGCCCGTACGAGCGGCCGCCGCTGTCCAAGTCCGTCCTCACCGCCGCGGTGGAGCCGGCGGTGTCCTGGTTCCACGACCCGTCGCGCTACCTGGACCTGCAGATCGACCTGCTGCTCGGCACCGCGGCGGCTTCGATTGACGTGGCGGCCCGGCGGGTCGTGCTGCGCGACGGACGGGAGATCGCCTGGGACCGGCTGCTGCTGGCAACCGGCGGACGGGCGCGGCCCTTGGCCGTGCCGGGCGGCGAGCGGGCGCTGCTGCTGCGCACGCTGGAGGACGCGCGCGCGATTCGCGCCCGGTTGGACGGCGCGCGGCGGGTGGTCTGCATCGGCGCCGGGGTGATCGGGCTGGAGATCGCGGCCTCGGCGCGGGCGCGCGGGGCGGCGGTGACGGTGCTGGAAGCGGCGGACCGGCCAATGGGCCGCAGCGTGTCGGCGGAGGGCGCGGCATTCGTGGCCGGGCTGCACCGGGCGAACGGCGTGGACCTGCGCTGCGGCGTTGCGGTGGCGGCGATCGAGCGGCAGGGCGACGGGTCCGAGGTGGTGGCTTGTGCCGACGGCGCGGCGTTTCCCGCCGACCTCGTGGTGGCGGGCGTGGGGATGGAGCGGAACCTGGCGCTGGCCGAGGCCGCCGGAATCGCCACCGATCGCGGCGTGCTGGTGGACGAACACACCCGAACCAGCGCCGAAGGCGTGTTCGCCGCCGGCGACGTCGCAGCGTTTCCGCATCCGCTGTTCGGCCCGCGGCTGCGGCTGGAATCCTGGCGGCACGCGCAGAACCATGGCATCGCGGCGGGACAGGCGATGGCCGGAGCAGGCAAGCCCTATGACGACATCCCCTGGTTCTGGACCGACCAGTTCGGCGTGAACCTGCAGGTGGCCGGGCTGCCGGCGCTGGCGGCGCGGACCGTGGTGCGGGTGGACGCGCCGCCGGCGTTCGTGGCGGTACACCTGACCGCGGACGATCGGGTGGTGGGGGTGACGGCGGCAGGCGCGCCGCGCGACATCCGGGCGGGAACGGCGCTGATCCGCGCCGGTCGGACGGCGGACGCCGCGCAGCTCGCCGACCCGGCGGTGCCGCTGCAGAAGCTCGGCCAGAGCGGACCCGGCGGCAGCGGCCCGGCCTGAATCGATGCGGCCTGAACCGGTCCGGATCGGGCTGCCGCCGCTCCAGGGCAATCGGGGGAAGGCGCGCACGGGCGCCTGAGGCGGCGTTGCGGGCGCGCCACCGTGCCGGCCGCTTCTCCCTTTCGTCGGCCGCCGCGCCATGGCAGGATGCAGTATGAACGATACGGCCGGACGGGCCTTGGGCGGTGACCGCAGCGCGATGCGCGCGCTCCATCGTGCGCCCGAAGCCGAGGTGCTGGCGCCGCTTCTGCAAGCCGCCACCCCGCCGCCCGAGACGGCCGCGCGGATCGAGGCGCGTGCGCGGGGCTTGGTGCGCGCCGCGCGTGCTGCCTACCGGCCCGGCGCCGACGTCACCGGGTTCCTGCGGGAATTCGGGCTCGGCACCAGCGAAGGCGTCGCGTTGCTTTGCGTGGCCGAAGCGTTGCTGCGCATCCCCGACTCCCCGACCGCCGACCGCCTGATCGAGGAACGCATCGGCGGCGGCGACTGGGAGGCGCATCTTGGCCGCGCCGACAGCCTGGCGGTGAACGCCTCGGCCTTCGCCTTCATGCTGACCGGGCGGGTGCTCTCGCGTGATGCCATCGCGCGTGGCGCGGTGCCGGGCGCCATCGCGCGCATGGTGCGCCGGTTGGGCGAGCCCGTCATCCGCACCGCGCTGCGCCGGGGCATGCGCCTGCTGGCGCGCCAGTTCGTGCTGGGCCGCACGATCGGGGAGGCGCTCGCGCGGGCCGGGACCGCCGAGGGCCGCCGCTGGCGCTACAGCTTCGACATGCTGGGCGAAGCAGCCAAGACCATGGCCGACGCCGACCGCTACCAGCGCGCCTACGCCGACGCGATCGGCGCGATCGGCCAGGCCTCCGGCGGACGCGCCCCGATGGAGGGGCTGGGGCTTTCGGTGAAGCTCTCGGCGCTGCACCCGCGCTACGAGCCGTTGCAGGCCGGACGCTGCGTCCCGCCGCTGATCGCCGCGCTCGGCGCGCTGGCGCGGGCGGCCAAGGCCGCGCGCATCGCGCTGACCGTGGATGCCGAGGAGGCCGACCGGCTGGAGATCAGCCTCGACGTGTTCGCCGCGGTGCGCGCCGACCCTGCGCTCGACGGCTGGGACGGGCTCGGGCTTGCCGTGCAGGCCTACCAGAAGCGCGCCCCGGCGGTGATCGACTGGATTGCCGCCATCGCCGGGGAGCATCGGATTCCGGTCCGCCTGGTGAAAGGCGCCTATTGGGACACGGAGATCAAGCAGGCCCAGGTGCAGGGCCATGCCGATTATCCGGTGTTCACGCGCAAGGCCGCCACCGATGTGTCGTGGCTGGCGACGGCGCGGCGGATGCTCGCCGCGCCGGCGATCCGCCCGGCTTTCGCGACCCACAACGCCCACTCGCTTGCCGCGATTCTCGAAACCGCGGCACCCGGCAGCTTCGAGCTGCAGCGGCTGCACGGCATGGGCGAAGCGCTGTATGACGGGGTGGTCGGACCCGACGCCCCGGTTGCCGTGTATGCGCCGGTCGGCACGCATGAGGACCTGCTCGCCTACCTGGTGCGCCGGCTGCTCGAAAACGGCGCCAACACGAGCTTCGTGCATCGCCTGGTCGATCCCGCGGTGCCGGAGGAGATGGTCATCGCCGATCCGGTGACCCGGGTGCGTGCGACCGGCCTCGGACCGAACCCGCATATCCCGCCGCCGCGGAGCCTGTACCCGGACCGGCGCAACTCCGCCGGGCTCGACCTCGCCGACCGCGCGGTGGCGCCGGCGGTGCTGCAGGCGATCCGCCAGGCGGGCGCGGAGACCTTCACCCTGGCCGGGGCCGGTCCGGCGCGGGAGATCCGCGATCCGGCCGATCGGCGCCGGCTGGTGGGGGTGGCGCATGATGCGGACCCCGGCGAGATCGACGCGGCGCTGGAACGGTTGGCGCGCGGCTGGCGGGCGTGGGACGAGGCCGGCGGGGCCGCCCGCGCCGCCGTGCTGGAACGCGCCGCCGATCGGATCGAGGCCGATCGCGACACACTCCTCCACCTGCTGGCGCGGGAGGCCGGACGCACCCTGCCGGACGGGATCGCGGAGGTGCGGGAGACCGTCGATTTCCTCCGTTTCTACGCGCTGCGGGCGCGCGAGGACTTCGCCGCCCCCCGGATCATGCCCGGCCCGACCGGGGAGCGGAACACGTGGCAGCTGCGTGGGCGCGGCGTGTTCGCGGCCATCTCGCCATGGAACTTTCCGCTTTCGATCTTCACCGGCCAGGTGGCGGCGGCGCTGGCGGCCGGCAACGCGGTGGCCGCCAAGCCGGCCGAGCAGACCCCGTTCATCGCGGCGCGCGCCGTCGCCCATCTGCGCGCCGCCGGCGTGCCGGATACGGCGCTGGCACTGCTGCCCGGGGACGGCCCGACCGTCGGCGCGGCGTTGATCGGCGATCCGCGGGTGGCGGGCGTGGCCTTCACCGGCGGCACCGACACGGCGCGCAGCATCGCCGCGGCGCTGGCTGCCCGGCCGGGCGCGATCGTGCCGCTGATCGCCGAGACCGGCGGCGTGAACGCGATGATCGTGGACAGTTCCGCCCTTCCCGAACAGGTCGCCACGGACGTCCTGGCGAGCGCGTTCGGCTCGGCCGGCCAGCGCTGCTCGGCGCTGCGCCTGCTCTGCCTGCAGGAGGAGATCGCCGACCGCATGCTGGCGATGCTGGCCGGTGCGGCCGCGATGCTGGCGATCGGCGATCCGCTGGACCCGGGGACGGATGTCGGGCCGGTGATCGACGCGGCGGCCCGCACGTCGCTCTCGTCCTACGCGGCGAAAATGGGCGAACCGCTGTTCCAGCTGAAGCTGCCGCCCGCGACGGAGCATGGCTGCTTCTTCGCGCCGCGCGCCTACCTGCTCGGCGATCCCGGCCAGTTGCGGACGGAAGTGTTCGGTCCCGTGCTGCACGTGGTGCGCTACGCGGCGGACCGGCTCGACGGCGTGCTCGACGCGATCGCGGCCAGCGGCTTCGGGTTGACCCTGGGCATACACAGCCGGATCGAAAGCGTGCAGCACCGGATCGTGGAGCGGCTGGCGGTCGGCAACGCTTATGTCAATCGCAACCAGATCGGCGCGGTCGTGGGCGTGCAGCCGTTCGGCGGGCGCGGACTGTCCGGCACCGGGCCGAAGGCGGGCAGCCCGATCACCCTGTACCGCTTCGCCGAAGAGCGCTCGGTGTCGGTGAACACCGCCGCCGCCGGCGGCAACGCCGCGCTGCTCGCCTCGGAGGACGCCGGCTAACCCCTCGCCGCTGCGGGGCGGGACCGGTTCAGGCCGGGGCTTCTTCCAGTTCGGTGCTGAGCGCGCGCAGTTCCGCCGTATGCGGATGGCGGGTCCGTCCGGCGCGCAGATCGGCTGCGGACAGGCGCTCGACCATCTCGCCGCCCTGCATCACCCCGACCGTTTCGCAAAGATGCGAAACGACGGCCAGGTTGTGCGTCACCATCACGTAGGTGAGGCCGCGAGATTGTTGCAGATCGGCGAGAAGATTGAGAACTTCCGCCTGCACGGAGACGTCGAGCGCCGAGGTCGGCTCGTCGAGCAGCAGCACCTCCGGCCCGGCGATCAGGGCGCGCGCGATGGCGACCCGCTGGCGCTGGCCGCCGGAAAGCTGGTGCGGGTAGCGGAAGCGCACCACATCCGGCAGCCCGACCTCGGCCAGGGCGCGGAGGATGCGGGCGTCGATCCCGTCGATGCCGTGGATCAGCAGCGGCTCGCTCAGTTGCCGGTCGATCGTCTGGCGCGGATGCAACGAGCCGTAGGGGTCCTGGAACACCATCTGGCAGCGGCGGAAGAACGCCCGGTCGCGCCGCGGCCCGAGCGCCATGCCGGCGAGCCGCAGCCGCCCGCTCCAGTTCGGGTTGAGGCCGGCGAGCGCGCGCAGGATCGTCGATTTTCCCGAGCCGCTCTCGCCCACCATGCCGAAGCTGGCGCCGCGCGGAACGGCGAACGAAACGCCCTTGACGACCTCGCTGGTACCGAAACGGACCCGCAGGTCTTCCACCTCGATCATCGGCTCCGTCATCTCATTCGTTCCAGGCGGCGTCGCGCGCGAGCACCGGCAGGCGCGGCTTCGGATGCAGCAACGACGGCATGCAGTCGAGCAGCCCGCGCGTATAGGGATGGCGCGCAGCGGCCAGGTCGGCGGCGCGCAGTTCCTCCACCACCCGTCCGGCATACATCACCATCACCCGGTCGCAGAAATGCGACACCAGCGGCAGGTCATGGCTGATCAGGATCAGCCCCATGCCGCGGCGGGAGACGAGATCGTCGATCAGCCGCAGGATCTCCGCCTGCACCGTCGCATCGAGGGCGCTGGTCGGCTCGTCGGCGATCAGCAGTTCCGGGTCGGGCGCGAGCATCATCGCGATCATCACCCGCTGGCCCATGCCGCCCGAGAGCTCGTGCGGATAGAGCCCGGCCACGCGCGCCGGGTCGCGGATCCGCACCTGCGCGAGCAGTTCGACCGCGGCTTCCATCGCCTGGCGGCGCCGGCCGCGATGATGCGCGCGCCAGGCCTCGGCGATCTGCGCGCCCGCGGTCATCACCGGGTTGAGGGCGTATTTCGGGTCCTGCAGGATCAGGCCCGCGCGCCGGCCGCGGATCGCGCGCATCTGCCGCTCCCCCGCGGTCAGCACGTCGATGTCGTCGAAGCGCAGCCGCTCGGCGCGGATATGCGCCGCGGCGGGCAGCAGCTTCAGGATCGCGCGCGCGGTGAGCGACTTGCCCGACCCCGACTCGCCCACGATGCCTAGTTTTTCCGCGCCGAGGTCGAGGGAGACCCCGCGCACCACCTCCACCGGCCCGCGCGGGGACGGAAAGGACACGCGCAGCCCGCGCATCTCGACCCGCGCGCTCATCGGACGGAAGCGCCGTTGCGGGCGATGCGCGTCATGTCTGTTTCGGGTCGAGCACGTCGCGCAACCCGTCCCCGAGCAGGTTGAAGGCCAGGGACGCGACCAGGATGGCGAGGCCCGGGATCGTCGGCACCCACCATTGCTGCAGGATGTAGCCGCGGGTGGCGGCGATCATGGTGCCCCATTCGGGCATCGGCGGCTGCGCGCCCATGCCGAGGAAGCCGAGCCCGGCGGCGGTGAGGATGATGCCGCTCATGTCGAGGGTGATCCGCACGATCACGCTCGGCAGGCAGAGCGGCATGACGTGGCGAAGGATGATGCGGGTGCGCGAGGCCCCCGCCAGCCGGATCGCCGCGATGAAATCGGTGTCGCGGATGGTGAGCGCGTCGGCGCGGGCGAGGCGGGCGATCGGTGGCCAGGCGGTCAGCGCGATCGCGATGATCGCGCTCGTGATGCCGGGCGTCAGCGCCGCGACGAAGGCGAGGGCGAGGATCAATTGCGGGATCGAGAGAAAAATATCGGTCACCCGCATCATCAGCCGGTCGGCGAGGCCGCCGAGATAGCCCGAGACGGCACCGACGACGAGCCCGAGCGGCGCGACCACCGCGACCACCGCGACCACCATCCCGAGCGTGATGCGCCCGCCATAGAGCAGGCGCGTATAGAGGTCGCGCCCAAGCTGGTCGGTGCCGAGCCAGTGCGCCGCCGATGGTGGCGCGAGCCGCAGGGTCAGGTGCTGCGTGTCCGGGCTTTGGGTGCTGAGCAGCGGCGCGCCAAGCGACACCACCAGCAGGAAAACGATGGTGAGAAGCCCGGCCATGCCGAGCGGGTTGTGGCGGAGGCTGAGCCAGCCGCGATACGCGCGCCCGCACGCCGCCTGCCGCCGCGATTCCGGCGCGTCGGAAAGCAGCCAGTCGCGGAACAGCGCCATGCTCATCGTACCCGCGGGTCGAACAGCCGATACGCGAGATCGGCGAGGAGATTGAGCCCGATATAGACGAGGCCGACGACCAGCGTCGCCCCCAGCACGGCGTTCATGTCGGCGTTCAGCAGCGAGACGGTGAGATAGAGCCCGAGCCCGGGCCAGGAAAACACCGTCTCGGTCAGCACCGCGCCGCTCAGCAGGTTGGCGTAGGCGAGCGCGATCACCGTGATCAGGCCGACGGCGATGTTGCCGAACGCGTGCCGCCAGAGGATGCGCCGCGCCGACAGCCCCTTGGCGCGCGCGGTGACGATGTACTCGCCCCTGAGCGCGTCGATCATGTAGGCCCGCGTCATCCGGGTGATGTACCCCAGGCTGTAATACGCAAGCACGAGCGCGGGAAGCGCGAGATGGGCGAGCCCGTCTTCGAACGCGTCCCACTGTCCGCTCAGCGCCGCGTCCACCACGTGCATCCCGGTGACGTACGGCACCATGCCCTCGTAGATCACGCTCTGCTGGCCGGTTCCGGGGGCGATGCCAAGCTTCACATAGAACACGAGGAGAAAGATCAGCCCGAGCACGAAGACCGGCACCGACTGGCCGCCGATGCTCAGCACCCGCACCACGTGGTCGAAGCGCGATCCTTGCCGGGCCGCCGCGAAGACGCCGAGCGGAATGCCGACCGCAAGCGCGATCAGGATCGCGGCGGTCGCGAGTTCGATGGTGGCCGGGAAATAATGCGCGATGTCGGTCGTGACCGGGTGGGTCGTCATCACCGAACGGCCGAGATTGCCGTGCAGCAGCCGATCCACGTAGATCAGGAACTGTACCGGAAGCGGCTTGTCGAGGCCGAGTTCGGCGCGCACATGCGCGATGACGTCAGGCGGCGCATGGTCGCCGACGATCGCGATCACCGGGTCGATCGGCACGATCCGCCCGATCACGAAGGTGATCAGCACGAGACCGAACAGCGTGATCGGCACGCTCGCCGCGCCGGCGGCGAGCGTGCGCAGTCTCCTCATCCGTCTGCATCCACGCGCGGTTCAGGCCTTCACGATCGCGGCGTAGCGCGTATAGTCGGGCAGCGGGCCGATGACGAGGCCGGTGACGCCCTTGCGCATCGTCGCCACCGCATTCTTCTGCAGCATGAAGGCCATCGGCGCGACCTTCCAGAATTCCTGCTGCATCTTGTGGTAGATCTCGACGCGCTTCACGGTATCGAGCTCCTTCGCGGCGGCGAAGGCCTGGGCGGTCAGCGTCTTGTTCTCGAAGTGGTTGCGCCAGGCGATGATCTTGAGCTTGCTGTTGTCGGAATCATCCGGGTCGGCGCAGAACGCCTGCGCGTTCGAATTGGGATCGAAATAGTCCGACCCCCAGACCAGCATCGCCAGCTGGTGCGTGCGGGCGCGGGTCTTGGTGATCACCTGCTTCTCCTCGCCCGGCAGCAGCTTCACCTTGATGCCGATCTCGGCCAGGTCCTGCTGCACCGCCTGGGCGACCTCGGCGTAGGGCGGTGAGGAGATGTAGTCCATGGTGATCTCGAAGCCGTTCGGATATCCCGCATCGGCGAGCAGCTTCTTGGCTTTCGCGGTGTCCTTGCGGAACGGCGTCTCGGTCAGCGCGCCCGGCAGGCCCGCCGGCAGGAAGGACTGGTCGACGTTCCAGGTGCCGGGCGTGATGTTCTTGGCGATCGCCTGGTAGTCGATCGCCCACTTGATCGCCTGGTGGACGGCGGTCTTCTGCAGCTGCGGCACCGACTGGTTCATGCAGACATACATCGACGTCGCCTGGCCGGAGGAGACGGAGTGGAAGTCCGCGCTGCCGGCGATCGATTTCAGCTGGTCGGCCTGCAGGTCGCGCGCGATATCGACGCCGCCCCGCTTCAGCAGAAGAAGCTGCGTCGCCGGGTCGGCCACATGGCGGATGATGACCCGCTTCTCGTGCAGCGGCGCGCCGTAATGCGGGTTCGCGCCGAGGATCACGTGATCCGAGGCCGACCAGGAAACCAGCTGGTAGGCGCCGGCGCCGGCGGTGTGGGTCTTGAGCCAGCCATTGCCGAAATCGCCGTTCTTGGCATGCGCCATCGCCGTCGCCTTCTCGACGATGCACCCGACATTGGCGGAGAGGCAGTAGAGCACGAAGCTGGTCGCGGCGACCGCCGGGAGCTGGAAGACGAGCGTGCGCGCGTCGGTCGCCCGGATCAGTTTCGTGACGTTGTCCTTGGTGAAGCCGAACTGGGTGATGATGAACGCCGGGGTCTTGTTCATGATCACGGTGCGGTGGAAGGAGAACGCGGCATCCTCCGCGGTCACCGGCTTGCCGGTGGCGAAGTGCGCGTCGCTGCGCAGGTGGAAGGTGAAGGTCAGGCCGTCCTTGCTCACGTCCCACTTCTCGGCGAGGTCGCCGGCGAGCCCGTCGCCGCTCGGACGGACGAGCTTGCGGTAGCAATTGTTGTCCACTTCGTTGTCGGTGAACTCGTACGCCTCGCCGGGATCGAAGCTCACGATGTCGTCGATCCGCTTCGCCATGACGACGATGTTCTTCGGCGTCGCCGCCGCCGCGCCGGGTACGTCAAGGGCGGCCAGGACGGGCAGGGCGGCGCTTCCGGCAAGCAGCGAACGGCGATTGAGCATGGCAACGAGGTTCCTTTTGGCAGGTTCGGGGGCACGGACCAGGCCGCCATTCCCGGGATGCAGCGGCGGATCCACCCTTCGCGGCCGAGGATAATGGCCTCCCCGCCGGTTGGGAAGCAAGCAGGCCACGGCGGAAGGTTTCTGCCCCGTCCCGAGCCGCCTGCGGGCGTCGGCCCGAACGCCCCCTCCGGCGGGCCTTGGGCGCGCGCCGGCGGCACCGGTTGCTCCGCGCCGGCCCTCGCCGCACAGTCGGCCCGGAGGCCAGGGTCGCCGGCGCGCCTGCTGCGCGAACCCGGCCGATCGCCAGGTCCGGGCGACATGCGCCCGGGAAGCAAGGACGCGCCATGAGCCGGTTCGAAAGTTACGCGACAAAATATTCCTGCATCCACATGCGCCGCGAGGACGGCATCCTGGAGATGCGCTTTCATACCGATGGTGGCCCGCTGCGTTGGGGCCTCGGGCCGCACGGTGAATTGCCCGATGCCTTCGCCGACGTCGCGCGCGACCGCGACAACCGGGTGGTGATCCTGACCGGCACCGGCGACACGTTCTCCGGCATCCGCGCCACCCCGGACACCCGCTCGCTCGCCCAGGGGATCACCGCGGCCGCGTTCGACCGCGTGCACTGGGAAGGCCGCGCGCTGCTGATGAACCTGCTGAACATCGAGGTGCCGGTAATCGCCGCCATCAACGGCCCCGCCTGGCGGCACGCGGAGATTCCGTTGCTGTCGGACATCGTGCTGGCCGCCGATACCGCCGCCTTCCAGGATTCCGCGCATTTCATGTCCGGCATGCTGCCCGGCGACGGCATGCACGTCGTCATGCCGCTGCTGCTCGGCATGAATCGCGGCCGCTATTTCCTGCTGACCGGCCAGACGCTCTCGGCGCGGGAGGCGCAGGAGCTTGGGCTGGTCGCGGAACTCCTGCCGCCCGACCAGGTCCTGGCCCGGGCCTGGGAGCATGCCCGGGCGCTGGCCGGAAAGCCCACGCTGCTGCTGCGCTACACGCGGCTGATGTTCACCGAATACCTGAAGCGGCGCCTGCAGGAGCTGCTGGGCTACGGTCTCGCCATGGAAGGCCTGGCGCTGATGGAAGACGCCGCGCAGCCCCGGCCGGAGCAGCCCGGACAGGGCGCCCGGCCGCCGCGCGCGTGACGGCTACCCGGACCCGACAAGGCTGCCCGCATGCCGCTCCCCATCATCATCGACTGCGATCCCGGCACCGATGACGCGCTGGCCCTGTTGCTGGCGCTGGCGTCGCCGGAACTCGATGTCCGCGCCGTCACCGTGGTCGGCGGCAATGTCGGGCTCGACCGCACGGTTGCGAACGCGAGCGCGCTGGTGGCGCTCGCCGGCGCGGCCGTGGCGGTGCATCCGGGCGCCGATCGCCCGCTGCTCGGCAGTTTCGTTACGGAACCGCGGGTGCATGGCGCCGACGGGCTCGGCGGCGTCGTGCTCCCGGCCGGCCCGCCGGCCGCGGCCGAGCACGCCGCCGACGCCATCCGCCGCCATCTCCGCGGCGCCGGTGCGCCGGTCACCCTGGTCGGCCTCGGCCCCGCCACCAACCTGGCGCTCGCGTTGATGACGGAGCCGGCGCTGGCGGCGAAGGTCGGCCAGATCGTCCTGATGTCCGGCGCCTGGGGAGAGGGCAACGCCACCCCGGCCGCCGAGTTCAACGCCGGCAACGACCCGGAGGCGCTCGCCGTCCTGCTCGGGTGCGGCCGGCCGGTGGTGCTGGTTGGCTTGGAGCTCACCGCGCAGGCGCTTGCCACGCCGGCGCGGCTGGCGGAGCTGCGCGCCGCCGGTTCCGGCCGCGCGCTGGGCTTCGCCTGCGAGATCCAGGGGCGAGTGCCGATGTCGCGACGCCTCGGCGGCGCGGGCGCGGCGCTGCACGACCCGTGCGCCGTCGCCTGGCTGCTGCGGCCGGATTTGTTCACCGCGCGCGCCTGCCCGGTGACGGTGGACCTGACGCACGGGCCGTCCCGCGGGCGGACGGTGATCGACCGCTGGGGTCGCACCGGCGCCCCCGCCACCGCGTTGGTGGCGGAGACGCTGGAAGCCGACGGGTTCTTTGCCCTGCTCGGGGAACGGCTGGCGCGGCTGCCTTAGTCTGCGGCAAGCAGACCGCCGCCCCTCGTCTTGCGGCGCTCCGCGCCGCCGTTGCCCTCCCTTGCCGTGCTATGCGCCGCCGTTGCCCCCGCCTTGCGGCGCTATGCGCCGCCGTTGCCCCCGCCTTGCGGCGCTACGCGCCGCCGTTGATCGTCAGGATGCTGCCGGAGGTGTAGCCGGAGGCCGGGCTGGCCAGGAACGCCACCGCGTTGCCGATTTCCTCCGGCGTCGCCGCGCGCCCGAACGGCATCGGCGCCAGCAGCTCCTGCCAGCGGCCTTCGTCGCCGAACTGCTCCTTCGCCCGCGCCTTCTGCAGCATCACCAGCCGCTCGGTCGTGACCGGGCCCGGATTGATGCCGACCACGCGCAGCCCGTCGCGCGGCGCCTGCCGTCCCAGCGCGCGGGTCAGCGCCATCAGCGCCGCGTTGCCGCTGGCGCCGGCGATATAGTTGGGCGGAAACTGCTCTCCCGCCGCGCCCACGACGTTGACGATCACGCCGGCCTTGCGCGCCGCCATGCGCGGATAGACCGTGCGGCAGAACGAGATGAACCCGAACACTTTCAGGTCCCACGCCCGGCGCCAGGTTTCATCGCCGACGGCGACGATGTCGCCGGGCGGAATGGCGCCGGCGTTGTTCACCAGGATGTCCAGCTCCCCGGCCTCGTCCGCCACGCGGCGGATCGTCGCGTCGTTCGTCAGGTCGGCGGAGATGGTCCGCACGGCCACCTGGTGGCGGGCGCGGATCGCGGCGGCGGCGTCGTCCAGCACCGCGGCGTCGCGCGCCACCAGGGTGACGTCGCAGCCCTCGGCGGCGAGCACCATCGCGCTGGCGCGGCCGATGCCCTTCGAACCGCCGGTGATCAGGGCGTGCCTGCCCGCGAGTTGCAGATCCATGGTTACGCAGCCTCCCGTGTTGACGTGCCGAATTGGCGACAGGCATCGCCGAAGGCCCGGAACAGCGCAAGGCTGTCGGGGTTGTCGGCATAGGCCCATTCCGGGTGCCATTGCACGCCGAAGGCGAAGCCGGCCGCGTTCGCCACCCGCACCGCTTCGATGGTTCCGTCCGGCGCCGTCGCTTCCACCACGAGGCCGGCCGCCGGGCGGTCGATCGCCTGCGCATGCAGGGAGTTCACGGTGATCTCGGTGGCGCCGAGCATCGCGGCGATCCCGCCGGACAGCGCGACGCTGTGCTTGGGACGGTAGCGCTGCGCCCAGTCGCCCGGCCCGCCGCGATGGTCCAGCCGCCCGGGCAGGTCCTGCACCGCCTGGAACAGGCTGCCGCCCAGGGCCACGTTCAGTTCCTGGATGCCACGGCAGATCGCCAGCAGCGGCAGGCCGCGCGCCAGTGCCGCGCGGATCAGCGGCAGGGTGGTGGCGTCGCGGTCCCGGTCGTGCAGGCCGGGCGTCAGGCTTTCGCCGCCGCCGTAATAATCGGGATGCACGTTGCTGGGGCTGCCGGGCAGCAGCAGCCCGTCGAGCCGGTCGAGCACCGCGACCTGTGCCTCGCCCATGGGCGGGATCATCACCGGCAGCACCTCGGCGCCGCCGAACAGCGCCGCCGCGTAACGGGCCGGCGTATCGTGGCGCGGCATGCCGTTCACCTCCTTGGCGCAGGCGGGAATGCCGACAATCGGACGGGTCATGGGGAGCGGAAGCCTCCTTGCGGATTCGAATGGGGGACGGGTCGCAGCCGATCCTATATCGGCGCGCAGCAAGCGGTGAGCCAGGTACGCGCGGCCGGATCGAGCGTCGGCCCGACCTCCGCCAGCACCTGCGCATGATAGGCGTCGAGCCAGTCGCGCTCCCACGGATCGAGCAGCGCGGGGGCGATGAGCCGGCGGTCGAACGGGGCCAGGGTGAGCGTCTCGAAGCGCAGGAAGGGGCGGGTGGCGCCGGCCAGGTCGGCGCGTTGCGCCAGCAGCAGGTTCTCCAGCCGGATGCCGTAGGCGCCCGGCAAATAGAGACCCGGCTCGTTGGACAGGACCATGCCCTCGGCGATCGGCACCGGTCGGGCCAGGCGCGACAGGCTGACCGGCCCTTCATGCACCGAAAGATAGCTGCCGACGCCGTGACCCGTGCCGTGGTCGTAGTCGAGCCCGGCCTGCCACAACGCCCGGCGGGCGAAGCTGTCGAGCGGCGCGCCGCCGATCCCTTCGGGGAACACCAGGGTCGCGATGGCGATATGGCCCTTCAGCACCCGGGTCGCGTGATCGCGCAGCGACGCCGGGGCCGTGCCGGGTCCGGTCCAGACCGTGCGGGTGACGTCGGTGGTGCCCTCCGGGAACTGGGCGCCGGAGTCGATCAGGTAGACCTCGTCCGGGCGGATCGGCCGGTTGCTCTCCGGGGTCACCCGGTAATGGATGATGGCGCCGTGCTCTCCGGCGCCGGAGATGGCGGGGAAGCTCTCGCCGCGGAAGTCCGGCAATTCGGCCCGCAGCGCGAGCAGGCGATCGGCGGCAGACAGCTCGCTCTCCCGTCCGGTCGGCGCCGCCTCGGAAAGCCAGTGCAGGAAGCGGCACAGCGCCACCGCGTCGCGCCGGTGCGCTGCCCGCGCCCCGGCCTGTTCAACCTCGTTCTTGCGGGCTTTCGCCAGCAGGCAGGGGTCGGCGCCGGCGACCACGCGGGCGCCGGCCGCGCGCAAGATCTGCTCGAACCACACCGGTGCGCCCTGCGGGTCGACCCGCACGAGCCGGCCCCGCAACGCGCCGAGCGCCGGGCCGAGCGCCGCCGGCGGCGCCAGCGCCACGTCGTTGCCGAGCCAGGCACGGACGTCCGGCCCCAGCTTCGCCGGGTCCATGAACAGCTGGACCCGCCCGGCGCGATCGATCAGCCCGAAGCCCAGCGCCACCGGCACGAAGGGCATGTCGGCGCCGCGCAGGTTGAGCAGCCAGGCGAGCGAGGCAGGATCGCTGATCACCGCCGCGTCCTGCTTCGCCTTGGCAAGCTCCGCCGCGATGTCGGCCCGCTTTTCCGCCGAGGCGCGCCCGGCGAAGCGCAGCGGATGCGCCGCCGCGGGCGCCGCCGGCGGCGGCGGCCGGTCGGTCCAGAGCAGGTCGATCGGATTGTCGGTGACCGGGCGCATGGCCAGGCCCGCGGCGGTGAAGCGCGCGAGCGCTTCGGCGCCGATCAGCCTGGGGTCGTAGCCGATCGCGCCGCCCGCCGGCGCGTGGCGGGCGAGCCAGTCCGGCGGCGGCTGCTCGCTCAGATGGCCGCGTTCCCAAAGCGCGGCATCGGTTTCGGCGGCAAGCTGCAGGACGTAGCGGCCGTCGGTGAACACCGCGGCGCGATCGGGCAGTATCGCGGCCAGCCCGGCGCTGCCGGTGAAGCCGGTCAGCCAGGCGAGCCGCTCGGCGGCGGGCGGCACATATTCGCCCAGATGCTCGTCGGCGCGGGGGACGATGAAGCCGGCAAGCCCGTCCGCGGCCAGCCGGGCGCGCAGCGCCGCCAGCCGGCGGGCCCGATCGGGGGCGGCAGCGCTGCTCATGCGGCGGGTCCGGTATGCACGAAACTGTTATGGGTCACGAAGTCTGTCCTTTCATGCATCGACCGCATGGCTGAGCCGTCATCTCGGCGCTGATCAGACGCGCGGACACGCCTATGTTGCACTGCGAAGGAGCTCGGGGGTGCCCCGCCGCGGTGACGCCGCACCGGACCCGAGCAAACGATGGAAGTTTCCCATGTCCGCCCCGATCAGCAAGACCGAACTGGCTTTCAAGCTGCCTGAAACCCTCTCCTATCACAGCACGTGGGACGACGCCGACTACGAGCCGGTGGTTCCCGCCGCGCGGCCGGGCCTGGCGGCGCGGCTGATGGGCGGTGCGCGCGCCCGCTTCTCCGCCTGGAACGCACGGCGGGTCGCGCTCGATGCGCTTGCCGGCATGACCGACCGCGAGCTGGCCGATATCGGCATCGCCCGCTCCGACATTCCTCGCGTGATGTCGCGTGCGTTGATCGAGGAGCAGGTGGGAAACGGCGCGCACGCCTGACCCCATATCGGGACCGGACGCCACGTGCGCCCGGCCCCGCATCCGGCTGAAAGGGAGGGTGCGGTCCCGTCCGGGACCGCACCCAGCGCCCGGGGGCCCCGCTGGTGGACCACCGGCGGCCGCATTTCCCTTGGCGCCGCCCGCCGGCGAATAAATATAGCAATTGAAGATTTGCCGCACCGGGGGACCTGCGCCCGCTGGCGCTGCGGCGGGAGGCGGCCGCCGTGCGTGCTGCCCGCACGCCACGCGCGAGGCGGTGGCGACGGTTTCGGCACCTTGCGTCTCCCGCCCGCGCCTCCCCGGGTTTTGTCCGGGACTGGGGCCGGGCGCGGCCTGTAACCAATCGGCAATTCCTGCCCGCTAGTGTCGCAATGCTGACGTTCGCCCCCGGCCCGAAGTGCCGGGGGCGGCGCGCTAGGCCGTTTTTTTCGGCGTCCTGTCCCTGACCTTCGCGGCGAAGGGCACCGAAGGTCAGGGACAGGACACTCGTCTTGACATGTGATCCGGACACAGGCTGGATTTGCCTAGCAGTGCTCGGAGCCGCGCACGAAATTCCGACGCGGCGACGATACCGGCGAGGGGCGCATTGATGATCGCCAAAAGGCGGGTCCCGACCCGGGAGGCGATTGCGCTATGAGCGGCGCCGACCCGCTCGCGGGCCGTCGGTGCCGGCGCCTGCTTCGCCTGGCCCGGCGCTTTGCCGGCGCGGCGCTGATCTTCGTGGTGCCGACTGCGCCGGCCTGGCCTGGCGGGTTCCAGGTCCGCCCTGGAAGCCCCGACTGGTCGGCCAATGCTTTTGCCGGCATGGCCGCGAAAGCCTACGATGCCAGCACGGCATGGTCGAACCCCGCCGGCATGACGCGCCTGGACCGCAGCGAGATCGATGTCGGCCTCAACGCGGTGACGCCTTCGATCCGGTTCCGGGGGACCGACCTGGTGAATGGCGTGCCCGTGTCCGGGACGACGGGCGGAGACGCGGGCCAGACCGCGTTCGTCCCCTCGGGCGAAGCGGTCTGGGCGGTGGCACCCGGTATACGGCTTGGGGTCTCGGTCGGAAACCCGTTCGGGTTGCGTTCGGTCTGGCCGGGGACCTTCGTCGGGCGCTACCAGGCGCTCGTCTCCTCGATCACCGACACCGAGATCGGGTTTGCCGTCGCCTATCAGCTCACCCCCACCCTCTCGATCGGCGGCGGCCCGGTTATCGACCACCTTGAGGTCCGGCTGACCAACGCTCTCAATATCGGTCCTTTGGCGTCGGTGACGGGCGATCCGGTTTACGACGTACACGGCAGCAATTGGGCGGTCGGGTACCATCTGGGCGTGCTCTGGCAGCCGAGCGACACCCTTCGCTTGGGCATCGACTATCGTTCCCGCATCTCGGAAGACCTGCACGGGAGCCAGCATGTCGCGGTGCCGGCGGCGCTGGCGACGATCAGTCCGGCCGCGGCGGGTGGCCTGGCCGCGCTCGATCAGGCGGGTGGCAGCCATATCACGCTTCCCGATGTGCTGACCGCCAGCGCGGTCTGGGGCGTCGCGCGGGGGGTGTCGGCGCTCGCGACCCTTCAATGGACCCACTGGTCGCTGATCCAGACCATCACGGTCGTCGGGGACAAGGGGTCGGATATCCCGCTGGTGGAGCGGTTTCGCGATTCCTGGATGGGCTCGCTCGGCGTCAATGTCCGCCCGTCCTTCGCCCCCCGCCTGCTGCTGCAGGCGGGCGCGGGGTACGAGCGCGGGCCGGTCACGGACGCTGCGCGCACCCCGCAGCTGCCGGATCTCGACACGGTTCTGGCGGGGGTCGGGCTCAGTTTCGACGCCACCCGCCGGCTGCGGCTGCAAGCGGCCTATCTGCACGAGTTCGGTATCGGCGGACGTGCCAACAGCTACTCCGCAACCGCGAGCGCGGGCGTCCTGACCGGGTCGTACAGCCTGAACGTGGATGTCGTCAGTCTGGGGCTGGCATGGCAATTCTGATCCCCTGGCGGCAACCGTTCCGCGGCGGCCGGGGTGCTGCCGGCAGGGTGGGCGCATGCCGGCCGGAGCGGGCGATGTCGCCGCGGGCCGGCGCGAACCGCAACGGGCGTCGCGCCGTGTCAGATCCAACCGTTGTCAGTGTATCCGTCATCCGTGTATTCGTTTTCAGCGTATCGGGATCGCGAAATGTCGTTCGCTGTTGTTGTTGACGATTCGCCGGCGAATCTGGCGATCTACGGACGGCTGGTGGCCGCCGTGGATCCGGCCGTCACGGTGGTACGGTTCGCCGACCCGCACCAGGCCCTGGACTGGCTGGGCGGGCATACCGCGGACCTGGTGGTCACCGACTACATGATGCCGTCCATGCGCGGGGCAGAGCTGACCCGCCGCATTCGCGACCTGGCAGATGGGAACGACGTGCCGGTCATCGTGGTGACCGCCTACGCCGACAAGGATTTCCGGCTTGAGGCGTTCGGGGCGGGTGCGAGCGATTTCGTCCAAAGCCCGATCGATCATTACGAATTCAAGATGAGAGTGCGCAACCTGCTCAAGCTCGGCGGGCACCAGCGGTCCATTCGCGCCCGTGCCCGCACGCTTGAGCGGGAATTGCGGGAAACCGAGGAGTCGCGCGACCAGTTGCTGCGCGACAGCCGCGAGCGGCTGGCGCAGGTCATCGATACCATCCCCGCGATGATCAGCGCCACGGATACGCAGGGGGACTGCATTTTCGTCAATGCCTATCAGGCCGCGCTGATCGGCGACTGGATGGTCGCACGGTCGGCGCCGCAGGCGAGCGCGCGGCTGGACCAGCAGGTATTGACATCCGGCCGGCCGCTGGAGGGGTTCGAGGAAGACATCACCTTGCTGAACGGCGAGGTCCGCACGTTCCTGACCACCAAGTCGCCCTTGCGGGAGGCCAATGGCCGGGTCGAGGGCGTGCTGAGCATGTCGCTCGACATCTCCGAGCGCAAGCAGGCCGAGGCGCGCCTTGCATTCCAGGCCCGGCACGACCATCTCACGTCGCTTCCCAACCGGTCCTTCCTGTTCGATCGGCTGACCGGCGAGCTTGCCCAATCGCCCTGGCCCGCCGACCGCATCCTGGCGCTGCATTTCATCGACCTGGATCGCTTCAAGTGCATCAACGACGGGCTGGGGCATTATGTCGGGGATCGCTTGCTGAAGGCGGTGGCCGAGCGGCTGCAGGACGCCGTCCGCGGGACCGATACGGTCGCCCGCCTGGGCGGCGACGAATTTGCCATCCTGCAGAGCGATGCGGCCTGCCTGGACGACGTCGCCCGGCTCGCCGAGCGCCTGAACCAGTTGCTGCTGAAGCCGTTCCGGATCGACAGCCGGGATATCGTGATCAGCGCCAGCATCGGCGTGACCACCTATCCGGGCGACGGCGCGGGGCCGGAGGAGCTGCTGCGCAACGCCGACCTCGCCATGTACCGGATCAAGACGAGCGGCCGGAACGGCTTCCAGTTCTTCGCGCAGGACATGGTCGAGCGCGCCCGCGCCGAGGTGCAGATGCAGGCGGCCTTGCGGGTCGCGCTCACCCGCGGCGAATTCGAACTGCACTTCCAGCCGCAGGTCGACCTTTGCACCGGCCGCATCGTGGGCGCCGAGGCGTTGATCCGATGGCGCCGCGAGGGGATCGGGTTGGTCTGCCCGGGTGAGTTCCTCCCGGTGGCGGCGGAAAGCGGCCTGATGAGCGACATCGACGACTGGGTTCTGGGGGAGGCGTGCCGCCAGGCGCGCCGGTGGCAGGGCCACGCCGGCGAGGGGGTTCGCGTCTCGGTCAATGTGGCCGCGGTGCGGGCCCGTGCCGGCGACCTCCGTGGCCGGGTCATGCGCGCGCTCGAGGAAGCCGACCTGCCGCCGGCGCTGCTCGAACTCGAGTTGACCGAGGGGATGCTGTCGGAGGATGCGGAGCGGGCCGCCGAGGATCTCGAAGCCCTGCATGGGCTCGGGGTGCGGATTTCGATCGACGACTTCGGCACCGGGTTTTCCTCCCTGGCGCGTCTCGCGCGCCTTCATGTCGACCGGTTGAAGATCGACAAGTCTTTCGTCGAGACGCTCGATGACGGCAACAGCCTGGCGATCGTGCGCGCGGTCGTCAGCCTCGGGCGCGCGTTGCGGATCGAGGTGCTCGCGGAAGGTGTGGAAACCGCCGAGCAGTTCGCCCGGGTGCAAACCGCCGGCTGCGACTCGGTGCAGGGGTATTTCACCGGCCGTCCGGTGAGCGCGCCCGCGTTCGGCACGTTGCTTGCGCGAGAGGCGAAGCTCGTTCCCCTCGCGGGCAGCTGAGCCGTGCAGACGCCCGCCGAAGGCGCCCGCCGTGCGGTCGGGCCGATCTCCCGCCCTGGCTGGTGGCGCGAGCGGCGGGGGCTGATCGCCGCGAGCGGCGAGGCCGGGATGGGGGTCAACCGCCTCGTCGCCGGGCTGCTGGTGCTGTCGTTCAACGGCCTCGTGCTGCACGGCGCCGTGCGCGGCGGCGCGCCGATGCTTTCGGTTTGCCTCTATATCCTCATGGGCCTGTTGGTGTGGGCGCATCTGCTGGCGTTTCCACGTCCTTCCGTGCCGCGGCGCGCGGCGGCAATGCTGATCGACATCGTGGCGGTGTCGTACGAATTGCATCTCGGCGGTGGGGCCGCCGCGTGGCTGTTCCCCGCCTATCTCTGGGTGGTCTTCGGCAATGGGTTCCGCTTCGGGGCGCGGTTCTTGCTGCCTGCCATGGCCGGTTCGATCGTCGCGTTCGCGATGGTGGCGGAAACCACGCCCTTCTGGTCCGGCCAGCCATCGCTCTTTACCGGCGTGGTCATCGGTCTCGTGGTCCTGCCGCTCTACGCCCTTGCGCTGATCCGCCGGCTGTCGGCGGCCCGGCAGCAGGCGGAGGCAGCGAACCGTGCGAAATCGCTGTTCCTGGCGTCCGTGAGCCATGGCCTGCGCACCCCGCTGAATGCGATCATCGGCATGGGCGCCTTGCTCGAAGGCAGCCGGCTCGATCCGGCCCAGGCCGAGATGAGCGAGACGATCATGACCGCGGCGCGCAGCCTGCTGCGGTTGATCGACGGCATCCTGGACCTGTCGCGGATCGATGCCGAGCGGATGCCGATCGCGGAGGCGGATTTCGACCTCGCGGCGGTGCTGGGCGAGGTCAGGACGGTCTTCGTCGCCCAGATGCGCGAGAAGGGCCTGGGGCTGCACCTGCACCTGACCCATCGCGTTCCCCTGCTGCTGCGCGGGGATGCGGGCCGGCTGCACGAGATCCTGGAGAACCTGGTCGGCAACGCGCTGAAATTCACCGAGCGGGGCAGCGTCACCATCGCGGTGGACGCGATCAGGGTCGCGGCGACCCAAGCGATACTCCGTTTCGAGGTAACGGACACCGGCATCGGGATTGCGCCGGAAGCGCAGGGACGGGTGTTCGAGACCTTCACCCAGGCCGACGAGACGATCCTCAACCGCTACGGCGGCACCGGCCTGGGGCTCGCGATCACGCGCCGGCTCGTCCGGCTCATGGGTGGCGAGATCGGGGTCAGAAGTGCCCTGGGGGAGGGGAGCACGTTCTGGCTCGAGCTGCCCTTCGCCGTGCAGTCCGACGGCCCGGCATTGGCCGAAAGCGACAAGCCGCTGCGCGCTTTCGTGCTGGCTGGCGAAATGGCCGCGCTTGCCCCGCTACTCGGCCGGTTGCGGCAAGGGGGCCTCCTGATCGAGCGGATCGATGCCTGGCCGGCCGGCGCCCTGCCCGCGTTGGAACCGGCCTCGGCGGCGTCGGCATCGGTGGCGGAGGTGGCCGGCTATCCTCGATTCGACGCGCCGACCCAGGCCATGACCGGCAATCGCCGCTGCGTGATCGCCATTGCCCATGCCGAGCGGGCTGCCGAGCCGGGCGTGACGTTCGATGCCTTGTGGGATGCCGGCCGGCTGATGTTCATCGCCGTCAGCGGCGCGCCGCCGGCCGGCCTGCCGCCGCTCACCTGGCAACGCGCCTTCGTCTCGGAGCTTCCCGCGACGCCAACCGACGCCGAGCTTGCCGCGTCGCTGCACCTGGTTCGAACGCTCCGCCCCAGGCTGGCGGCGCCGGCCGAACCGGCCTGCCGGCTTGGCCGGGCGAGCCTGCATGTGCTCATCGCCGATGACCATGCCGTGAACCGCCGGGTGCTGCTCAAGATTCTGGGGACCGCGGGGCATACGGTGCGGGCCGTTCAGGACGGCGAGCAGGCGCTGGATGCGCTCGCCGAGCAGGCCTTCGACGTGGCTCTGTTCGACGTCAACATGCCCGGGGTCGACGGCATCGAGGCGACGAAGATCTACCGGATGGCGTCGCTGGGGCGGGCGGCGGTCCCGATCATCGCCCTGACCGCCGACGCGACGGAGGCCACCCGGCTGCGCTGCCTCGATGCCGGCGTGCAGGCCTGCCTGGTCAAGCCGGTGGAGCCGCAGCGGCTGCTCGCCATCATCGACGAGACGGTGGCGGCGGCCCGGCAGCACGACGGGCCTGCCGACAGCCGGCCGGCGAGCGTGCCCGAGCCGCCACCCCCGTCCCCGGCCGAGCCACCGATCGATGCGCAGGTTCTGGCCAGCCTGGAGGCTCTCGGTGGTATCGCCTTCATCGCCGAGCTCGCAGCCAGCTTCCGAACCGAGGCGCGGGAGCGTTTCGATGCCCTGCACGCCGCGCTGCGCCGCGGCGACGTGCCGGACTTCCGCGCCCAGGCGCATGGGCTGCGGAGCGTGGCGGCCAATGTCGGCGCCCGCCGGCTGGGCGAGCTCTGCCTGCCCTATCAGAGTGTCTCGGCCGCCGAGCTGCGTGCCCAGGGGGACGCGTATCTGCGGCGCGTTGCCGCCGAGCTGGATCGGATAGACGCCGCCCTGTCGAAGCACGCGGACGTCCGCGATGCCCGCTCCGACTGACCGGCGGAGCGGGAGGCCTGCCGCACCCGAGACCCTGTCGAGCGCGGGGAACGGCACGTCCAGGCCCGGGATGACGCGGGCCCAAAGGGGATCGACCCACGGGATCGACCCACGGGATCGAGCCAAGCGGGTAGCCCTAGCGACGTGGCCGGCGCCATCGTCGGCTGGCGCCGGTGCGAGACGTCCTGATCCGGCTGGCGTCCGACCGACGCCGCCGGATCGGAGCATGCGGAAGGTCAGTGTGCGGCCGATCTGGCGGCGAACCCGGTTCCGATCGCACGCTGCTGCGCCGCGGCGATGCGGCTCATCCGGCGCAGGTCCTGTTCCGACAGGCCCAGCGCCGTGTCCACCCACAGGTCGGTCACGTCGAGGAGTTCCTGGAGCGGCACCGGATTGACCCGCCGGCGGATCTTGTAGACGGCCGACTGGGCCCGCAGGCGAGGCCGGTTGCGCGCGATGTACTCGCGCACCGCCCGCTCGCCCTCACCCGGTTCCGCGAGGACGTCGACGACGCCCAGCGCATGCATTTCGGCAGCCGTATAGAGGCGGCCGCTCAGGATCATCTCCTCGGCTTTGGCGGCGCCGATCCGGCGCGACAGGAAGCTGTATGCGCCCATGCCGGGGAACAGGTTGAACAGGACCTCCGGCAAGCCGAATTTCGCCTGCCGCTCGGCAACCATGATGTCGCAGGACAGCGGCGCCTCCAGCCCGCCGCCGAGCGCATCGCCCTGGATCAAGGCGATCGTAACGACGCCATGGCCATAGCCGGTGTAGTTCGCGTAGCCTGAGTGGACGCAGGCATGAGCGTAGCGCCGCAGCCCCTCACGGTCGCCGGCTCGGATCTTTGCTGCGAACAGATTGAGATCGCCGCCCAGGTTGAACACGCCCTGCGACCGCGATCCCAGGACGAAATAATCGAACGGCGCGGCGGCCCCGCGGGGGGTCGCCGCGAACAATTCGTCGATCACCGACTGCATGTGCGCGAGGTCGCGGAGCAGCGGCAGCGTGAAGCTGGGGCGCTCGCAGGGCTTCATGAAGCACCAGAACGCGCGATCTTCTTCGGCGATCCTGACTTCGAGATCGCTGTATTCATGGCTGGCCACGATCGAGGCGGGCGTGGCCCGGGAAACGGGGTCGACAGCGGCGTCAATATCGGTGCGTACAAGAACCGACTTATCCGAGGTGCCGGTCATCAGCCGGTTCGTGAACGGCTGGGCGGTGCTGGGGAGGGTTCCGGTCTTCCGGGTGTCGAGAACGAACGTCATTGTCGGCTCCTGCGTGGGATTTCGGGGAGGCCGGACAACAGCGCAACCCGTCTCGGCCGCTTTCAGCATGCCCTGACTCTGCAGGAGAATCGATAGAGAAGTAGAAGAAAAAAATGCGTACTGCGCGCGTGGTATATTTGTATAAATGTATCGCGGGAAAAGGCGCATTCATGCAATGCGATTATTTTCCTTGGTCTGGGTTACGAATATCACGCAACGCATTCCGAGTATCGCGATTCTGGAGGGCGCTCCGCCGCCTGGGGCCGGGTCTTGCGGGTGCCGTCCGGCGGTGCCGGTGCGCCTCCCTCGCCCAGCGTTTCACCGGAAACGTTGCCCTCCGCCAGGGCGGCGAACCGGCCGGGAGGGGGGGCGCGGCCGCGGTGGCGGCGCTCGTCCGGCCGCATGGGTGTCCGCCAGGGGGCGGCATCGCGTCTCAGGAATAATTCCTGCCTCTTATTACAGCGGTCCGATCGTTGCGCGGTACGGCGATGATCATCGCAGCTAC
>JAGWSV010000263.1 GCA_028869315.1 Rhodospirillales bacterium
GCGGCCGCGCGGGCGAGGCGGGCGCGGAACGTGGCATCCGGCCGGCCCGACGCGGGCAGGCGGCGGCCGAGCACCAGGATGCGCGCGGCGCGCCGCGGATCGGCCGCCGGCATCGCGCCGTCCCCCTGCGGTGCGCCGTCCCCTTGCGGCGTGCCCGCCGCCGGCGGGGTCCCGGCAACGGGCGCGGTTCGTGCCGTCCAGCCCTGGCGGGCGACATCGCCCAGCGCAACGAGCAGGCTGAGGCCGCCGCTGGCCGCGATCACCGCGAGCGACAGCAGCAACGTCGCTGCGCCGTCGCGGCCGATGAACGGCTCGTCGCAGCGGGCGTCCGGGATGCCGGTGGTGGCCCCGGCGGTGTCGTCGGAAGATGTCATGCTGGCGGATCATAACGCAGAGGTGCCGGAATTTCGCCGCCTCGCGGCGGCGGTGGCGGCGCGCTATGCGCCGAGCGGGCGGCTGGCGCGGGGCTACGTCGCCGGCAAGCTGCGGCACGACCCGGTGCATCGGGCGGTGCTGGCGCTGGGCGGCGCCGAGGGGCTGGGCGAGGTGGTCGATATCGGCTGCGGGCGCGGCCAGCTGGGGGTGGCGCTGCTGCTGGCCGAGCGGGCGCGCGCGGTGCTGGGGATCGACCTGCCGGGTCCCCGGCTCGACCAGGCGGCGCGGGCCGGCGCGGCGTTCGGCCTGTCGGTGGCGGCGCGCGACCTGGCGCGCGACCCGACGGTGCCGGCGGGCGACACCATGCTGATCGTGGACGTGCTGTACCAGCTGCCGCGGCCGGCGCAGCGCGCGCTGCTGGCGGCGGCGGCAGCGGCGGCGCGGGTCCGGGTGCTGGTGCGCACGCTCGATCCCGGGCTCGGCTGGCGCTCGGCGCTGACGGTGGGGCTGGAGCGCGCCTCGCGCCGGTTCTCCCCGCATGCCGGGGCGACGGTCGATCCGGTCCCGGTGGCGGAGCTTGCCGCGGTGCTGCAAGCGGCGGGATTCGCGGTGCGGGTGGACCCGTGCTGGCAGGGCACGCCGTTCGCCAACGTGCTGCTCAACGCGCAGCGCCTTGCGTCGCCGCCGTGATCTGCCGGCGCATCGCCGCCAGCAGGGCGGGGATGCTGTCGTCGTGCTGGTTCAGGAACGAGGCGTAGTCGGCGCGCACGGTGATGCGCAGGCTGGTGCCTTCGGCGACCAGGTCGACGATGCGCATCCCGCCCGGCTCCGCCCGCACCACCCAGACGACGTGCGCCGCCGGCGCGCCGGCGCGCCGGACGGTGGTTGGAACCAGGATGGTCCCGCCATTCGGTTCGGGCCGGCCGATGACGACGCGCATGCCCTGCGCCTGCGGCTGGCGGTAGTCGCCCACGCGGGCCATGACGCTGTCGAGCAGGATGGCGTGGAACAGCACCTCGTAGTCGGATTGCTGCGCCGGGCTGGCACGGCGCCAGAAGCGGCCGAGGCAGAAGCGGCCGACGGCGGGAACGTCGACCACCCGATCGAGGAACGGCCCCAGGCGCCGGCGCCTGGCCGCAGGCGGATCGGGCCGGTCGACGATCGCGGCCAGTTCGTTGCCGGCCTCGCGGATGAAGGCGGCGGCCTGCGCGGCGGCGTCGGCGGAAGCGCCCGCCACGCCCGCCGCCGTGGGGCCGGGCGCGGCGGCGAGGGGAAGCGCAAGCAGGGTCTGTGCAATCAGATGCCGTCGGGCGATCATATCGGCCTCGGTCGCAGGGGCTGGAACCCGGGGCGTATAGCACGCGCGCGGGCCGGCGCCGGCTTGCGCGTTGAACCGGTGCACGCGAAGGATGGGCGCACGCGAAGGATGGGCGTTGCCTTGACTTTCGGAGGTTTCTTCCGGATATGCGGGCGTATCGGCAGAGCGGCCGATAAGGGCGCCGCGCGCCTGCCTGTTGCCGCGGTGCTTCTATGGACGCTGCTGTCCCGGCGTCCGCGCGGCAGGCGGACCGAACCACCCGACTGGAACTGAATTTGACCGATATGATCCCCGCCGCGGCGGACCCGAACGAACACGCTGCTGCTGCGGACGCTCCTGCTGCGCCCCGGACGACCTTCGCCGACCTCGGCCTGTCGGAACCGGTGCTGCGCGCGGTGGGCGAGATGGGCTACCTGCATCCGACCCCGATCCAGGAACAGGCGATCCCGTTCGTCCTGATGGGCCGCGACGTGCTGGGCGCGGCGCAGACCGGCACCGGCAAGACGGCGAGCTTCACCCTGCCGATGATCGACATCCTGGAAGGCTCGCGCGCCCGCGCCCGCATGCCGCGCAGCCTGATCCTGGAACCGACCCGCGAACTCGCGCTGCAGGTCGCCGAGAATTTCGTCCTCTACGGCAAATACCTGAAGCTCACGCACGCGCTGATCATCGGCGGCGAGAGCATGTCCGACCAGAAGGACGTGCTGATGCGCGGGGTGGACGTGCTGATCGCCACCCCCGGGCGGCTGATCGACATGTTCGAGCGCGGCTCGATCCTGCTGTCGGACGTGAAGATCCTGGTGATCGACGAAGCGGACCGGATGCTCGACATGGGGTTCATCCCCGATGTGGAACGCATCGTCTCGCTGCTGCCGCGCAACCGGCAGACCCTGTTCTTCTCCGCGACCGTGATGCCCGAGATCCGGCGGCTGGCGGATGCGTTCCTGCAGAACCCGAAGCAGATCTCGGTCTCCCGCCCGGCCTCGGTGGCGACCACGATCACCGAGGGGCTGGTGCTGGTCGCCGAGCACGACAAGCGGGAGGCGCTGCGCCGGCTGGTCCGCACCCAGGCCGTGCAGAACGCGCTGATCTTCTGCAACCGCAAGCGCGACGTCGACATCCTCTACAAGTCGCTGACCCGCCACAAGTTCAATGCCGGCGCGCTGCACGGCGACATGACGCAGAGCGTCCGCTTCGCCACGCTGGAGAAATTCAAGGCGGGCGAGCTGCAACTGCTGGTGTGCAGCGACGTGGCGGCGCGCGGCATCGATATCGGCGGGCTGTCGCACGTGTTCAATTTCGACGTGCCGCACCACGCCGAGGACTACGTCCACCGCATCGGCCGCACCGGTCGCGCCGGGCTGGAAGGCCACGCGTTCACCATCGCCGAGCCCGAGGACCGGGGCGCGGTGGCGGCGATCGAGGCGCTGATCGGCCACCCGATCCCGCCGCTGCCGGTGGAGGGCCTCGATCCCGTCGACTGGGCGCCGGAAGACGGCCGCCGCAGGCGCGGACGCGGGCGCACCACGGCGAAGCCGGCCGCCGAACGCAAGCGCGCGCCGAAGGCCGCCGCGGCGGAAGCGGCGCCGAAGGCCGCCGCCGCGAAAGAGGCGCCGGCGCC
>JAGWSV010000264.1 GCA_028869315.1 Rhodospirillales bacterium
CGCGCACGGGCCGCGCCGATCCCGATCGCGATCCCCGATTTCGTCGGGGCCGACCCGGGCTCGGTCACGCTCGGCCACAACATCGCGCAGGTGATCACCAACGATCTCGGCAATTCCGGCCTGTTCAAGCCGATCTCGCCCGGCGCGTTCATCCAACCCTCGACCGCCGGCGGCGCCGCACCGGCGGTGCCGGCGTTCCAGAACTGGAGCGCGATCGGCACGCAGGCGCTGGTGACCGGGCAGGCCCAGCTGTCCGGCAGCACGATCAGCGTGCAGTTCCGCCTGTGGGACGTGCTGGCCCAGAAACAACTGCAGGGCACCGCCTATACCACCAACCAGGCGAACTGGCGCCGCATCGCCCATATCATTGCCGACGTGATCTACCAGCGGCTGCTCGGCGAGCCGGGTTATTTCGACACCCGCATCGTCTACGTCTCGCTCACCGGCCCGCGCGGGCGCGAGGTGCACCGGCTGGCGATCATGGACCAGGACGGCGCCAACAGCCGTTTCCTGACCGACGGCAGCTGGATGGTGCTGTCGCCGCGCTTCGCCCCCAAGGGCGACACGATCTGCTTCATGAGCTACGCGAACCAGACGCCGCGGGTGTATCTGTTCGATCTCGGCAGCGGACGCCAGCGGGTGCTGGGCGACTTCGCCGGCATGACCTTCGCCCCCCGCTTCTCGCCCGACGGGCAGACCGTGGTGATGGCGATGGCGCATGGCAGCGGCTCGGCGATCGTCACGGTGAACCTGGCCACCCATGCGACGCACCAGATCACCAGCTCGGACTCGATCGACGTGAGCCCGTGCTACAGCCCGGACGGCTCGCAGATCGCGTTCAACTCCGACCGCGACGGTACGCCGCAGCTCTACACCATGAACGCCGACGGCAGCGGGGTGAAGCGGATCAGCTTCGGCCACGCCAACTACACATCCCCGGTGTGGTCGCCGCGCGGCGACCTGATCGCCTATACCCGTTACGGCGGCAGCGAGGCGAATTTCGCCATCGGCGTGATGGCGCCCGACGGCACCGGCGAACGCGCGATCGCCGACGGCTGGGACGTGGAAGGCCCGACCTTCTGCCCGAACGGCCGGGTGCTGATGTATTTCAGCCAGAGCAGGGCTGTGGGAAATCGCGGCCAGGGGTTCAGTTCGCAGTTGATGTCAATCGATATCACAGGCTTCAACCAGCGTATCGTTCCGACCCCGACGATGGCTTCGGACCCCGCCTGGTCGCCGCTCGGCGGCTGATTGCGGCCGC
The DNA here is from genome assembly GCA_028869315.1 of Rhodospirillales bacterium. GTDB lineage: Bacteria > Pseudomonadota > Alphaproteobacteria > Acetobacterales > Acetobacteraceae > JAJZVS01. The sequence continues at coordinate 1,262 of JAGWSV010000264.1, forward strand.
GCCGGGCAGCCGCCGGCGCGGCGCCGCCACCCGTGAACGCAGGCCCGCCGCCCCCGCGCCACGCGCGGGGGCGCGGGTCCCTGCGCCCGCCCCCGGCCGGCAAAACACGCCCTGGCGGCGAGATGAGCTTGCGGTGAACAGCGTTCCACGATAAGGACTTAGATAGAAGTCCTGATTGCCTGCCTGAGCGACGGCCCCCGGGCCGCCGCACCTGCCTTCTGTTCCCCGCCGTGCCACGACGGAGGCTCCTCGCCGATGCGTCCTCCCGAGAGTTTCGGGCCCGACAGTAACCGGGCCGCGCGTTCCGGGCGTGCCCGGCGGGACGCGGCCCTCCCCGCGCCGAGCGGCGTTTCGTCGGCCGCCGCGCGGCCGCGGATGTCTCCCTGGCTGCGGGCGGTTGGTTGCCTGGCCGGCATGGCGCTGCTGTCCGCCTGCGCCAGCCACGGCCCCACGCTCAGCGCGCGCGACCAGGCGGCGCGCTATGCGGCGATGGCGCACGGCGACTATGCGCCGCCCGGTCCGCCCGGCGATCCGTGGGGGCCCTATATCCGGCAGGCCTCGACCCGTTTCGACGTGCCGCAGCAATGGATCCGTGCGGTGATGCACGTCGAATCCGGCGGCCACGAATATCTGAACGGCCAGCTCACCACCTCCTCCGCGGGGGCGATGGGGCTGATGCAGGTCATGCCCGACACCTACCAGGAGCTGCGGGCGCAGTACAATCTTGGTCCCGACCCGTACAACCCGCATGACAATATCATGGCCGGCACCGCCTATCTGCGGGAGATGTACGACATCTACGGCTTTCCGGGCTTCCTGGCCGCCTACAATGCCGGGCCGCGGCGGCTCGACGACTATCTGGCCGACGAGCGTCCGCTGCCGGCCGAGACCAGGCGCTACGTCGCGATGATCGCGCCGCATATCGTCGGCTCCTACCCGAACCGGGTGTCGCCGGCCGCGGCCTATGCGATGAACCGGCTGCCGATCGATATCCAGCCGGGGCTGCGCTATCCGCGCGGCCGTTACGTCCAGATGCAGGTCGCCAGCCGGCAGATGCCGGTACCGCCGCAGCCGCAGCCCTACCAGCCTGAGGTTCGCGTCGCCGAGGCCGCGCCGCCGCCGCGGATGACGGCGCCCGCCCCGCGCCAGGTGGCCCTGGCGGTGCCGGCACGCGAGCTGCCGCAGCCGCCGCGGTATCGCGGCTTCCGCCTGGTGCCCACCGCCTTCGCCGAGCCGCCGCCGCCGCCGCGCTCGTTCAGCCGCTCGGGCGGCTGGGCGGTCCAGGTCGGGGCGTTCCTGTCGCCCGGCCAGGCGCGCGACGCGGCGAATGCGGCCAAGGCGCACGCCAGGGAGATCCTGGGCGACGCGCGGCCGATGGTGGAGGCCGTGCGCCACGCGCACGCGGTGCTGTGGCGCGCCCGCCTGACCGGCCTGTCGCGGGAGGCGGCGGTGCAGGCCTGCACGCAGCTGTCGCACCGCCACGCCGCCTGCATGGTGCTGTCGCCCGACGCGCAGTCCTGAGCTGACCCGCCCGGCCGCGGCTCAGGACGCGGCCAGCCTGTCGAGCGCGTCGCCTTCGAGGACGTACTGCACCTTCTCCGATCCGATCGCGCCCAGCCCGTCATAGAGCGCGCGGGCCGCGGCGTTCGTCACGCCGGTCGACCATTCCAGCCGGTGGCAGCCGCGGGTCCGCGCCGTACGGGCGATCGCCGCCATCAACTGCCGCGCGACGCCCCGCCGCCGCGCACCGGAGCCGACGTAAACCTGCTGGACGTAGACGAACGACAGCAGCCCGCCGACCGGAAACAGCACGGAGAACGTCGCGAAGCCGGCAAGCTCTTCCCCGGCGAAGGCGAGGAGGATGTCCACGCTGCGGGCCTGCGCGATCAGCGCGTCCTTCACCCTCGCGTCCGGCGGCACAGCGGCGCCGTAGAATCGCGCCATCTCCCGCATCATCGCCGCCAGCGCTGGCGCGTCGCGCGGCGCGAAGGGGCGGACCGCGATCATCGTGGCCGCCCGATCAGAACCCGAACATGTGATCGAGCGAGAATCCGCCTGCCTCCAAGTTCGCGCCCGCGTTCGCGTCCCCGTCCCCGTCCCCGTCCCCTGGCGTCCCGGCCATCAGCCCGTGATAGCCGAACAGCCGGCAGGTGGTGTCGCGGACCAGGACGTAGCCGTCCGCGCCCGCCGCCGCCAGCGCCGCGGCGCCGAACGCCGCCTCCGGCCGGACCAGCGCCGAGCCGCCGCAGGGGATCGCCAGCTTCGCCTCCCCGATCGGGGTGCCGGCGGCGTCGTGCAGCACGAGCGCCGTCGCCGAGCGGGCCGCCCAGGGGAGCGCGGCCGGCGCCGAGGCCGGGTAGATCAGCACCGCGAAACTCCGCCACCCCGGCGATCCGAGGCGCAGGAACAGCCGGGTCGACAGCCCCGGCGGCGGGCCGGAATAGGATTGCGGCTCGTCGCGCCAGGTCATCACCGTGTTGAAGACATGGGCGCCGAAGCTCGATTCGGCGACGTGGCCGCTGGCGCGGTGTTCCCAGCGGAACAAGGCGTGCAGCCAGCCGTCGGCGCCGCCGCCGTCGCGGAAATCATAGACCAGCTCGGCATGACCGGCCCGCAGGCCGGGGATGGTGTCGAGGTCGAGCGCCAGCCCGTGATCGCGCGCCAGCCGGCCGAGGAAGCGCTGCCCGACCAGCGCCCCCGCGGCGTCGAACAGGTCGAGCCGCACCGGCAGGTCCGCCTGCGACAGCGCCATCGGCGTCGGCTGCACCAGGGTGCGGAACGCCGCCGGGTCGAGCACCGGGAACGGCAGCAGGAAGCCGCGCCCCAGCGCCGGCGGCAGCGCCGGGATGGCGGGGTCCGGGCGCAGGTCGGCCCGTTCGACGTTCACATGGGCGATGCGGGTGCGGCCGGCGCGGGTCACCTCGTAGCGCGGCCGGACCACGTGCCGCCCGGCGCGAAGCTCGATCTGCGCCGGCCAACGCAGGTCGGGCAGCAGCGCGGCCACGTCCAGCGCGACGGTGGCGAACGGGCCGACCGCGCGATCGAGCGCCACCGGCCGCTCCGCCCCCATCCGGTCGAGCGCCACGGCCCCGGCCGGGATCGGCACCGCGTGGCTGTTCTGCAGCCACAGCACCACCCGCTCGTCGTCGCGCGGCGCCGGCAGGCCGGCATAGCGGTCGGATGGCCAGGCATTGGCGTCGTGGGTGCAGGAGAGGCTGGCCCCCGGGTTCGGGCCGCCATCCGCGGCGTACGTGTCCAGCGCGTATTTCACCACGTCGTGCCCGGCCGCGCCGACGGCGTGCAGGAACAGCTGCCCGGTGAATTCCGGCAGGCCGAAGCGGGCGCGCACCTCCCGGCTGTCGATCGAGAACCCGCCGGCACCCTTCGGCAGCGCCTGCTCCCAGCTCGCCAGGGCGGCGCCGTCCGCGTCGAACAGGCGCAGCCACAGGCGGACCGGACCGGCGCCGTAGCCGGCCCAGTAGTTGGCCGAGACGAGCCGGGTCGACAGGCCCCCGGCGTCGCGGAAAAAGGCGAAGTTGGTGGCGAAGTTCAGCCGGTCGAGATAGCGCGCGCCATTGGTGAGCAGCGCCGGCGGCAGCTTCGCCTCGTCCAGGCTGCGCAGGCTGGCGCCGGGCGGCAGCAGCGGGGTGATCCGCGCGCAGATGCGCCCGGCATCGAAGGCGGCGACCAGCACCGCGCGGGCGCCCGAGCCCGGCAGGTCGGTGATCGGCCGGGCAGTCAGGCCGGCATGGGTCCGGCCGACGGCGGCGACGTCGTGGACGAACAGCGACAGCGGTCCCGGCAGGTCCGGGTACATGGCGCAAAGCGGCGCCGCCAGGCCTTCCGGATCGTAGAGCGCGACCGGCCCTTCGAGCCCGGCATACAGGCGCGCGATCGCCTCGGCCGCCAGCGGATGCGCCAGCGCCTTGTAGACGACGTTGCCGCCGGCACGATTGTCGAAGGTTTCGATTTCGAGCATGGCTACTCCGCTTCGCCCGCGCGCGGCGCCGCGCACCGGCGGGCCGGATAGGCCAACGGGGCCATGGCGACAAGGGCGGCGCGCGACGGCGCGGCCGGGACCCAGGCGGCGGCCGGTCCTACAGCCCCAGCCGCCGCCGTACCTCCGCCGCCGCCGCGGCGGTGTCGTCGAGCGGCGCCGTGGGCCATTGCTCCAGCCGCCCGGCGAAGCGGCGGACCCGCCCGTCCTCCAGCAGCCCGGCGGTGAAGGCGCCGATCCGGCGCGAGCGGCCCGGCAGCTCGGCCAGCAGCACCGGCGCCGCCGTCGCGACGGCTTCGGAGACCATGGAGACGCTGTCCTCGGTCGCCACCACCACGTCGGCCAGCGCCAGCATGCCGAAATACGGGTTGTCGCCGCTGCCGTCCCAGACAAAGGCCCCGCGCGGGCGCAGGGTCTCGGCCAGCACCTGGGTGACCGCCGGATCGGTGCGGCGGGAGGGGGTGAGCATCAGCCCGACCCGATCCCGGTCCATCATCGCGGCAAGCTGCGCCGCCAGCTGCCGGCCCACCGCCGCATCGAGCCGGAACCGCCCGTTGCTGCCGCCCACCAGCACCGCGACCAGCGGGCGCGGCAGGGTGGCGAACGCCGCCCGCCAGGTCTCCGCCGCCGCCGCCAGCCGCTCCGGCGTCACCCGATGCAGCGCGGTGCGGGTCACGATGACGTTGGGGCCGGCCAGCCGGTCATGGCGGTTCACCACCACGACGTCGAAGCGGCGCGGGTCGATGCGCGGATGCTGCACCTGCACCACCCGCACGCCACGCGGGCGCAGCGCCGCGCCGACCACGCCGCCGGTGCCACCGCAGGCGATCGCGATGTCGGGCAGCGGCGGCGCCAGGGCGGCGGCGACCGGCGCCAGCGGCGCGGGCCACAGCCGCGCCGACAGCCAGGCCCACGGCGCGCGCGGCGCCAGCACCCGCAGCTCCGGGCTCAGCCCGGCCGCTTCCGCGAGGCCCAGCCCCTGGGCCTGCAACCCGGCATAGGCTTCGCTGAGCAGCCAGCTGCGCGGGACGCTCACCGTCCCCGGAAGCGGGCCGTCCGCTTTTCCTTGTAGGCGCGGATGCCTTCCTGCATGTCCTCGCTGGAGCGGACGCGGGCGATGGTGCGGCTGGTCGCGACCATGCGCTCGACCGGACCCGCCGGCATGATCTCGCCCACCAGGCGCTTCAGCGCGCCCATCACCAGCGGCGCCTGGCCGACCAGCGCCTCGGCCATGGCGACCGCTTCCGCCTCGTGCCGGCCGGGCGGGGTGACCCGGTTGACGAACCCCACCTCGTAGGCGCGCTGCGCCGGGATCTTGGAGCCCAGCAGCAGCATCTCCATCGCCAGGTGGTGCGGCATGCGGGTGACCAGCGAGGAGATCATGCCGCCGGTGGTGCCGAGCTTCGCTTCCGGGTAGTAGAACGTTGTGGTTTCGGATGCGACCAGGAGGTCGCACATCATCACCAGCACCACCCCGCCGCCGACGCACCAGCCGGAGGTGGCGGCGATCACCGGCTTCTCGGTGGCGAAGCCGACGCCGGGGATGCAGCGCCACAGTTCCGGCAGGTCGGAGACATCGGCGCCGGCGGTGAAGGCGCGTTCCCCCGCCGCCGAAATCACCGCGACGCGCTGGTCGGACGCGTCGAACGCCTCGAACGCGCGCTGCAGCTCGACCGCGACCGCCGCGGAGATGGCGTTCAGGCGGTCCGGCCGGTTGATGCGGATGATGGAGACGAGCCCGCGCTGCTCGACCGTCACGACGTCCATGTCAGACTTCTCCCAGGAAGGCTTTCACCTGCGCGGCGACGAATTCGGCGGTCGCCGCGAGCCCCGCTTGCACCGGGATCGGCGCCGAGGCAACCCGCGCCGCGTGCCGGGCAGGGTCCGCGCCCAAGGTGGGCAGGTGCGCCGCCGCCGCGCCCAGGCTCGCCTGCAG
>JAGWSV010000033.1 GCA_028869315.1 Rhodospirillales bacterium
GGCCGACGTCGCGCGCCATTGCGGCCACGTCGCGAAGTGCGACCGACCGATCCGTTCCCGAGACGACGAAGCGCCCGTCCTCGAACCGGATATCTACTTCCGCCGCCTCAAGCGCATTCGCGGCAATGCGCGTTCCCTTGGCGATGATCGCCTCCGCCGCGCGCCAGATCGCGGTGCCGCCCATGTAGGTCGCGCGCGAACTGCCGTGCCCGCCGCCGAGGGGCGTGAGATCGGTGTCGCCCTGCACCAGGCGGATCGCCGCGTTCGGCAGGCCGAGCCGGTCGGCGAGGATCTGCGGGAACGTCGTCTCGTGCCCCTGGCCGATGGTCTGGGTGCCGGTGATCAGCGCCACCGTGCCGTCGGGGGCGAAGCGGATGTCCACGTTCTCCTGCGGCGCCCCCCCGGTGGCCTTGACGTGGCAGGCGACGCCGAGGCCGCGCAGCCGCCCGCGCGCCGCGCTTTGCCGCCGGCGCGCGGCGAAGCCGGCGAGGTCGGCGCGGTCCAGCGCCGCGTCGAAGGCGGCCGGGAAGTCGCCGCTGTCGATCGTGAAGCCCAGCGCGTTGACGGCCGGCATCGCCGCGGCGGGGATGAGGTTGCGCCGGCGCAGGTCGAAGCGGTCGAAACCGCATTGCCGGGCGGCGGCGTCGATCAGCCGCTCCATGATCGCGTTCGCCTCGACGAAGCCGGGGCCGCGCAGCACGCCGATCGGCGCGGTGTTGGTCAGCACGGCGGCGATCTCCAGCGCGACCGCCGGCACGGCATACACCGTGCCTTGCAGATGCACGTACTGGCTGGTCTGCACCCCGCCGGCGCTGCCGACCATGTAGGCGCCCAGATTGGCGAGGCTGGTAACCTGCAGCGCGAGGAACCGCCCGTCGCGGTCCAGCGCCAGCGCCGCCTCGGCCTGGTGGTCGCGGCCCTGGTGGTCGGCGAGGAACGTCTCGGCCCGGCTGGCGATCCATTTCACCGGCCGGCCGGCCCGCTTCGCCGCCCAGGCGATCAGCGCGTGTTCCGGATACGGGAAGTTCTTCGCCCCAAAACCGCCGCCGACATCCGGGGCGAGGAAGCGCAGCGCCGCCGGGGCGACCCCGAGCGCCCGGGCGGCGGCATCGCGGTTGGCGTGCAGGCTCTGGCTGGAGACGTGCAGGGTGTAGCGCCCGGATTCCGGGTCGAAGCGGCCGATGGCGCCGCGCGGTTCCATCGGGTTGGTGATCACCCGGTGGTTGTCGCACCGCACGCGCACCACGTGCGCCGCGGTCGCGAAGGCGGCCGCCACCGCCGCCGGGTCGCCGCTCGTGCAGGACACGCAGAGATTGCCCGGCACCTCCGGCGCAAGCTGGGGCGCGCCGGGCGCGCGGGCGGCGGCGGCGGACACCACCGCCGGCAACGCCTCGTAGCCGACCGCGACCCGTTCCGCCGCATCCAGCGCCTGCGCGAGGGTATCGGCAACGATCAGCGCCACCGGCTCGCCGGCGTAGCGCACGAGGCCGTCGGCCAGCAGCGGCTGCGCAGCGAAGGCGAACGGGGCGCCGGTGATCGGGTTGACGGTGACGCTGGGCAGCAACGGCCGCAACCCGTCGGCCCGGGCTTCGGCCGCGGTCAGCACGGCGCACACGCCGGGCACGGCGCGCGCCGCGCCGGCGTCGATCCCCGTGACGCGCGCATGCGCATGCGGAGACCGCAGCACCACCGCACGGGCAAGGCCGGGGAAACGCAGGTCGTCGAGATAGGCGCCCTGCCCGACGAGAAAGCGCGCATCCTCCCGCCGCCGCGGCGAATCCCCGATGATGGCGCGCTCGTCCATGCCTGCGGTCCTTCCCCCGATCCGGCGTTCGGTCGCCGGATCGCCCGGCCTACCACGCGCCGGCGCCTCCTTGGGAGGGTTCCGCCGCCGCGACCGATCCGCCGCCCGCGGGCCGTCCAGGCCGGGTCCGGGCGGCGGCACCGGGCCGGCCGAGCCGGAACGGGCCTTGGCAGCAGGGCGGGAAACCGCCAGGAAGCCGGCATCATGCGTGTTCCCCCCTGGCTGCCCCTGCTGCTTGGATTCCTGACCGCGGTCGGGCCGGCCTCCACCGACATGTACCTGCCCGCCTTTCCGGCCATCGAAGCCGGGTTGGGTGCGCCGCCCGGCGCCGCGCAATACACGCTGGCGGCCTGGTTCGCGGGGCTCGCCATCGGGCAGCTGACCCAGGGCACGCTCGCCGACCGGCTCGGCCGGCGGGTGCCGCTGATCGCCGGCACCGCGATCTACACCGCCGCCTGCGTGGCCTGCGCGCTGGCGCCCTCGATCCTCGCGCTGTCGGTGTTCCGCGTCATCGCCGCGGTCGCCGCCTCCGCCGGGATGGTCATTCCCCGCGCCATGGTGCGCGACCTCGCGGATGGGCACGAAGCGGCCCGGATGCTGTCGCGGCTGATGCTGGTGATGGGCGCGGCGCCGATCCTGGCGCCGACGATCGGCGGCGCGGTGCTGGTGTTCGCAACCTGGCGATGGATCTTCTGGATCATGGCCGGCTACGGCGTGCTGTCCTTCGGCCTCGTGGCGGCGCTGCTGCCGGAGACCCTGCCGCCCTATGAGCGCTCCCGCCTGAGCTTCGCCGAGCAGCTGGCGCGCTACCGGTCCATCCTGCGCGACCGCGGCTTCCGCACCCATGCCGGCATGGCGGCGGCCGGGACCTTCGCCTTCTTCGCCTATCTCGGCGGCTCTTCGCCGGTGTTCATCAACGGGTTCGGATTGAGCCCGAGCGGCTATGGCCTGCTGTTCGGCCTGTGCGCGATCGGGCTGATCAGCGCCGCGCAGCTCAACGCCCGCCTGCTGCCACGGTTCGGCCCGTCGCGGCTGCTGGCCTGGACCGCGCGGATCTACGTGGCGGCGGCGCTCGCCCTGGCGGCGGTCGCGTTCTCCGGCGTCCATGTGCTGGCCGCCGTGCTGGCGCCGGTGTTCGTCATGGTCAGCCTGCAGGGCATGCTGACCCCGAATGCGACCGTAGGCGCGCTGTCGCACCAGGCGGCCCAGGCGGGCAGCGCGTCGGCGCTGATGGGCACCGGGCAGTTCCTGATGGGCGCGGTCAGCGGCCTGCTGGTGGGGGTGTTCACCGACGGCACGCCGCGCGGCATGGCGGTGCTGATGCTGCTCGGTGCCACCGGGGTGGCGATCGCCGACCGGCGGCGCGCGCGGATGTAGGTGCCGGCAGGCGCGCGGCCAGGGAGCGTATGGCCAGAGAGCGTATGGCCAGAGAGCGTATGGCCAGAGAGCGCGTGGCCAGGGAGCGTATGGCCAGAGAGCGCGTGGCCAGGGAGCGCGTGGCCCCCTGGCCGTTGCCGCCCGCGCCGCGGTGCGGGGCGCTTCGCGGCGCCCGGCAGTCAGCCGGCCAGGCGCGCGGCAAGGCCGGCGACGTGGCGGCCCTGGAACCGGGCGATGGCAAGCTCGGTGGCGCTCGGCTGGCGCGACCCGTCGGGCGCCGAAATCGTGGTCGCGCCGTACGGCGTGCCGCCGGCCACTTCGCCCATCTGCGACATCTCCGGGATGGCGTAGGGCACGCCGACGACGATCATGCCGTGATGCAGCAAGGTGGTATGGAACGAGGTGATGGTGGTTTCCTGCCCGCCGTGCTGGGAGCCGGTGCTGATGAACACGCTGCCGAGCTTGCCGACCAGCTTGCCCTGCGCCCACAGCCCGCCGGTCTGATCGAGGAAGGTGCGCATCTGCCCGGCCATGTTGCCGAAGCGGGTGGGCGTGCCGAAAATGATCGCGTCGTACTCGGCCAGTTCGGCCGGGGTGGCGACCGGCGCCGGCTGGTCGGTGCGCGCGCCGATCGCCGCGATGGTTTCCGCGGGCATGGTCTCCGGCACCCGCTTCACCGTCACTTCGATGCCCGGAACCTCGCGTGCGCCTTCGGCGACGGCATTCGCCATCGTCTCCACGTGGCCCCAGGTGCTGTAGTACAAAACCAGAATGCGGGCCATGCGCCCCTCCTTGTTCCATCCATCCGGCCGCCGGGCCGGTCAGCAGCCATCTGGCGCCGGTGGTTGATTTTCGGAAGTAGGTATCTCAAAGTAACCACACGCTTCGAACATGCTTCGAAGGAGCCACATGCCTCGCTCCACCCCGCCCTGTCCGATGCAGGCCCTGCTCGACCTGCTGACCGGCCCCTGGACCACCTACATCCTGTGGGTGCTCGGTACCGCCGGCGAAACCCGCTTCGGTGCGCTGCGCCGCGCGGTGCCGGGGATTTCCGCCCGCCTGCTGACGGTACGCCTGCGCGTGCTGGAGCAGCACGGGGTGATCGCCCGCCGGGTCGAATCCACGACGCCGCCGCAGGTCAGCTATGCCCTGACCCGGCGCGGAGAGGAACTGAGCGGCATTCTCGATTCCCTGAACGACGTTGCGCGGCGCTGGTATCCGCCGACGCCGGCGGCGAACCAGCGTGCCGCGCACGACGCCTCCGTGCCATGACCGCGCGCATCGACGAAGGCCTGTGGGCGTGGAAGCAGCGCGACAACAACACCGCAATGATCGCGTTGCAGCAGGCCACGCCCCGGGCGACGCCCGACGCGCCGATCACGCTCGCCTATTTCGGCAGTTCGGCCTTCCGCATCACGACGCCGGCCGGGCTCAGCCTGATGATCGATCCCTGGCGCAACCCGCCCCGGGGCGGAGCGGACTGGTATCTGTTCGACTTCCCGCCCGAGCGGGTGAACATCGGGCTGTCCACCCATGCGCATTTCGACCATGACGCCCTGCACGTGCTGAGCGCCGACGTCATCCTCGACCGGCTGATCGGCCATTACGCATTCGCGGACGTCGCCGTCACCGGCATCGCCGACAAGCATGTGCGCGACAGCAGCCATGCGATGCACGACTGGGCGGAACGGGCCCGGCGCCTGGCCGGGGTGCGGACCGATCCGCCCGACAACTGGCGCAGCTTCGACAACACGCTGCTGCTGATCGAGACCGCGGGCCTGCGGATCCTGCATTGGGGCGACAACCGTCCCGATCCGCCGGACGCGGTCTGGGCGCGGCTGGGCCGGATCGACATCGCCCTGCTGCCGATCGACGGCTCGCAGCACGTGCTGAGCCACGCGCAGGCCGATGCGATCGCGGCGCGGCTCGGCGCCCGCATCGTCGTGCCGCATCATTACGGAATCGAGGACCTGACCACACCCGGCTCCACCCTGCTGCCGCCCGATACGTGGATGGCGACGCGCGCGCAGCGGCGCTGGCTCCGCTCCGACAGCATCCTGCTGCGCCCGAGCGAGGTGCGCGCGCAGGACGGGTTGGCGCTTTGCTTCGGCGCGCACGTCGCCTTCGACACGGCCGCCCGCCGCGCTGCGCGGATCGGCGCCTGAGCGGCGGGCGGCCTGCCTCGGTCAGAGCGCGTCCCAGCTATAGACGTCGCGGGTGCGTTCCAGCGGCGTCAGGCTGGACCGCACCGCCGGCAGCAGGTGTTCGGCCATCTTCGCCGGCGTCCAGCCGTCGCCGCGGTGCATGATGCGGACCGGCCGCGGCTGGCCGTAGAGGTAGATCTCGTTGCCGCGCGCGCCGAAGATCTGCCCGGAGATTTCATGCGCCGCGTCGCATGCCAGGAAGGCGGCCAGTTGCGCCACCTGGTCGGGCCGCGTCCTGGCGGCGCGCGCCTTCATCTGCTCCTCGGTATAGCCCGGCACCGTCTCGATCATGCGCGAGAAGGCGTGCGGACCGATGCAGTTGGAGCGGATCCTGTAGCGTTGCATGTCCATCGCGATGTTGCGCGACAGCCCGGCGATGCCGAGCTTGGCGGCGCCGTAGTTCACCTGGCCCACGCTGCCGATCAGCCCGGAGGTGGAGGTCATGTGCACGAACGCCCCGCTCTCCTGCTTGCGGAAATGCGTCACCGCGGCGCGCGATACGTAGAAGGCGCCGTACAGGTGCACCTTGATGACGGCGTCGA
>JAGWSV010000265.1 GCA_028869315.1 Rhodospirillales bacterium
GAGCGTCGTGCCGGCGCGATCATTCGGGACGCTGCACCCCGCGGTGGCATCGTTTGATAACAGGTTGCGGAATGGCTGACTCTTCCAGCCGTTCCGCAAGCTGGTATCGCGCGCCGGGTTGGCGGGCGGCGGCGCGCCAGAAAAGACTCGATACCAGCCCGCGTTGACCCATCCTTCATGGGTCAACATCAAAGCGGGTTGGTATAAGCCGGCGCAAGCGGCGGATGGCGCCGGTCCGCCGGCCGGGGCAGGGTGAGCGCATGACAAAGCTCCTCCCCCTCTCGGATGTCGCCGACCCGCAGCCGGCGGCGGCTGCCGACGAGGCCCGCTGGCAGACGGTGTGCGACCGCGCCGGCGGAGACTTCTTCTATGCGGTGACCAGCATGGGCGTGTTCTGCCGCCCGGGTTGCCCGTCGCCGCGGCCGCTGCGCCGCAACGTGCGCTTCTTCGCCACTGCCGCGGCGGCCCAGGCCGCCGGCTTTCGCGCGTGCAAGCGCTGCGATCCGCTCGGCAGCCGGGCCCGCCTCGCCGCCGAGGTGGTCCGCGACGCCTGCGCCGCGATCGCCGGCGCGGAAACGATCCCGTCGCTCGATGCGTTGTGCCGTCGCGCCGGCTATTCGCGGTTTCATTTCCTGCGCCTGTTTCGCGCCCATACCGGCCTCACCCCGCGCGCCTACGCGGAAGGGGTGCGTGCCGGGCGCCTCGCTGCCGCACTCGGCGGCGGCGACCGGGTCGCCGACGCGATCGCCGCCGCGGGCTACGGCTCGGAGAGCAGGGTCTACGAGAATCCCGGTGCGCTGCTCGGCATGACGCCCGGTGCCGCCCGTCGCGGCGGGGCCGGGGAGACGATCCGCTTCGGGTTCGCCGCCTGCGCGTTCGGGCGCCTGCTGGTCGGGCGCACGGCCGCCGGGCTGTGCTATATCGGCTTCGCCGAGCCCGACGCGGCGCTGGAAGCCGATCTGCGCCGGCGCTTTCCCGCGGCCCGGCTGGTCCGCGACGATGCCGGGCTGAGCGCCACCCTCGCCGAGGTGCGGGCCGCGATCGCCGAACCCGCAGCGGCGCGCGACCTGCCGCTCGATCTGCGCGGCACGGCCTTCCAGTTGCGGGTCTGGCAGGCCTTGCGCAGCATCCCCGCCGGGGAGACCCGCAGCTACGGCGAGCTCGCGGCCATGGCCGGGCGCCCGGGCGCGGCCCGCGCCGCCGGGCGGGCCTGCGGCCTGAACCCGGTCGCCCCCGCGGTGCCCTGCCATCGTGCCGTCGCCGCCAACGGCGAGCTGACCGGCTATCGCTGGGGGCTGGCCTGCAAAGCCGCGCTGCTTGCGCGCGAGCGCGGGTAGGCGCCACGGCATCGCCGGCCGCGGCCGGGAGAAGGCGGCGCGCAGCCCCGGCCGCAGCCTGTCGTGCGCGGGGCGCCGGCGCGGGTTTTCGCGGCAGCCGGGCGGTGATCGCCGGTTTGCCCTGCGGGCAAGCCGGCCGCACACTCGGCATCCCGTCCCGTCCCGTTCGATCGGATGCCGCCATGACCGACCTGCCGCTCGCCGGCCTCACCGTGCTCGACTTCGGGCAGATCTTCCAGGGGCCCTACTGCACCCTGCTGCTCGCCAAGGCAGGGGCGAACGTGATCAAGATCGAGCCACCCGGCGGCGAGCCGCTGCGCCGGCGCGCCGAGCCGGGCAAGTCGCAGATCTTCTCCTTCGCCATGCTCAATTCCAACAAGCGGGCGATCACGCTCAACCTGAAGACCGCCCGCGGCCGCGCGCTGCTGGCGGAGATGGTGCGCCGCGCCGACGTGCTGCTGGAGAATTTTTCGCCCGGAACGATGGATGGGCTCGGCGTCGGCTACGCCGTGCTGAACGAGGTCAACCCGCGCCTGGTCTACGCGTCCGGCTCGGGTTTCGGGCTTTCGGGACCGGACCGCGGCAACCTGGCGATGGACTTCACGATCCAGGCCGCGTCCGGGATCATGAGCGTCACCGGCGCGCCCGACGGGCCGCCGATGAAGGCCGGACCGACCCTGGTCGACATGATGGGGGGCATTCATCTCTATGCCGGCATCATGACGGCGCTCTACCAGCGCGCGGCGACCGGCCGCGGCCGGCTGGTGGAAGTGGCGATGCAGGAGGCGGTCTACCCGACCCTGGCCTCGCCCATGGAATATTACGTTCGCACCGGTACGGTGCCGCCGCGCGCCGGCAACCGGCAGGCGTCGCTGAGTTCCGCCCCCTACAACGCCTATCCGGCGGCGGATGGCTGGGTGGCGATCCATGTGGTGACCGAGGCGCACTGGCGGAACCTGCTCACCGCCATGGGCCGCGACGAGCTGGCGGAAGACCCGCGCTTCGCCAGCAACGCCGCACGGGTTGCCAACATCGACGCGGTCGACGCCCTGGTCGGCGGCTGGACGCGCACGCTTGGCAAGCATGAGGTGTTCGCCGCCACCCGGCGCCATCGCATCCCCTGTGCCCCGGTCCGTGACGTCGCCGAGATCATGGCGGACCCGCATATGCACGGGCGCGGGTTCCTGGAGCGGGTCGAGCATCCGGAATTCGGTTCGGTGGTGCTGCCAGGCTCGCCGCTGCGGCTGCACGGAACCGATCGGGTCGCCACCACCCCGAGCCCGCGGGTCGGCGCGCACAACGCCGAGATCTACCAGGGCTGGCTCGGCCTGTCGGCGGCCGAGCTGGCGGAGTTGCAGCAGGCCGGGGTGATCTAGGGCGGGCCCGGAGGCGGCCCGGGCCGGGCGGAGTCACTCAGCCAACCGCGCTCGATCCCTGGGCGGCGCGCATCGCACCGGGAGCGGCCGCTGCGCGCTGGCCGCCGCGCCGGTCCAGGCGGATGACGTTGGCGCCGGGCGTTCCGTGGTAGCCGAGGCCGGCGGGCTCCGCGGCCGCCGCCGCGATCCCCGGCGCACCCTGCGCGAATTCCTGCGCGCGGGCGACGGCGGCACCCCGGCCGTGCACGCCCAGCGCGCGATAGATGCCGTCCAGATGCACCTTGATCGTTCCGACCCCGAGATCGAGCGCGCGCGCGATCTCCTTCGTCGAGCGCCCCTGCGCCAGCAAGGTCAGCACGTCCTGCTGGCGGGGGGTGAGCTGGCGCAGCGGCGGCTGCTGTCCGCTCGGCGCCGCGGCGGGCGGGGCGCTCCTGACCGCGGCCGGGCGTGCCGGCTCCACCCACCGACCGTCGACCAGCCGGCGGATTTCGGCGATCACCGTGATGGCGTCGCTCTCCGCGTTCAGGAAACCATCGTAGCGCGATACCACGGCCGGGCTGCAGGACTGGCCCAGCAGCGCAAAGCGCCATCCCGGATAGACCAGCCGAAGCGCGCCCGTCAGCTGGCTGTGGGCGCCCTGCTCCGCTTCGAGGATGAGCAGCCCAAGCGGGAACTGGTCCATGACGGAGGCGGCCTCGACGATCGTCGGCGCCGAGAGGATCTCGAGGCCGGGAATCTCGGACCGGATGAACAGCGCCAGCGACTCGCGGAGCAGGGTCTTTCGATCTACAATCAGAACGCGCATGAAATCCCAACCTTGCTATCTATGGTTGCATACTTCGCTTGCTGCTTCGTAACCTATACGGAGGAACGGCGCGGTCAAGCGACAGATTTCCCGTGTCCTGCCGAAACCGTGTCTCATGGCCGCCTGGCCGCAAGCAGTCGTTGGCATAGCCAGGCGGGTCATGGCTGCGCCTTGCCGTCCGTTGCCGGCGGGGCCGCGTCGGGTTCGCCGGCGGTGGCGAAGGCCCGAAGCGCCTCTGCCGCCTGGGTGGGCGGCAGATCGCCCGACAGCAGGACCGCCGCCTGTGCGTGCTCGCCGGCCATCGTCAGCACCGCGGCATAGTCCTGCCGCAGTTTCGGCCCGGCCTTGGGCTCCTGCGCGAGGCCTTGCAGGAGGGCGACCGCCTGCCGGCCCTGGCCCCGCATCGCCATCGACAAGGCGAGGTTCACCCGTGCCGCGGTGAGGTCAGGGCGGATGGCGAGCACCTGGCGATAGGTGGCCTCGGCCGCCGCGTGCCGGTGCTGGAGGTCGAGGGCGATGCCGATATCGGTGAGTGCCGCCACGTTCCCCGGGGCAACGCGCAGCGCGCGCCGCAGCAACGCCTCGGCGGAGGCCGGGTCGCTGCTCAGCCGCAGCCGTCCGAGCCCCAGCAGCGCGGCGCCCGACCTGGGGTCGAGCCGCAGAACATGGGCGAAATCGGCCTGCGCGGCCGCTTGCTGGCCCAGCTTGGTCAGGCCCTCGGCGCGGACCAGCAACGCCTGGGTGTCGTTCGGGTGCTTCGCCAGCGCCTGATCGGCAAGCCGGACCGCGCCCGCGGGGGAGCCGGCATGCAGCGCGGCCTGGGCCAGGCTGGTGCCGATCGAGGCGGTGTCCGCAGCCGGGCCCGGGTTCGCGGCGCAGGCGGCGAGCCCGGCCGCCAGCAGGGCGGCCGCGACGCCACGGAGGACCTGTCTAATGGGCTTTGAGCGCATGCATCACCTGGATGATTGCCGGGCCGCCCACGATCAGGAACAGGCACGGCAGGATGAAAAGGACCATCGGCAAGGTCAGCAGCACCGGCAGGCGGGCGGCGCGAGCCTCGAAGCGGGTGACCAGCTCGGTGCGCAGCTCGGCCGACAGGCTGCGCAGCGCGTCGGACAGCGGGGTGCCGTACTGGGCGGACTGCAGCAGGGTCGCGGCCAGCCGGCGGACGCTCTCGACGCCCGAGCGCTCGCCGAAATGGGTGAGCGCCGTCTGGGCATCGGTCATGATCTGCAACTCGTCGGCGGTCTGCGCGAATTCGAGCGCCACGCTCCGGTGGGAAAAGGACAGCTCCTCGGCGACCCGCAGGATGGTCGGGCCGAGACCCAGGCCGGCCTGGGTGCAGATCACCATCATGTCGAGCGCGTCGGGCAGTTCCTGGGAGAGGCGCTTGGCATGCCGGTCCCGCATCCGGCTGATCACGAAATCCGGCAGGATCAACCCGGCCACGGCGCCGCCGGCCGGCAGCAGGATCCGCAGCAGGCTTTCGGGTCCGGCCACCTCCTCGGCCAGCAGCCAGAGCAGCGGCGGCAGCAGCAGGAATGCCACGATTTTCGCGCCGACGAACAAGCGCAGCGCGGCGCTCCCGCGCAGCCCGGCGGCCGTCAGGCTCTTTTCGAAATCCGCCAGCACCCGCGTCGAGAGCATGCGCCGGCGCAGCACCCACTGGCCGACATTCGACAGCATCCGCACGAAGGCCTGGCGCAGGCTCTCCTGGTTTTTGCCCGCGTCGGTCATGCCGAAGCCGGTCTCCGGCTTCACGTGCAGTGCGCGGATCCGCGCGTCGAGCCGATGCTCGCGCCGCATCAGGTAGAACGCGACCCCGGCGCCCATCGCGGTCACCGCGACGCTGGCACCGACCTCGATCGGGAGGGAGAGCACGGTCATGACAGGCTTTTCCGCATCATCCAGCGCATGCAGAGCCAACCCAGCGTGAGCAGGCCGATCGCCGCCCCGAGCAGGCGTTCGCCGGTGGGATTGTAGAGCAGCACCTCGAAATATCGCGGATTGAGAATCGACAGCGCGAGGCCGCAGATCGGCGGCAGCGAGCTCAGCACGTAGATGCTCGTCTGGGCTTCGGAGGCGAGCGCCTTGCCGCGCTGCTTCACCGCGAGCCGCCGGCGGATCATGTCGGCCAGGCCCTCCAGGGTTTCGCTGAGCCCGCCGCCGGTCTGGTTCTGCAGCGCGAGCGCCATCGCGAAGAACCGGTATTCCGCCAGGCCGGCGCGGGCGGCCATCTCGCGCAGCGCGTCCTCGATCTGGCCGCCGAAGGCGAGCCGCTGGGAGACCTTGTCGAATTCGGGGCCGGTCGGGGCGGGCATCTCGCGCCCGACCGCGCGCATCGCCTCGGTGACCGGCACGCCGACCCGCACCGAACGGACGATCATGGTGAGCGCGTCGGGAAACTGCTGCAGCAGCTTGGTGCGCCGACGGCGGACGAACCAGCCGAAGATCCACCGGCTGACGATGATCCAGTCGAACGGGAGCGTGAACCAGCTGAGGGGCCCGAGCAGCATGGCGGCGGCCATCTGCATCCCCTTGGCCATGAGCAGCGCGACCAGGAGGACGATCCACCACGGGAGCGGATATTGCTCCGGCCGGGCCAGATCGAGGCCGAACCAGCCGGCGAGCCTGGCGAACCACGACTGGCGCGGCCCGCCGGTCGGGCGCGCCATGATGGAGCTCGCCATGAACCGACGCGTGCGGCTGTGCTGGCCAAGCACCGCGCTGGTGCGCTTCGCCTGCCGCTGCTGCTCGGCCTGGGCGCGGGCGACCAGCAGCCCGCTGAAGGCGAAGCCGATCAGGGTCACCAGCCCGGCGGCCACGAGCACCAGGGGCGAGGTGAGGGTCATGCCATCGCCTCGTGAACGGCGTCGGCCCAGACCGTGTCGAGACCAAAATACGCGAGCCGTCGAATGAAGGTGGGCGGCACCGCGTTGACCCGGTAGCGGCCGAACAGGGTCCCGTCCTCCCGCTGACCCTGCACCTCCAGCAGGAACACGTCGTTGAGCGCCACCACGTCGGCTTCCATGCCGCAGACCTCGGTGACCTGGGTCACCCGGCGGCGGCCGTCGCGCTGGCGTTCCACCTGCACGATCATGTCGATGGCGCCGACGATCTGCGTCCGGATCGCCTTCGACGGCAGGCCCATGTTGCCCATCTGCACCATGTTCTCGATGCGGGTCAGCGCGTCGCGGGTGGTGTTGGCGTGAATCGTGGACATCGATCCGTCGTGGCCGGTGTTCATCGCCTGCAGCATGTCGAACGCCTCGCCGCCGCGCACCTCGCCGATGATGATGCGGTCGGGGCGCATGCGCAGCGCGTTGCGCACGAGGTCGCGCTGGGTGATCTCGCCCTTGCCTTCCAGGCTGGGCGGGCGGGTTTCCAGGCGCACCACGTGCGGCTGCTGCAGCTGCAGCTCGGCGGCGTCTTCCACCGTCACCACCCGCTCGCCCACGTCGATGAAACGAGACAGGGCGTTGAGCAGGGTGGTCTTGCCCGACCCGGTGCCGCCCGAAATGATGATGTTGAGCCGCGCCCGCCCGGCGACCTGCAGGACCCGTGCGACCGGCGGGGTGAGCGCGCCGAATTCCACCAGCCGGGCGAGGTCGATCGTCTTCTTGCTGAATTTGCGGATCGAGACATAGGGCCCGTCCAGCGCGAGCGGCGGGAACACGATGTTGACGCGGGAGCCGTCGCGCAGGCGGGCATCGACCATCGGGCTCGACTCGTCCACCCGCCGCCCGATCGCGGCGGCGATGCGCTGGCAGATGCCGCTCAGGTGCGACGTGTCGCGGAACCGCACGTCGGACATTTCGGTCTTGCCCCGACGCTCCACGAACACCCGGTTGGGGCCGTTCACCATGATGTCGGAGACGGCGTCGTCCTCGAGCAGCGGCTCCAGCGGGCCCAGCCCGACGATGTCGTTCACCACCTCGTTGGCGAGGGCGCGCTGCTCGCGGGCATTGAGCTGGGCGCGGTTCTGCGAGGCAAGCTCCGAGATCAGCCGTTCCACGTCGCTGGTCAGCTGCTCGACCGGCATGTTGGAAACGACGGCCGGATCCAGCCGCGCAAGGCAGAGCTTGCGCAGGGCGGCGATGGCGTCGTCGGGCGGCGAGCCGTGCGACGGCGGCGGCGGCGCAGCGGCGGACCCAGCCTGGGCCGCCGCCGGATCGGGTATGGACGCGCCTTCGGTTCGGCGGCCGAATCGCGGCGTGGTGAGGCTGGCGCTCATGGTCAGGCAGCCTTGCGTCCGGCCGGGCGCCGCGATCCGAACCAGCCCCGCCCGCGTCCCTTCGCGGCAGCCGGCTCGCCGCCCACGGGCTCCAGCAAGGCCAGCGCCGCCACCTGCTGGGCAAGCTCGGTCATGGCACGGCGGAAGACGCTGCTGGTGGCGATCGCGGGTTCGCCCAGGTTGGCCGCCTGGCGCAACTGCCGGGGCAGGTCGGGGATCGCGATGTCGATCTTCATCTTGAGCCCGTCTTCGATCTGTCGCCGGCTCAAGCCGCCGGAAATCCCCAGCCGGTTGAGAACCAGCACCGAACTCTGGGTCTGCCGCGGTCCGGCCGGCAGTGCGAGCAGGCGCAGCGTGTCGCGCATGTCGGCGAGCGTCGGTTCGAGAACGAGCACGCGCTGGTGGGCGAGGTCGAGCAGGTCCCGGTGCAGCGCGACCGGAACGAAGGGCACGTCGGCGATGACGAAATTGTAACGTCTCCGAAGTGAATCGACCAGCCGCTCGGCCGCGCCCGAAGCGTACGCCAGCGGCACGTTCAACCGTTCCTCGCCGGCCAGCACGTGCAGCCGGTCGCTCGCCGGCACGGCCGCGCGTTCGGCCAGCAGCGCGTCGATGCGTTCGGGAAATTCGAGCGCCGTGCGCAACCCGGCACCGGCCTGGAGATTGAACAGGAAGGCGGCGGTGCCGCGATAGAGATCGGGGTCAAGCAGGACGGTGTGATGACGCAGGATCGAGCCGAGGTACCAGGCGAGGTTGGCGGCGATCGTGCTGGCGCCGACACCGCCGCGCACCCCCGTGACGGTGAGCACCCGCCCGCCCATCACCGCTTCCGAGGACGGCGCCCGCCCGAGCACGAAACTGCCGAAGTGACGGGCGACCTTGTCGCGGGTGAGCGGCTTGGCGAGATAATCGGAGGCGCCGAGGCCGCGGGTCACCTCGCGGTAGAAATCGGTGCTGTCCTGCTCGCCGATCACCAGCACGCAGACATCCGGTTCGACGATCGCGGCGAGGTCGCCGAGTGCCTTGAGCGGCTGGTCCTCGCCGGAGACATCGACCACCAGAATGCGCGGGGTCGGGGATTTCTGCATCGTCGCGTGGGCCGCGCGGATGCCGCCACGGCGCAGGTCCGGCGCCTCCGGCACGAGGTCGGCCAGCCCGGCCTGCAGCGCCGCTTCGGACTCCGCATCGGTCACGAAGCATTGCAGATTCGGGCGGTCGTGGCGGACCGGCCCGACGGTGCCGGGCGCCGCGACGATGTTGGACTGAGCGGTGCCGGAACTCAGTACGGAATTGCCGTCGGGCATCACGCTCCCCCTCCGCTTGCGCCGGTGCCGCCGACGCTGCTGCCGCCACCGCTGCCGCCGATCCCGGACGCGCCCACGCCGGATGCGGCCGATGCCGTGGCCGGGGCGGCTGTGCTGCCGCCGTCCACCGCCTTGATGGCGGGCACGACCTCGGCGGCGTCGACTTCGTCGCTGCCGCGTCCGACTACGAGGTCGCGCGGATCGGCAACCTGGGCCGCGATGTTGGCGAGGTTGGCGCCCGTCGGATGCCATGTGTAGGGGCGGTTGTAGGTGTCCAGCCGCGCACAGCCGGAGAGGGCGGTGGCCCCGGCGATCAGCAACAGCAGAGGGGGCAGGAACCGTGGCATGACGTTCCTCACTGCACCATGAACCCGGCATCGCCCGGGATCGGGACGCGCTGCCAGTGCTTCGGGCTGCCGACCTGACGCATGAACAGCAGCCGCTGCAGGTCGGACGGCGCGGTGTAGTTCTCGTCTGGGGTCTGCAACTGGCGGAGGCTATCGACCGGGCGGACGATGTAGGGCGTGACGATGATCACGAGCTCGGTCTGCTGGCGGCTGAAATTGTCGTTGTGGAACAGCGCGCCGAGGATCGGGATGTTGCCGAGATTCGGGATCCCGTTGCCGTCGTCGTTGATCGTGTCCTGGAGCAGGCCGCCGATCGCGAAGCTCTGTCCGCTGCCGAGCTGGACCGTGGTTTCGGCCCGGCTCACGTTGAAGGAAGGAACCTGGAGCACCTGGTTGGCGGCCGATATGCTGACCGTGCTGGCGTTGCTCGGCTGGCTCACTTCCGGCGCGACGTGGATATTGATCCGTCCGTCGCTGAACACGGTCGGCAGGAACTTCAGCGAAACGCCGAAGTTCTTGTACTCGATCGTCACCTGCCCGTTCTGTCCCGGCACCGGCACCGGGATCTGCCCGCCCACCAGGAAGCTCGCCGGCTGGCCGCTGATGACCGTGAGATTGGGTTCCGCCAGCATGCGCACGAGACCGTCCTGGGCCAGGGCGGTCAAGGCGGCGTTGATGCTGACGCCCCCATGGGCCGGCGTCGTGTTGAAGCCGTTGTTGAGGAGCGAAGCGACCCCGCCGACCCCGGTAAAGCTCAGTCCGAGCGTGCCGATGCTGCCGAGATTTCCCAGCGATTGCCAGTTGATGCCGAGATTGTCGCTGACGGTGCGCGACATCTGCACGATGCGCACCGCCAGGGTGACCTGGGTGGAGGCGCGGACGACGATCTGGTTCTGCAGCGCCTGGCCCGGTTCCAGGAAATCCTGCGCGACCGCGGCGATGCGCGCCGCGGCGCCCGGGCTGTCGACCCATCCGGTCAGCAGCAGCCCTTTGGGGTCCGTCTGCACGCGCACATGGGCCCCGGGGACCAGCTGGGCAATCCGAGCCTGCGCGCCCACGGCACCGAAATCCGACGGCCGCACGGCGACATCATAGGCGGCCAGCAGCTTGCCGTCGGCGCCGAGCGCGGCGATCGTGGTGCGTCCGGCGCCGACGCCAAAGACGAACAGCGTCGACGGGCCGGCCGGATGCACCTCCGCCACCTTCGGATCGGCCACGAACACGTTGGCCGCCGGGCCCGGCAGGCGGATGATCCGCCCGCTGCCGCGCTGCAAGGTGAGGGCGGTGGAGGGGGTCGCGGGCGCCGGCGGATCCCGGCGCGGCTGCAGCGGCTCCGGCCGCGGCGCCGCGCTCAGCCAAAGCTGCTGGCCGGTGCCGCTGTTACGCGCGACGACCCGGGTCGGCAGCGGCGCGACCGCACGCGGCCCCGCGCCCGGCCCGATCGGCGAAGCGGCCACGGGCGGCATCGCCAGCGCGGAGCTGCTCAGCAGGCCGAGCAGCAGCGCGGCACGGGAGAGCGCGGGCCTCAAAACTTGTACTCCGTCGCGCCGGCGCCGCCTTGCCAGATGCTCATCGAGCCCCCTGAAGGCGCGCGCGCCACCGCGCCCAGGGCCGGCGAGACGTCGGCGGCCCAGGTGGTGGCATGGGTGGGCCGGACGCCGGCCACCGCGGTCGCCGACCGCACCGTGAGCGACAGCTGGCCGAGCCGGGTCGCCACCTGGACCTTCTGGGCCTCGGACTCGGTGACTTCGAGGGTGACGGTGTGCGCGGTCCTGGCGGCCTCGCCGGCCGCGGCGCCCTCGATGATGCGCTGGTCGATCGCGATCACCTGGACGTCGGACAGCACCGTCTCGGCGACGATCTGGTGGCCGAGCGCCACGTTCGGCCGGTTGATGGTCTCGGTGAGGATGAGGTCCACCCGGTCGCCCGGCCAGATCAGCCCGGCGGTGCCGGTGATGTCGTCGACGCCGACCGTCACCGCGCGCATCCCCGGCTTCAGCACGGCGGCAAGGAAGCCGTGGTCGCCCGGGCGCAACAGCTCGTCGATCTGCACCGGCTGGCCCTTGGACAGGCTCTGGCGCACCATGGCGCCGATCAGGGAGCGCCGGGCGGCGAACGTGTCCAGGCTCTCGCCGGGGCGCCGCGCGCGGATCGGGATCACTTTGCTCGCCAGGTCCTCCGGCTTGAGCAGGCTGCCGGCGCGCACGGTCCGGCTGGCGACCAGGATCGCCTCGGTGACCGGCTTCGCCGCCACGGCAACCGCCGGACGCGCCGGGTGGGTGGCGCTGAAGGCGATGACCCCGAGCCCGAGCAGGCCGAGCGCCATCAGCGCAAAGAAGGTAATGCGTAGGGCCACCTCGTACCTCCGATCAGCGCAGCATCATCAGTGCGCCGCACGCAATGGCGCAGGCGTAGGGCAGCGGGCAGCCGCGATGGATGCGCCAGCGCTCGGCGCGCCAGGCGCGCACGAGCACGTTGCCCCGGCGCGCGGCCGTTCCGGCGGGGGGCGGCGCGGCCACGAAATGGCGCGCGAGCAGGTAGATCACCGCAAGGACGCCGCCGGCCACGCCGGTCGCGAGCACGAAGCTGGCCGCGGCGGTCGGCGGGACCAGGACCGCGCCGGCCCCCAACATCTTGACGTCGGCGCCGCCGATCCAGCGCATCCGCCAGCAGAGGAACGCAAAGCTGAAGACGATGAGCCCCGCCAGGAGCGCCCAGACCAGCCGGCCTTCCAGCGCGCTTAGCAGGATGCCGACGGCGGTGAGCGCCAGCGGGATGCCGTTCGGCACCATCCGGGTGGCAAGGTCCCGAAGCGAGGCGAGCACCAGCAGCAGGGCGGCCGATCCGATCAGCACGTCGCTCGCCAGTGAGTCCAGGCCGAAATGCCACATGGTCAAAGTCCGTTTCCCTCGCATCGTCGGTCGTTGTTGATGCGGTCGGCCCGCATGCCGGTCAGGCGGACCAGATCCGGCGCGGACGCGAAGCCCGCGTCCGCGCCGGGTCGCGGTCGTCAGGTGGGGGTGACGTTGCCGACGGCGGTGCCGACGTTGTTGAAAAGAGTCTGCACCTTGCCGCTGAACGCGGTCAGGGCGCTGATCAGCGCGATGGCGATCAGGGCCGCGAGCAGGCCGTATTCCAGCGCGGTCACGCCGCGCCGGTCGTTCCGCAGCTCGAGGA
>JAGWSV010000034.1 GCA_028869315.1 Rhodospirillales bacterium
GCCTGCGCCGGCGCGGCGGGGTGGGGCGCCGTCGCACCGGGTTCGCTGCGCGGCTGTCCGGGTTTGGCGGGGGCCGCCGGCGCCGCGGTCCCGACATGCGCCGGCGCCGCTGGTCGTTGCGGCGCGGCGGGGTGGGGCGCCGGGGTTTCCGGCCCCGTGCCCGGCTTGCCCGGTGCCGGTGGACCCATCCATTGCAGCAGCGCCCCGCCGCCGGCCAGCACCACCAGCAGCGCGGCCCAGAACACGGCGAGGCCCCACCAGCCTGGCCGGCGCGAGCGGCCGCCGCTGGTCGCGGCACGCGCCGGGGCGCGGATCGGATCGCTCATTGCCCGGGTCGCGTGGTCATGCCGCCGCCTGCCGGGCCGCGGCTATTCCTTGGCCACCGCGTGCTGGCTGCTCGTGGCCGCCATCGCGTCGAGCACCCGCAGCGCCTGCAGCAACTGGAAGTCGGTCTTGGTCGGGTGCTTCGGATCGAACTTGGGGAAGTCCTTCGGCGGGCGGGCCGGGATGGAGCCGGCAACCGGCGGCAGGTCCGGGCGCGGCGGCGCGGTGTGCGTGCCGCCGGTGTTGCTGATCGTGTGATTCAGATCCGATTCGTGGGCGGGACCGAAATGCGCCAGTTTCTTCGCGGTTTCTGCCACCTTGATGTCGGGCGCGATCCCAAGGTCCTGGATCGACCGGCCGGACGGCGTGTAGTAGCGCGCCGTGGTCAACCGCATGGCGCCGCCGCCCGGCAGCGGGATCACGGTCTGCACCGAGCCTTTGCCGAAGCTGCGTTCGCCCATCAGGATCGCGCGCCGGTGGTCCTGCAGCGCGCCGGAGACGATCTCGCTCGACGACGCGGAGCCGTTGTTGATCAGGACCACCATCGGCACGCCCGGGATGAGATCGTGGCCCGAGGCGTCCCAGCGCTGCGAATCGCTCGGGTGGCGGCCGCGGGTGGAAACGATCTCCCCATGGTTGACGAAGTCGCCGGCCACCGCGACCGCCTGCTCCAGCAGACCGCCGGGATTGTCGCGCAGATCGAGCACCAGGCCGCGCAGCTTGCCGCCGCCGTCCTTCTTCAGTTGGGCGACCGCCTTCTTGATGCCGGCATCCGCGCCCTCGGTGAACTGGGAGAGGCGGACATAGCCGATGTCGTGCGGCTCCATCCGGTCCTTGACGACCTTGATGTGGATGATCTCCCGCTTCAGGGTGACGACGACCGGCGTGTCGATGCCCTGGCGCTTGATGGTCAGGGTGATGGCGGAATTGACCGGGCCGCGCATCTTGCGCACCGCGTCCGACAGCGGCACGCCTTCCACCGTCTTGCCGTCGATGGCGGTGATGAGGTCGCCGGCCTTGATCCCGGCGCGCGAGGCCGGGGTGTCGTCGATCGGGGCGATCACCCGAATGAGGCCGCTGTCTTCCGTCACCTCGATGCCGAGGCCGCCGAACTGGCCACTGGTCTGCACTTCCATGTCGCGGAACTGCTGCGCGTTCATATAGGCGGAGTGGGGGTCGAGCCCGCTCAGCATGCCGTCGAGCGCGTTCTGGACCAGCCGCTTGGCGGTCACCGGATCGACGTAGTCGCGCCGCACCCGCTCGAACACGTCCCCGAACAGGGTCAACCAGCGATAGGTGTCGGCGTTGCCGTTTTCCACTTCGGCGCGGGCCGGCGTCACGCCGAGCTGCACCGCGGCCAGGCGGGCAAGGGGAACGACGCCGATCCCGGCGAAGAACGTGGCGCCGAGCAGCAGCCCGGTCTTAAGGCGCCGGGAAGAAACTCTCATTCGATCGGTCCCCTCGGGCGGCGAACGGCGCGTGGCCGCGGGCCGTTCCCATCGTGTGCGATTAAGAGTGCAGACTGGCACACTGTATCCGGTTTCCCAAGCGGCCGGTCCAGTCCTGAATTCTTACGAGTTGCACAGCCGGGTTGCGGGCTTCCCGTGCGCGCCCGCTTCGCCGGCGGAGCCGGGCGGGATGGAGCCAGGCGGGACCGGGCCAGCCCGCCTCATGCGCCGCCATGCAGCCATGGCGCGGGGTCCACCGGGCTGCCTTTGTGCCGCAACTCCATATAGAGTTTGGGCCGCCGGCTGCCGTCGGCCAGTGTGCCGACCACCGCTCCGGCCCGCGCCGCGCCGCCCACCGTGACGTCCAGGCGGGCGAAGCCGGTGATCACGGCGTCGTAGCCGCCGCCGCAATCGACGATCAGCAGCTTGCCATACCCCTCGAACGGGGCGGCGAACAACACCTTGCCGGAACAGGGCGCCACCACGCGGGCGCCGGGCGCGGCGCGCCAGGCGATCCCCGTCGCCGGCCCCGCCGGGGTGCGATCGCCCCAGCCGCTGACCAGCCGGCCAGCCACCGGGCGAAGCAACTGATGCCGCGGCCGCGCCGAGGCAACGAGATGAATGGGCCCGGCGGGAAGGCCAGTATCGGGAGTGCCAGTATCGGGTTCGGCTGCCGGGGCTTTGGCCCCCGCTTGTCCGGTTGCGGGCGCGTGGCCCTGGCGCGCTGCCGCCGCGGCGCGTTCCGCCGCCCGTCGGGCCGCTTCCCGTCGGGCCGCTTCCCGTTGGGCGGCTTCCCGTTGGGCGGCTTCCCGTTGGGCGGCTTCGAGGCGGGCCAGCAGGTCGCGGAGGCTTCGGGCCTGCGCCGCCAACTGCGCGGCACGCTGGGCTGCGCTCGTGGCGGCCTTTCCGGCCGCCAGGCGATCCGCATTGGCGGCGGCGATCTGCCGGTCGAGCTCGGCTGCGGCTGCGGCCTGCTCGGCTTCGGCGGCTTCCAGCGCGGGGGTCGCTCCGGCCACCGCCCTGGTCGCGGCCGCCAGCCGTGCCCGTCCCGCGGCGATCCGAGCCGCGCGCGCCGCCAGTTCATGCGTCAACCCCCGCAGGATGACCACGCCGCGGAGCGCCTGCTCGGGTGGCACCGGCGCCGCGAGCAGGGTCTCGGCCGGATAGAGCGACAAGCGTTCGATCAGCGGCAGCAAGGGGGTCAGGGCGCGGGTGTTCGCCTCCAGCCTGGCGGCGGCCTGGCGGCGGGTCTTCTCCAGGCTGGCCAACCGGGCCGAGGCTCGCGCCGTCGCCTGCTTGGCCGCTTGCA
>JAGWSV010000266.1 GCA_028869315.1 Rhodospirillales bacterium
AGCGGCGATCGGGAGCGTTCCACTGCTCTTCGTCGCGCTCCTCGTCTACGGGGCCGGCACAGCAACGAACCTGCAGGCGCGCTACGCCGGATCCGATCTCGCGGCCCCGTCGGCCCGCGGAACCGCGGTGAGCGTCGCCCTCGTGTCAACGACCGTCGGCGCGGTGGCCGGCCCGAATCTCGTCGCGCCGATGGGCTCGGTCGCCGTCGCGCTCGGAATCCCCGCGCTGGCCGGGCCGTTCCTGCTCGCGGCGGCGGTTCGGGCGCCGGTTCTGCTGTTTTTCGGCGTTTGCACCGGGCCGCGCCGCTACGAACTGCGGTTCGAGCCGCTCGCGGCGGCGCTGGACGTGCCGCCGTCCGAGCGGGCGGCGGCGGTGGATCGGGCGGTCGCGTGCTATGCATGCCGGCTGGCGGAACTGGCGCGGGCGCACCCGTTCCAATGGTTCAATTTCTACGATCTCTGGGACTCTTCCTCCCGCGGGGCGGCGTCGTCCGATCGCCCGCCCCGGCGGCGCCGCCGCCGGAAGATCCCCGCGGGAGATCGCACTTGGGATGCCGATGCGGATATTCGCCCTGCTGCGACTGTTGCTGTCGTTCGGCCTGCTGCTGTCGCCGGCCCTGGCCCGGGCTGCTGAGCCGCTCGCGCCCCCGCGGCCGGCGTTGCAGGGGGCGGCGGCGCGGCCCGGCCCGGACGGCGCCTTGCTGGCCGCGGTGATGGCGCGGCTTGCCGCGGTGCCGCAGCGCCGCGCATCGTTTGCCGAAAAGAAGACCCTGGCGGCGCTGAGCCTGCCGCTGCGCAGCATCGGGAAGCTCAGCTACCGCCGGCCCGACCGGTTCAGGAAGGTCACCGACTGGCCGGATGCCGAGGTGCTGTCGGTACAGGGGCAGCACCTGTCGCTGGCGACCGGCGGCGTGACGCGGCGGATCGACATGGCGTCGCAGCCGGTGATCGGCGCCCTGGTCGAGGCGATCCTGGGCACGCTTTCCGGCGACCTGCCGGGGCTGCGGCGCTGGTACCACGTCACCGCAACCGGCACGCCGGCGAAGTGGCGGATGACCTTGCGCCCGCGTACCGCGGCGCTGGCGAAGTTCGTGCGCCACGTCACCGTGAGCGGCGCCGGAGCCGAGGTCACGCACCTGGTCTCGGTGGAGGCGGACGGCGATACCGACGTGATGACCATCACCCCGTCCACGTGACCGGCCCGCTTTCCGCTTGGGTTGCTCCAGGGGTCGCCGCCTGGGTCGCTGCTTGGGCTGCCGCCCGGGCGGCAGCCCGGTCCGCCGCCCGGTTCGCCCCAGGGGCCGCCGCGCCATGACCGCCGCATCGGCGGGGCGCCCCCGTGCGCTGCCGATCCTGCTAGCCCTGTGCGTCGCCCTGCTCGCGGCCGGGGCGGCGCTCAGCCAGTGCCGCATCCGCACCGACATGGCGGCGCTCCTGCCGCGCGGCGACGGGCCGGCGGCACGCTTCATGCTGCGGGAACTGCGCTCCGGCCCGGCCAACCGGCTGGTCCTGATCGGGATCGAGGGCGCGCCTGCCGGCCGGCTCGCGGCGGCGAGCCGGGCGCTCGCGGCGCGGCTGGAGAAGAGCGGCGCCGTCATCCTGGTGCGCAACGGCGCCCGCACCCTCTCCGGCTCGCCGGAGGAGCGATTCCTGTTCGCCCACCGCTACCTGCTGTCGCCGGCGGTCCGGCCGGAGGCCTTCACCGTTCCGGCGTTGCGGGCCGATCTGAAGCGGCTGCTGCGGGGGCTGCAATCCTCGGCCGCCCCGCTCGTCGCGCGGTTCGGCCTCGCCGATCCGACCGGCGCGTTCCTCAAGCTGGCGCAGGCATGGACGGGCGGCAGCCGGATCGGGCTCACCGACGGCGTGTGGTTCGCCGCCGGCCGCCCGGCGTCCCGGCCGCGGGCGCTGCTGGTGGCGGAAACCCGCGCCGGCGGCACCGATCTCACCGGCCAGCGCCAGGCGCTCGACGCGATCCGGGCGCAGTTCGCGGCGGTCGCGCCGCCGGGCGCGCGGCTGGTGCTCGGCGGCACCGCGGTGCTGAGCCAGGCCGCCGAGCGGGCGGTGCGGGCCGACGCCGAGCGGCTTTCGATCCTGTCCACCCTGATCGTCGCCTTGCTGCTGCTGTGGCGGTTTCGCCGGCCGCTGGTGATCGCCGCGATCCTGATCCCGATCGTGCTCGGGCTTGGCGCCGCGGCGCTGGCGGTGCAGGTGGCCTACGGCTCGGTGCAGGGAATCGCCTTCGGCTTCGGCATGACCATGCTCGGGGTCAGCGTCGACTATCCCGTGCTGCTGGTCGGCCACCGGAAGCGGGGCGAAGCGCCGCCGGCCACCTTCCGCCGCATCGGCCACGCGTTCGCGATGGCGGCGGCGACCGCGATGCTGGGGCTGAGCGGCATGGTCTTCGCCGGCTTCCCCGCGATCGGCCAGCTTGGCCTGTTCGCGCTGACCGGGCTCGGGGTGGCGGCGCTCGCCACCGGCTTCCTGCTGCCGCCGCTGATCGTGGCGGCGGATCTGGCGCCGATGGCGTTCGGCGATCCCGCCTTGCTGCACCGGGTGGAGCGGTGGCGCCGCCTGCGCCCGCTCGGCGGCCTGGCGATCGGGTTGGCCCTGCTGGTCCTGGCCGTCGCGGGCGGCCCGGTCCTGGCCCGCAGCCTTGCCGCCCTCAACCCGGTGCCGGCGGCGGCGCTCGCCGCGGATGCCGGGTTGCGCGCCGAACTGGGCGCGCCGGATGCCGGGCAACTGGGCCTGGTGCGCGGCTCCAGCGCCGAGGCGGTGCTGGTCGCGGAGGAGCGGCTGCACGACGTGCTCGCCGGACTGCAGGCGGAGGGGAAGATCACCGGGGTCGAGGACGCCGCCGATCTGTGGCCCAGCCGTGCGACCCAGCGGGCGCGGCAGGCCGCCTTGCCGCCGGCCGATGTCCTGGCGCGCCGGCTGGCGGCCGCATCCGCCGGCCTGGGCTTTCGCCCGCAGGCCTTCGCGCCCTTCCTGGCGGCGGTGGCGGCTGCCCGTGCCGCCGCGCCGCTGGGGCCGGACGCGGTGTCCGACCCGGTCCTGGCGGCCCGGCTGTCGGCCTTGCTGTTCCCCCAGGCGCGGGGGCGGACGGACGGGCGGCCGGGCCCGGACTGGTACGGGCTGATCGCGCCCGCCGGCGTGACCGACCCGCCGGCGGTGGCGGCGCGGCTGCGCGCGGCGGGCGTGCTCTATGTCGATGTCGCGGCGGAAACCGCCCGCATCGTCAGCCGCTCGACCCGCGGCGCGCTGCACCGGCTGGCCTGGGGCGGGATGGCCGCGTTCGCCCTCCTGGTGGTCGGGCTGCGGCGGCCGAAGCGGGTGCTGCGGGTCGCCGGGTCCGTGCTGGGGGCCTTGCTGGTCGCGGTCGCGGTGCTGACGGCCGCGGGCGTGCGGTTCTCGCTGCTGCAGATCGTGGGCTTGCAGTTCGCCGCCGGCGTCGGGCTGGACTACGCGCTGTTCTTCGCCCGCCCGCAGCTGGACGCGGACGAGCGCGCCCGCACCCTGCGCACCCTGCTCACCTGCAACGCCATGACCCTGCTGACATTCGGCCTGCTGGCGACCGCCCGCACGCCGCTGTTACGCCAGATCGGCGTCGCGGTTGTGACCGGCGCGCTCGCTTCGATCATAATGGCGTTCCTGTTCGCCGGGCCGCGGCCGGCGCCGCCTGCAGACGCCCCGGCCGGAGAGGGAGGAGAGATGCCGGATCGAGGGACGCCGTCGTGACCCGGCGGCACCGCCCGCTGTTCCTGACCGCCACCGGGCTGGTCAGCGCGATCGGTCATGGCGCCGAGGCCACCGTCGCCGCCTTGCGCCGCCGGCGTTCCGGGCTGCGGCCCTGCGACTTCGCCGGGGTGACGCAGGGCCATGTCGGCCGGGTGGACGGGGTGGAGACGCATGCCCTGCCGGCCGCACTGGCGCGGTTCGATTGCCGCACCCATCGCCTGGCCGACTTGGCGCTGCGCAGCGACGGGTTCGCGGCGGCGGTGGCCGCCGCCCGGGCGCGCTACGGCGCCGCGCGCATCGCGGTGGTGGTCGGCACCAGCACCTCCGGGATCCTGTCCGGCGAGGAAGCCTATCGCAACCGCGATCCCGCCACCGGGGCGCTGCCCGGCTGGTTCGACTACGAGCACACGCACGACATGGCGGCGCTGGCGCGCTACGTGAGCGAGGCGCTGGGGCTCGGCGGCCCGTCCTTCGCGATTTCCACCGCCTGCGCCTCCTCGGCCAAGGCGTTCGCCGAGGCGGAGATGCTGATCGCCGCCGGCCTCGCGGATGCCGCCGTGGTGGGCGGCGCGGACAGCCTGTGCCGGATGACCTTGCGCGGGTTCGCCGCGCTGGAATTGATCTCCCCGGTGCCGGCGCGTCCCTGCGCGGCCGACCGGGCCGGCCTGTCGGTGGGCGAGGCGGCGGGCTTCGCGCTGCTGGAACCGGTGGGCGCGGGGGTCGCGCTGCTGGGCAGCGGGGCGAGCAGCGACGGCTATCACATGTCCGCGCCGCATCCCGAGGGGGAAGGCGCGGCGGCGGCCATGCGCCGCGCGCTCGCCGCCGCCGGGCTCGCGCCGGAGGACATCGACTACGTGAACCTGCACGGCACCGGCACGCCGGCGAACGATGCGACGGAGGACAAGGCCGTGGTGGCGGTGTTCGGGACCGGCACGCCGTGCAGCTCCACCAAGGGCTGGACCGGCCATACGCTGGGCGCCGCCGGGGTGTTGGAGGCGCTGATCTCGGCACTGTGCATCCGCGAGGGCCTGTTGCCCGGCTGCCTCGACCTCGCAGCGCCCGATCCGGCGCTGCGGGCCCGCGTTCTGACCGACAACGCGACGGTGCCGGTGCGCCGGGTGGTCAGCAACTCCTTCGGGTTCGGCGGGATCAATTGCAGCCTGGTCCTGGGGGTGGCGTGATCCGGGCCGCCATCCTGGGCGTCGGCGTCTGGGGGCCGGGGCTGACCGGCTGGGAGCGGGCGCGCCCGGTGCTGGCCGGTGCCGCGCCCTGGCAGAAGGAGGCGGCGCCCGCGCCGCCGATCCCGTCCCTGCTGGCGCCGGCCGAGCGGCGGCGGGCGGGCGCGTCGGTGCGGCTGGCGCTGACGGTCGCGGCCGAAGCCTCGGCCGGCGCGGGGATCGCGCCGGGCGGGATCGCCGGGGTGTTCGCCACCTCCAACGGCGATGCCGCCGTGGTCGAGACCTTGCTCGATACCCTCGCCAGCCCGACGCCGCTGGTGTCGCCGACGCAGTTCCACAACTCGGTGCACAACGCCGCGGCCGGCTACTGGAGCATCGCCACCGGCTCCCGCGCGCCGGTGACCTGCCTGAGCGGCCATGACGGCAGTTTCGCCGCCGGCCTGTTGCGCGCAGCGGCGGAGGTCGCCACCGGGGCCGCCCCCGTCCTGCTGGTGGCGTATGACGCGCCGGTGCCGTGGCCGCTCGTCGCGGTCCGTCCCACGCGGGTCGGGTTCGCGGCGGCGCTGGTGCTGGCGCCCGTCGCGGGGTCCGTCCCGCCCTTGGGCGAGATCGCGGTCGGTTTCGCGCCGGGGCCGGCCGA
The DNA here is from genome assembly GCA_028869315.1 of Rhodospirillales bacterium. Lineage (GTDB taxonomy): Bacteria > Pseudomonadota > Alphaproteobacteria > Acetobacterales > Acetobacteraceae > JAJZVS01. The sequence continues at coordinate 5,554 of JAGWSV010000266.1, forward strand.
CGCGGCCGGCAGCGTGCCGCTGGCGGCGCCGCTGCGCGATCTGGCGGCGGCGAATCCCGCCGCCCGGTCGCTGCCGCTGTTGGAGGCGCTGGCCACCGGCCGCGTGCGGGACCTGTCGCTGGCGCTGTTCGCCGGGCGGGTCGAGGTGAGTGTCCACCCGTGCTCGGCCGCGAACGCCTGCGCGCGCTGATCCCGCACCAGGGGGCGATGTGCCTGCTGGAGGCGGCGCTGCGCTGGAACCAGGCGGCGATCCTGTGCCGGGCCCACTCCCACCTGGAGGCCGACAACCCGCTGCGGCGGAGCGGACGGCTGGGGGCGGCCTGCGGCATCGAATACGGATTGCAGGCGGCGGCGCTGCACGGCGCGCTGCGGGCGCTGGCGGCCGGCGGCCCGAGGCCGCCCCCCGGCTGGTTCGCCGCGCTGCGGCGGGCCGAGCTGTACGTGGACCGGCTGGACGACCCGTCCTTCGGCGCGCTGTCGGTGGCGGCGCGGCTGGAGCGGGCGGAGCCCGGCGGGATGATCTACGGCTTCCGGTTGCGCGCGACCGGCGGGCGGCTGCTGCTGCGCGGACGGGCCAGCATCGTGCTGCCGGGAGGTTAGCCGGGGGGAGGTTAGCCGGGGGGAGGTTAGCCGGGCTGGCGCGGCTGCAGCAGCAGCGGGGCGGGGCCGGCGCTGCGGCCGGTGGGCATGAGCAGGCGTGCCCGCACCCCCAGATGCGTCGCGAGCAGGGCGATCCAGGGCGCGAGCACCATCTGCGGTTCGCGGAGCGCGGCCCGGGCGGCCTCCGGGTCGGCGAGGAGGCCGGCAAAGCACGCCGGCCAGGCGCCGCGCGGCCCGGCGAGGCGGAGCAGAATGGCCCCCCCCGTTGCTGCCGCGCCGTCATCCATCGTGTTGTCCGCCGGCGCGAGGACGAAAGCGCCGCCGCTCGGCAGCACGTCGGGTGCGAACAGCAGCAGGTTGATCAGGATCCGGCCGATGCCCGGCGCGAACACCGTGTCATGCGGCAGGGCGGAGAGATCGAGGCGGATCCGGTCGGCGCCCGGCATGCAGCGGGCGAAGCCGCGCAGGCGCGGCAGGTCGAGCGGCCTGCAGTCGCCGCCCCAGGCGGCGCGGAGCAGCCGGAGCCGGCCTTCCATCTCCTCCAGCGCCGCGGCAAGGTCCGCCAGCGTGGTGGTTTCCACCGCACCGGTCTGCCGCTTCGGGGGGATGGCTCGCTCCGGCGGGTTGGTGCCCGGTTGCGCCTGGGCCAGTTCCAGCATGCCGGTCAGGGTGCCGAGGGGGTTGGCGATGTCGTGGCACAACCGGGTACACATAAGCTCGGCGAGGCGGACAGGTTCAGGCATCGATCTGGCCCTCCAGGCCGCAGATGACGCTATTTTGATACGTTCGTCAAGTTTTTATTCATTTGTGACACGCCTGCCCAGCTCGGAGCTCGCCATGCCGCAGTTTTCTCCCGCTGACTTCGAACCTGGCCAATGGGTGCGCCATCCGGGCCGTCCGGACTGGGGGGCCGGCCAGGTGCAGTCGGTCATCGGCGGCCGGGTCACGGTGAATTTCGAGCATGCCGGCAAAGTGCTGGTGAATGTCGCGGTGGTGGCGCTCGATCCCTGCGAGGCGCCGCCGGACTGACCGGTGCCGGGCGTTGCGGTGCGGCATGCCGCGCCGCGCGCTGCCCCCGCTTGAAGCCGGCTCACGGATGGCGCAAGTGAGTGGACCATGAGCGCCATGCCAGCACCGATGCGCGATCCGTTCGGCCGCGCGATCACCTATCTCCGGGTCTCGGTCACCGACCGCTGCGACCTTCGCTGCGTCTATTGCATGGCCGAGGAGATGCACTTCCTGCCGAAGAAGGACGTGCTCAGCCTTGAGGAGATCGAGCGCCTGTCCGCCGCCTTCATCGCGCTCGGCACCCGCAAGATCCGCCTGACCGGCGGCGAACCGCTGGTCAGGCGCGACGTGATGCGGCTGATCGAGCGGCTGGGCGCGCGGCTCGGTGCGGGCGAGGGGCGCGGGCTGGACGAACTCACCCTCACCACCAACGGCACCCAGCTGGGCCGGCTGGCGCCGGGGCTGGCGGCGGCGGGGATGCGGCGGATCAACGTCTCGCTCGACACGCTCGACCCGGCGAAGTTCACCATGATGACCCGCTGGGGGAAGATCGGCCCGACCTTGGACGGGATCGCCGCGGCGAAGGCGGCCGGGCTCGCGGTGAAGATCAACGCCGTGGCGATGAAGGGCGTGAACGAGGATGAATTCGACGACATGATCGCCTGGTGCGGGCAGCAGGGCTTCGACCTGTGCCTGATCGAGACGATGCCGATGGGTGAGATCAGCGAGGACCGCACCGAGCAGTACCTGCCGCTGTCGCTGGTGCGTTCCCGCCTGCGCCGGCGCTGGACCCTGGACGAGACCGACTACCGCACCGGCGGCCCGGCGCGCTACTTCGTGGTGCGGGAAACCGGGCGGCGGATCGGTTTCATCACCCCGATGACCCATAATTTCTGCGAAAGCTGCAACCGGGTGCGGCTGACCTGCACCGGCACGCTGTACATGTGCCTCGGCCAGGACGACCAGGCCGACCTGCGCGCGGTGCTGCGCGCGGGCGCCGACGACGCGGCGCTGGAAGCGGCGATCCGCGAGGCGATTTCGCGCAAGCCCAAGGGCCACGACTTCATCATCGACCGCCGCCACGACCGGCCCTCGGTCGGGCGGCACATGAGCATGACCGGCGGATAGCGGCGCAGGGCCGTTCAGATCGGCAGCGGCCCGTCGGTCTTGACCTCGTTCATCACGAAGAACGTGCGCACCTGGCGCACGCCCGGCATGGCGATGATGCGTTCGCTGTGCAGCCGGTTGAAGGCGGCGAGGTCGCGCACGCGGATGCGCAGGAAATAGTCCACCTCGCCGGCGACCAGCACGCATTCCAGCACCTGCTCCATCGCCCGGGCCGATGCCTCGAACGCGGCGAAGCTGTCCGGCGTCGAGCGGTCGAGCACGACGCCGACCAGCGCCAGGGTGCCGCGCTGCACTGCCTCCGGCGCGATCAGCGCGCGGACCCCGCGGATCACGCCGGTGTCGAACAGCCGCTTCGTATGGGTCCAGCAGGCGGCGGGACTGAGGCCGACCTCCCGCGCCAGGCTGGCGTTGGACATGCGGCCGTCACGCTGCAAGGCCCGCAGGATGCGGCGGTCGGCGGCGCTGAGGACGGGAGCGGAGGGATCCGGCGGCATATGAAGGATATTCGCCGATATCGCGGATATGCGCAAAGATCATCGGCATAAGCGAGAATCGGCCGTAGAACCCGTATGGAATTGTCGGAAAATCCGAAGCACCTTGTTTGTGCCGCAGGCTAGGCTCTGGGCCCCGCGACAGCCATCGGAGCGCCCCATGTCCCTGGACCTCGACACCAAATTCCCGCGCCGGTCCCTCGCGTTCTGGCCGTCGCCGATCCATCCGCTGCCGCGCCTGTCGCAGGAACTCGGGGTGGAGGTGTGGGCGAAGCGGGACGACATCGCCTCCGGCCTCGCCTTCGGCGGCAACAAGATCCGCAAGCTGGAATTCCTGGCCGCCGACGCGGTCGCGCAGGGCTGCGATACCCTGGTTTCGATCGGCAACATCCAGTCGAACCACACCCGGCAGGTGGCCGCCGTCGCGGCGGTGCTCGGCATGCGCTGCCGCCTGGTGCAGGAGGAATGGACCCGCTGGGACGATCCCGTCTACGACAAGGTCGGCAATATCCTGCTCTCCCGCCTGATGGGGGCGGAGACGCTGCTGGAAGGCGAAGGCTACTCCACCGCCGAAAAGGACACCTGGCAGCGGGCGCTGGAGCAGGTGCGGCGCGACGGCGGCAAGCCCTACGCGATCCCGGCCGGCGCGTCGGACCATCCGCTCGGCGGGCTGGGCTACGCGCGCTTCGCCGATGAAGTGGCGGCGCAGGAACAGGCGCAGGGCGTGTTCTTCGATACCGTCGTCACCGCAACCTGCACGGGCTCGACCCAGGCCGGGATGGTGGTGGGCTTTGCCGCCCAGCCGCGCAGCCGCCGGGTGATCGGCATCGACACCGCGGCCAACGCGGAGATGACCCGGGCGGCGGTCACCAAGATCGCGCAGGCCACGGCGCGGCTGGCCGGGTTGCGGCGGGAGATCGGCGCGGCGGATATCGAGATCGAACCGCGTTTCGCCGGCCCCGATTACGGGCTGCCGGACGCAGCGACGATTGCCGCGATCCGCATGGTGGCGCGGCTGGAGGGCATGCTGACCGACCCGGTCTACGAGGGAAAATCGATGGCCGGGCTGATCGCGATGGCGCGCAGCGGGGAAATCCCGAAGGGCGCGAGGGTGCTCTACGCCCATCTCGGCGGGGCGCCGGCGCTGAACGCCTATCACAAGGCGTTCGCCTAGGCGGGACCGGGCGGCCGCGCCGGGGTCAGCGCCGGGCGGCCATGGCGCCCGAGTTGCGGCGCTCTTCCTCGGCGCGGACCGTGTCGAGCAGGAAATGCGGTCCGAGCGCGGCGAGGTTCACGGCGCCCAGTTGTCCGAGCACGAGGTCGATTTCCCGCCGCAGGATGGCGACCGCCTTCCTCACCCCGTCGAGACCGCCGGCCGTCGCGCCGTACAGCGTGGCCCGCCCGGTGAGGACGAAATCGGCGCCGAGGCAGATCGCCGCGACGATGTCGGCGCCGCGCCGGACGCCGCTGTCCAGCAGCAGCGGCACGTCCGGGCCGACCGCGGCGCGGATCATCGGCAGCATGTCGAGCGGCGACGGCATCATGTCGAGCTGCCGGCCGCCATGGTTGGAGACGATCAGCCCGTCGACCCCCATGCCGGTGGCGATGCGCGCGTCTTCGGGATGCATCACGCCTTTCAGCAGCAGCTTGCCCGGCCAGGCGGCGCGGATCGCTTCCAGGTCCCGCCAGGTCTGGCTGGGATCCGGCGTCTGCTGCGCGAACAGGTCGGCCACCTGGTCCGCCGTGGCCCCCTGCGCGGCGTAGGGCTGCCAGTTGCCGAGCATGGGCAGCCCGCCTGCGCGGTAGTAGTTCATCACCCAGGCCGGATGCAGCATCGCTTCCAGGATCGTGGGCAGGGTCATGCGCAGGGGACGGACGAACCCGTTGCGGCGGTTGCGCTCGCGATTCGACGACACCGGAACGTCGCAGGTCACGGCGATCGTGGTCAGCCCGCAATCGATGGCGCGCTTCACCAGGTCGGCGGCGACCGCGCGGTCGCGTGCGCCGTAGATCTGGTACCAGAGATTCTTGCCGGCCAGCTTCGCGCCCTGTTCCATCGACGCGTTGGACGCGCCCGACATCAGATACGGGATGTCCAGTTCGGCAGCGGCCTGCGCCAGATAGAGCTCCGCATCGCGGCGGAAGGCGCCGGCCATGCCGGTGGGTGCGATGCCGAAAGGGCTGGCGAAGGTGCGATCGAACAGCGTCGCGCGCTGCTCGCGCCGGGAGGTGTCGCGATAGGCCCGCGGCACCAGGCGCACGGCCCGGAAGGCCTCGGCGTTGGTCCGCAGGCCGACCTCGTCCTCCACGCCGCCTTCGATGAAGTCGAACATGATCTTCGGCAGGCGGCGCCTGGCGATGCGCTTGAGGTCGTCGATGTTGATCGCGCTGTCGATGCGGCTCATGTCGTCCTCGTTCCCCCCACGCGTGGCACCGGGC
>JAGWSV010000035.1 GCA_028869315.1 Rhodospirillales bacterium
AGTGGTCACGGACGGTGCGACGGTAAAGCTGGAAATCACCGCCGCCAACGCCGGCGAATACCTGGGCATCCTCAAGTACCGCGAATTCTGGCTCGAAAAGCACAACGAAATCGGCCTGACCACCGGCCTTGCGTGGACGGAAGTCGGTGGCTCCGTGCTCGCCACGGAAGCCACTTTGATGGAAGGCAAGGGCCGCCTGACGCTTACCGGAAAGCTCGGCGATGTGATGCAGGAGTCCGCTCAAGCCGCGATGAGTTACGTTCGATCGCGCTCCAATCTGCTCGGCCTGCCCAGGGATTTCTACCGCAACATCGATATTCACGTGCACGTGCCCGAAGGCGCTATCCCCAAGGACGGCCCTTCCGCCGGTATTACCATCTGCACTTCCATCGTCAGCGCGCTCACGAAGAATCCCGTGCGCCGCGATGTGACCATGACCGGAGAAATCACCCTGCGCGGCAAGGTTCTGCCCATCGGCGGCGTCAAGGAGAAGCTCCTCGCCGCCCACCGAATGGGCTTGCGTACCATCGTGCTTCCGAAGGATAATGAGAAGGACCTGGCGGAGATTCCCGACAATGTGAAGAAGGGCCTCAAGCTCATTCCGGTGGCCGATGTCGACGAGGTGATTGCGCAGGCGCTCGCGCGACGACCCGAGCCGATCGCCTGGGAAGAGCCGGAAGATGCCGTGAGCCCGCCGAAGCCGCCCGAAGCAGCCGCATCCCTGCCGCATTGAGCGCGGCACACGCGGGGCATCGTCCGCACACAAGCGGAGCGTGTCCCGCGTGATCCGGCTTCAATCCCCTGCATCGCCATGACGCTCCGTTGACGGCGGCGAAACCGGCACTCTACTGTCCCGCCGTCCGCCGTGCCCCAGGGGCGCGGCCGGCATCGTCTCATCCCAGGCCCAACGCATAAGGGGATCGTCTGTGAACAAAATGGAACTCATCGCGGCCGTGGCCGAGGAAACGGACCTCTCGCGGGCCAAGGCCACCGAGGTGGTCGAGTCGGTCTTCGGCACGATCGAGCGCGCCCTGAAGGGCAAAGACGACGTGCGGTTGGTCGGGTTCGGTACATTTGCCACGGCCGAACGCAAGGCCGGCACCGGTCGCAATCCACGCACCGGAGAAACGATGGAAATTGCAGCGTCCACCACCGTGCGTTTCAAGCCCGGCAAGAGCCTCAAGGACGCCGTTCAATAGGCATCCTGCCGGCGGGCGGTTAGCTCAGCGGTAGAGCGTCTCGTTTACACCGAGAGGGCCGGCGGTTCGAACCCGTCACCGCCCACCAGCCAGCCGGCCTTTCACCCGTGCCCGCGTATCGATCCGTCCGTGCCCGGTGCAGTGGCGGGTCGAGTAATGGCGCGCGGTTGGTGTTACGCAGAAACGACCCTTCCCCGCCCCCGCAGCGCCTGCTCCCATCGCGCCCCGAGAGCGTGACATCACCCAGCCTGCGATGCCGTCAACCTCCGGCCGCCCAACGCATCAGGCCTGAACCAGCACGCGGGGACATGTCATGCCCCGACTTCGGTCGCGTCTGTCCGGATCGACATAGCGCACCCAGCCGCAAGAAATGCGCCGCGCTGCCCTTGCTGTCAGCGTGTCTCCGGCAGGATGGGTTTATGGCGTAACATGACCAAGTAATCTGGTCGGAGTGAGAGGATTCGAACCTCCGGCCCCTGCGTCCCGAACACAGTGCTCTACCAGGCTGAGCTACACTCCGGCCGATGCGGCGGTAACGCCACGAGGGCCGCGTATAGCGACCCCCCGCCGTCGCGGCAAGCACCTTCCCCGAGCCAACCTGTCTCCTGCGAAAACTCGGCGCCGGATAAGCCCTGGCGGCCGTCGCAGCTGGCCAGGCACCGGAGGGCGCAGCACAGCGCGGGCCGAGATCCCGGACGCCGACGCCAGCCGGGTATCTCCCGGACATTGACGCCGGCACGCGGGGAAAGATGCGTCGGACGCGGGGCTTGCGTAGTCTCGTCGCGATGAGCCCTCCCCCACCCCCCGAACGGCCGCCCCTGCGCGAGGTCATCGCCCGCCACGGGCTGGCTGCGCGACACGCGCTCGGCCAGCATTTTCTCCTCGACGGCAACGTCACCGCGCGCATCGTGCGACTCGCGGGAGACCTGGGGGATCGGCACGTGATCGAGGTCGGTCCCGGCCCTGGTGGCCTGACCCGCTCCCTGCTCGACAGCGACGCCGCGACGGTGACCGCGATCGAGATTGATCCACGCGCCGTCGCCGCCATCCGTGAGTTGAGCGAGACCGCGCCGGATCGCCTGCGGATCGTCGAAGGCGACGCGCTGGCGCTCGACCTGCGATCGCTGGTCCCGGCGCCGCGGCGCATCATCGCCAACCTGCCATACAACGTCGGCACGCCACTGCTGATCGGCTGGCTGCGCCAGGCCGCCGCGTTCGAGGGGCTCACCCTCATGTTCCAGCGGGAAGTGGCCGAGCGGATCGCCGCCCAGCCCGGCACCCGGGCCTACGGACGACTCTCGGTGCTGGCGCAATGGGTGTGCGCGATCGAGATCGGGCTGCGCCTGCCACCGGCCGCCTTCGTACCGCCGCCGCGCGTGTCCTCCGCCGTGATCTGCCTCACCCCGCACACGTCCCAGCCGAGCGCGGCGCGTTTCGCGGTGATGGAACGGCTCACGGCGGCTGCGTTCGGCCAGCGGCGTAAAATGCTGCGGGCAGCGTTGCGCGCGGCGCTGGGCACCAGCGCCGCGGAATCCCTGCTCAGGCGCGCCGGAATCGCTCCCGAACGGCGGGCGGAGACGCTGTCGGTCGCCGAATTCGACCGGCTGGCCGCACTCCTGGAGGCCGACACCGCCGGTTCCTCCTAATAATCCTACCTTGACGCTCAGGAATTATCGGCAGTATCCGGTCGCTCAGGCCACCGGAGCCACGCTGTCATGTTCGAGCCGCCCGAACCTTCCCCCGCCGTCGCCGCCCGCGCGTTCATCGCGTTCGCTGATGTCGGCGCATGGCGGGCCCGTCAGGCGGACATCACCCGCCGCGCCGCCGCCGGCCGCCGTGCCGGACCAGCGGTACGCCAGCATCATGTGATCGAGCGGACGATCGATCGGCTCGCCCGCGGCACCGCCCCCCCGGGGCCGGCCGAGGCCTGCCTCGCCCGACTCGCGGCAGAGACGGTCGCGCTCGCTTCCTGCCTCACCCCGGCCGGGAAGACCCGACTGCAGGAAGCGGTCGCCGCGGCCCTGAGCGGCGATGCAACCCTGGTGCCGCTGTTTCACCTGCTGCGCACCGCCGCGCGGCACCGCGCCCACGGCTTCGCGGTGCGATTCGCCGGGTTCGAGGACGGCGCCAGCTTCGACTTGTTGTTGCAGCGCGACAACGCCGAGGCGGAAGTGGTGTGCGACGTGGTCTCCGCCGAGCAGGGCCGCCTGCTGCAGAGGGCCGCGTGGCTCCGGCTTGCCGACCGGATCGACCCTGACCTGCAGACCTGGCTCGCCGCCCACCCCGGCCGCTACCTGCTGAAAATGACCCTGCCGGAAGGGCTCGCGGACGCAGCGGACGGCATCTGCCTCGCGGGGCTGCACGCGCGCATCCGCGACATGCTCTGCCGCTCGGCCCGCACGCAGCACGATGCGGCGGTGGTACTGCGGCTCGACCCGCTCCTGCTGGCCGGCGCCCAGGCCGACCCGGCCGATATGCAAACCCTGTTGCGGCGCGAATTCGGCCCGGAAACGCAACTCGCCGCCATCGCCGCCGAGAACGGGCTGTGCGTCGTCGCCGCCCGCGCAGGCCGGGAAGATGAAGTGGCCGGCGCGATCCGGCGGCGCATGGCGATGCTCGCACCATCCCGCCTGTCCGGCACCCGCCCCGGCATCCTGGCGATGTTCGTGGAGGATACCGATCGCGCCGAATGGCGCGGCCTGCGGGAGCGGCTGGAATTGGAAGGCGAAGCGCGGCAGTTTCTCGCCCATCCGGACGCACGGCAGGTCGTGGCGGTGACCTGCACCTCCCGCCTGGAACTGTTCGGCCTGGCGCCGCCGGACGCGGCGGAAGACGGCGAGCTGCGATTCCGCAACCCCTCCCATCCGGCTGCCAAACTGCCAGCCCTGGCGCCTGCGGTGCTGTCCTCGGTCTGACATGGCCCGGCGCACTGCGACGCCGCACGTGGCTGGCATCGCGAACCCGTTGTTGATCCATGGGCGGCGATTGGGGACACTCCGCGCCCTTCGCCACTCCCTGCCCTTTGTGGCCGGAAACGGGACGCATCCATGGACGACGACTTCCGGCGCGCCGCGCTCGACTATCACCGCCTGCCACGGCCCGGGAAGCTCAGCGTCGAGCCGACCAAGCGGATGGCGAGCCAGCGCGATCTGGCGCTGGCCTATTCCCCCGGCGTCGCCGCGGCCTGCGAGGCGATCAAGGCCGATCCCTCGACCGCGTTCGACTACACCGCCCGCGGCAACCTGGTGGGGGTGATCTCCAACGGCACCGCCGTGCTCGGCCTCGGCAATATCGGCGCGCTGGCCGGCAAGCCCGTGATGGAGGGCAAGGCGGTCCTGTTCAAGAAATTCGCCGGCATCGACGTGTTCGACATCGAGGTGGACACCTCGGATCCGGACCGGTTCTGCGACGTGGTGGCAGCACTGGAACCCACCTTCGGCGCGATCAACCTGGAGGACATCAAGGCCCCCGAGTGCTTCGCGATCGAGGCCGCGCTACGCGGACGGATGGATATCCCGGTCTTCCACGACGACCAGCACGGCACCGCGATCACGGTGGCCGCCGCGGTGCGCAACGGGTTGCTGCTGCAGGGCAAGGCACTGGAGGAGGTGAAACTCGTCACCTCCGGCGCCGGCGCCGCCGCACTCGCCTGCGTCGACCTGCTGGTTAGCATGGGGCTGAAGGTCGAGAACGTCACGCTCACCGACATCGCCGGCGTCATCCGCCCCGACCGGGCGAACATGCTGGCGAACATGGCCCGTTACGCGCGGGACACCAACGCGACCACCCTGGAACAGGCGCTGGCCGGCGCCGACGTATTCCTCGGTCTCTCGGCCCCGCGGGTCCTGCGGCCGGAATGGCTGGCGCATCTGGCCGACAAGCCGCTCATCCTGGCGCTCGCCAATCCCGAACCCGAGATCCTGCCCGAACTTGCCCGCGCCGCCCGGCCGGACGCGATCGTCGCCACCGGACGCAGCGACTATCCGAACCAGGTCAACAACGTCCTCTGCTTCCCGTTCATGTTCCGCGGCACCCTGGATGTGGGCGCGCGCACCATCGATCGCGGCATGGAGATCGCGGCGGTGGAGGCGATCGCCGGGCTCGCACGCATGGAAGCGAGCGAGGTGGCCGCCGCCGCCTATGGCGGCGCGGCGCCGGTGTTCGGGCCGGACTACATCATCCCGAAGCCGTTCGACCCCAGGCTGATCCTGGAGATCGCGCCGGCGGTGGCGCGCGCGGCGATGGCGAGCGGGGTGGCGCGCCGCCCGATCGCCGATTTCGACGCCTACAAGCACGATCTGGAACGGTTCGTGTTCCGCTCCGGTCAGTTCATGCGCCCGATGTTCGAGGCGGCACGCAAATCCCTGCAACGCATAGTGTTCGCCGAAGGCGAGGACGAGCGCGTGCTGCGCGCCGCGCAGACCCTGGTGGACGACCGGATCGCCCGACCGATCCTGCTCGGCCGGCGCGCCAGAATCGCCGCCCGCGCGCATGCGATGGGGCTGCGGCTCGACCTCGGCGGCTCCGTGCAGGTGATCGACACGTTCGAGGACCCGGACGTCGTGGAGCGCCTGCTGCCTGCCTATGAACGCCTGGCCGGGCGGCGCGGCGTGCCGCCCGATATCGCGGTGCGGGCGCTGCGCGGACGGGGCGCCGTTACCGCGGCGATGCTGCTCCAGGCCGGCGAAGCGGACGCCGCGCTGGTCGGCGGGCTGGCGAACTGGTGGCGGCAGGTGCAGTACATCCTCCCGATCATTCCGCGCCGGCCGGACGCCGGCCGCGCCTATGCGCTGGCGGCCCTGATCCTGCCGACCGGAACGCTGTTCCTGTGCGACACGCATATGGTGCTCGATCCCACCGCCGAGCAGATCGCCGAGATGACCCTGCTGGCCGCAGAGGCGGTGGCCGGCTTCGGCATCGTGCCGAACGTCGCGCTGCTGTCGCATTCCAATTTCGGCGCGAGCGATTCGGATTCGGCGCGCAAGATGCGTCGTGCCCTGGGCATGATCCGCGCCCGCGCGCCCACCCTGGCGGTAGACGGGGAGATGAACGCGGAATCCGCGCTGGTGGAAACGATCCGCGCCCGTGCGGTGACCGACAGCCATATCCGCGGCACCGCCAACCTGCTGGTGATGCCGAACCTGGACACCGCCAACGTGGCTTTCACCCTGCTGAAGGCCGCGGCAGACGGGCTGTCGGTGGGGCCGATGCTGCTTGGGATGTCGAAGCCGATCCACGTGCTGGTGTCCAGCGTCACGGCGCGGGGGATCGTGAACCTGAGCGCGTTTGCCGCGCGGGAAGCGGCGGTGGCACGGGCCCTATGAACCGCCGCCTTGGCAACCCTCCCGGGCGCGGCAGGCGAAAGTCCTGGCGCCGATCGGCTGTTGAAATCCTATAGGGCCGGCTTCCGTTGAAGGCGGTCACAGGCCGGCCCGCCCAAGGCGCCGCGGATGAACCCGAGCGCGTAGGCAAGGCGCCAGCGACAGAACAGCAGCCGCGTGCTGGAGCGCGGCAGCAGCCCGGCCGGCGCGCACAACGTCGCCACCGCCACCCGCCGCGGCAACTCGCGCCAGACCGTCCCGCCGCGGCCAAGCGACCGGCGCGTCCGCACCGCCGACACGCCCTGCCAGTACAGCCGCGCCAAAAGCCAGCCAGGGGTCAATCGCGCCCTGGGAATGCGATGGTAAACCAGCAGCCGGGAGTCGTAGCGCGCGGCATGACCGGCGGCCTGCAGCCGCCACGCCAGGTGCACCTCTTCATCGGAGAGCAGCGCGTGCCCGCGCCGGCCGATCGCCGGGCAGAAGCCGCCGGCCGCTTGCAGCGTGCCAACATGCACCAGGAGATTCGCGCCGCAGGGTTCCAACCCTGGCGGCAGGCGGTCGCCGCGGTAGTCCCCGACGCCCTCGACCTCGACGATCGACAGCACCCCGCGCAGCCGGGCCGGCCACCACCCGGGCAACGGCGCGTCCCAGGCCGGCAACACCCGTCCACCCAGCAGCGCCGGCGGTGACGGGCCGGCCAGGGCAGCCAGCGCGCACGCCGCCCAGTCGGGCGCCGGCACCACATCATCGTCGAGATAGGCGATCCAGGGTGCGCAAGCCGCCGCCGCCCCAGCATTGCGCGCCAGGCTGAGCCCCGGCTGATCCAGCCGAACCAGCCGCACGCCCGGAAATCCCGCCACGATGCACGCCAGCGCGCCCGCCTGCGCGGGGCCGGAACCGCTATCGACGACCAGGACATCCAGTGCCGAGGGCGACAGGGTCTGCGCGCGCAGACCCACCAGACAGCGGCGGACATCCTCCGGCCGGTCGTGCGTGCAGACACAGACACTGAGCCGCGGAGCCGCCATAGGCCGTGGTGTAAGGCGGCGGGACTTGCCGAAAGGTTAGCGCGGCGCGGCCGCTCCCGGTCGGCCGATGCCATGATAGGCAAACCCGGCGCCCTGCATCGCCGCCGGGTCGTAGACATTGCGCAGATCGACCAGCACGCGCCCGCGCATGGCCGCCGCCAGCCGCTCCGGCGCCAGCGCGCGGAACTCATTCCACTCCGTGACCACGATCAGCGCATCGGCGCCCTCGGCCGCGTCCAGCGCGTTTCGGCAGAAGGTGATCCCCTCCGGCAGCAGCGGGCGAGCCTGGTCCATGCCCTCCGGGTCGAAGACGCGCAGGGTCGCGCCGCCCTCGGCCAGGCGCCAGACCAGCGGCACCGAAGGCGCCTCGCGCATGTCGTCGGTTTCGGGCTTGAAGGTAAGCCCGAGCACCGCGACGGTCTTGCCACGCACGGACCCACCGCAGGCGGTCAGCACCCGCCCCGCCATGGCGGCCTTGCGCGCGTCGTTCACCGCCACCGTGGTTTCGACCAGGCGCGACGGCGCCCCGTATTCCTGCGCGATGCGCATCAGCGCCAGGGTGTCCTTGGGGAAGCAGGATCCGCCGAAGCCCGGGCCGGGATGCAGGAATTTGCGGCCGATCCGCCCGTCGAGCCCGATGCCGCGCGCCACGTCGTGCACGTCGGCGCCGGTCTTCTCGCACAGGTCGGCGATCTCGTTGATGAAGGTGACCTTCATCGCCAAGAAGGCGTTGGCGGCGTATTTGGTCAGTTCGGCGGTTTCGATCGCGGTGAACACGATCGGCGCCTCGATCAGGTAGAGCGGGCGATAGAGCCGGCGCATCACCTCCCGCGCACGGTCGGATTCCGCACCGATCACCACCCGGTCGGGACGCATGAAATCGCCGATCGCATTGCCTTCGCGCAGGAATTCCGGGTTGGAGGCGACGTCGAACTCAAGTTCGGGGCGGGCGGCGCGGACGATCTCGGCAATCCGGCGCCCGGTGCCGACCGGGACGGTGGATTTCGTGACGATGACCGCATAGCCCGACAGCGCGCGCGCCACCTGCTCGGCGGCGGCGTAGACGTACGAGAGGTCGGCGTGACCGTCGCCGCGCCGGGTCGGCGTGCCGACGGCGATGAACACCGCTTCGGCGCCGTCGAGAGCTTCGGCGAGGTCGTCGCCGAAGCGCAGCCGCCCGGCCGCGACGTTTTCCGCCACCAGCTTGTCAAGACCCGGCTCGTAGATCGGCATTCGACCTTCTCGCAGCGCGGCCAGGCGGCCCGGATCGGTCTCCACCACCGCCACTTCGGTGCCGAACTCGGCGAAGCAGGCGCCGGAGACCAATCCGACATAGCCGCCGCCGATCATCGCGATGCGCACATCATCCCCCTTGCGGTGCTACAGGCCGGTGCCGGCCTCGACGGCGTTATAGCTACCACGACCGGACTGACCACATCCTGACAGCCGGCGCCCAGGGGATGCGAACGACCGGGGATGCGAACGACCGGGGGCAGGCCGCGGACCGCAGGAGAGAGCCGCGGCGGGCTGCCTCAGTCGTCCTTCGACGCCACCGCGCCGATCGTCGTGCCGCCATCGATCACGATCGTCTGCCCGGTGACGAAACTGCCCGCCTTGGACGCAAGGAACACCGCGGCCCCGGCGATCTCGTCCGGTTCGCCGATGCGCTGCAGCGGCGTATCCTTCGTGCGCTTTCGATAGAGCACCGGATCCTCCCACAACGCGCGGGCGAAGTCGGTGCGCACCAGTCCCGGCGCGATCGCGTTCGCGCGGATGTTCTTCGGACCCCACTCCACGCAGATATTGCGCGCCAGCTGCATGTCGGCCGCCTTGGAGATCGCGTAGAGCCCGAGCTGCGCCGAACCGCGCAACCCGCCGATCGACGAGATGATGATGACCGATCCGCCGCCCCGTTCGGCCATCTGCGGCAGCACCATGTTGCACAGCCAGAAGTTGCTGCGCACGTTGGCGCCCATGATGCGCTCGTAGACCTCGTCCGACGCGCCCGCGGCAGGTCCCAGATAGGGGTTCACCGCGGCGTTGCAGACCAGGACGTCGATGCCGCCCCACTGGGCGATCGTGCGATCGACCAGCGACTGCAGCGCGTCTTTGCGGGCGATGTGGCAGGGGATCACGATCGCGTCTCCGCCCTTGGCACGGATGCCCGCTGCGACCGTTTCGCAGGCGTCTTCCTTGCGCGACGACACGACGACCTTCGCGCCATGTTCGGCCAGGCGCTCGGCGATGGCCCGGCCGATGCCCTTGCTCGATCCGGTCACCACGGCGACCTTTCCGGTCAGGTCGAACAAGGACGCCATGGTCGCTCTCCCAACGTTCAGACGGCCCGCGTTCCGGAAAATCCGCAACGCGTTTCCCGGACGCCTGGCCTGCGCTTGCGGTGGCCTGCCGATCCCTCAGGCGGTCGGGGGTTTCAGGGACCAAGAACACCAGCTTGCGAGTGCAAGCTACCGACAAGTATGCTGGCGGAGAGGGAAACGTCAATCAGGCCGCTACCATGCCGCAGCCCCGCGCCGGCTTCTATCGCCACGCCGAGCTTCACCGCTTGCTGCATCCCAGGAGCGTGGCCGTGGTCGGCGCCTCGGTGCGCGCCGGGTCTTTCGGCGAGCGGGTGCTCGCCAACCTCGTCGATTTCACGGGCCCGGTTTATGCGGTCAATCCGCGCTACGAGCGGATCGGCGATCGCGCGTGCTACCCATCGCTCACGGCGATCGGCGCCCTGGGGAGGACCCCGGTGGATTGCGTGGTGATCGCCGCGGCACGCGAGGCGGTGGAACCGATCATCCACGACTGCGTTGCCGCCGGCGTCGGCGGCGCGATCGTGTTCGCC
This sequence comes from Rhodospirillales bacterium, assembly GCA_028869315.1. Lineage (GTDB taxonomy): Bacteria > Pseudomonadota > Alphaproteobacteria > Acetobacterales > Acetobacteraceae > JAJZVS01. The sequence goes on from JAGWSV010000035.1 coordinate 10,397, forward strand.
TCCGGCTATGCGGAAACCGGCAAGCCGGAGCGGCGCGCCGAGCAGGACCGCCTGACCGGAATCACCCGCGCCAGCGGCCTGCGCATCGTCGGTCCCAACACCATCGGGCTGGTGAACGCGGCGCTGGAGGCACGCGCGACCTTCATGACCATCACCCCGATCCCGCCGCCGGGCCGGCGGGCGATCGGCGTCGTCAGCCAGTCGGGCGCGCTCGGCATGGCGCTTGCGCAGGGCGTGGCCCGCGGCGCGTCGGTCAGCCACGTGCTGACGTCAGGCAATTCCTGCGATGTCGATATGGCGGACTACATCGCGTATCTGGCCGAGGATCCCGGCTGCGCGGCCATCGCCTGCGTGTTCGAAGGGACCGCAGAACCGGGTCGGGTCCTGGAAGCCGCCGCGTTCGCCGCCGAACGCAACAAACCGCTGGTCGTCTACAAGATGGCCACCGGCTTGGAGGGCGCGGCGGCGGCGATGTCGCACACCGGCAGCCTTGCAGGCTCGCACGCGGCGTATCGGGCGGCCTTCGAGCGGGCCGGCGCGGTACTCGTGGATGATTACGAACGGCTGCTGGAGACTGCCGCGTTCTTCGCCAAGGCGCCTGCGCCGAAAGCCCGCGGCGCGGCCGTGCTGGCCACCTCGGGCGGCGCTGGCATCATGGCCGCCGACGCGGCGGAGCAGCACGGCGTGCCGTTGCCGCAACCGGATGCCGGTGTGCGTGCCGTGCTGGAAAGCCACATCCCGGAGTTCGGCGCCGCACGCAACCCGTGCGACGTCACCGCGCAAGTGATCGCCAATCCCGAGTCGCTCGCGGCCTGTGCGGGCGCGCTGCTGGGCCACCCCGACTATGCGGCGCTGGTCTATCCGCAGGTTTATTCCTACGACGCGACCGCGCAGCGGGTGCCGGTGTTCGACGCCATGGCGGACAAGTACGGCAAGCCGGTGTGCATGGTCTGGATCACGGAATTCCTGGCAGGCCCCGGCTCGGCCGAGGCGGAAGCGGCGGAAAACGTGGCGCTGTTCCGCTCCATGTCCTCCTGCTTCGCCGCGCTTTCAGCCTGGACCGCGCGTGCCGCGCGCCGCGCCGCGCCGGCCGCCCCGGCCGAGCCGCCGGCGCCGACCTCGCCCG
>JAGWSV010000267.1 GCA_028869315.1 Rhodospirillales bacterium
AAATTGTGCCTTATGGAACGCTCGTCCAGCCTTTGACGCTTCATTGTCGTACGCACTTATCAGCGACCAATCCAGCCGCTCCCCAGTATAGAAATCGTGCGTACCATGATGCTTAACCGCTTCGTGGATCGCCACACGGTAGTCCTCTCCGGTTATGGGGTGGTCAGCCCGCTTCCGGTCACGCTTTACGTGCACCTGTGCCTAGCGGCGAAGCAATCTGACATAGACGGCTTGGTCTATCTCGAGCTCATCCGGAACGGGGTAGCGTGTCGGCATCAAGTTGCACCATTTATTTGGGGCCGACTTCGATGCCCCCTACTCCGCCGCGATCCCCGCCTGCTTAAACATGTCCTCCTCGGCCTCGCCTACATTCGCCCCGGCGTCGTTGGCGGTCTTGGCCTTCCTCCGGCTGTCGAAGCTGTCCCACACGTCGTTCCAGTTGCCGCGGGTCGCGGCCTTGGAATATTCGGTGGCACGGGTTTCGAAGAAATTGGCATGTTCCACCCCGTTCAGGAGCGGGGCAAGCCAGGGCAGCGGGTGGTCGTCGATCATGTAGATCGCCGGCAGGCCGAGTTGCGACAGGCGCCAGTCGGCGATGTAGCGGATGTAGCGCTTGATCTCCTTGGGGCTCATCCCCGGCACCGGCCCCATCTCGAAGGCAAGGTCGATGAACGCGTCTTCCAGGCGCACGGTCTTCTGGCAGCAATCGATGATGTCCTCCTTCACCGCCTTGGTCAGGCAGTCGCGCTCCTTGACGAAGGCGTGGAACAGGCGGGTGATGCCTTCGCAGTGCAGGCTTTCGTCGCGCACCGACCAGGAGACGATCTGGCCCATGCCCTTCATCTTGTTGAAGCGTGGGAAGTTCATCAGCATGGCAAAGCTGGCGAACAGCTGCATGCCCTCAGTGAAGCCGCCGAACATTGCCAGGGTGCGGGCTATATCCTCGTCGCTGTCGACCCCGAAGGTATGCATGTAGTTCGCCTTGTCGGCCATCTCCTGGTATTCGAGGAAGGCCGAATACTCGGCTTCGGGCATGCCGATGGTATCGAGCAGGTGCGAATAGGCCGCGATATGGATGGTTTCGGTGTTCGAGAACGCCGACAGCATCATCAGCACTTCCGTCGGTTTGAAGACCCGGCTGTAGTGCTTCATGTAGCAGTTGTTCACTTCCACGTCGGCCTGGGTGAAGAAGCGGAAGATCTGGGTCAGCAGGTTGCGCTCGGCGCCGCTCAGGTTGCGGTGCCAGTCCTTCACGTCGTCGGCCAGCGGCACTTCTTCCGGCAGCCAGTGGACGCGCTGCTGGATGAGCCAGGCTTCATGCGCCCAGGGGTAGCGGAACGGCTTGTAGACCGGGTTCTCGGTCAGCAGATCGAAGCTCACCTTGTGTTCGTCGGCGGATCGCGACGGGGGAACGGTGTCCATGCGGGCGGCCTTGCGAATCGGGTGAAGGGCAGCAATGCGGCAGGATAGCAGCCGCGCGGGGGCGAAGGCCAAGTCCGGCGATGCGGCCGACCGCCAGGCGCAGGCGGATCGGCCGACCGCGCCTGCGGGCGCGCGCGGGCGCGTTGACAGCCAGCGGGCCGCTCTTCATGGTCCGCCGCCGTCGGTCACCGCCCGTACCACGCGGCCGGCGGCCCCAGAAAAGCTCCCGAGGACCCTCGCATGCCCGATCCCTCCCTGCAGCGTGACATCGACGATCTGTGGGAACGACGCGACACCCTCTCTCCGGCGACCGGCGGGGCGGCGCGCGCGGCGGTGGACGCCGCGCTGGACTCGCTCGATTCCGGTGCGGTCCGCGTCGCCGAACCCGGGGCGGGGGCGGGCGCCGGCGGCTGGCGGGTCAACCAGTGGCTCAAGAAGGCGGTGCTGCTGTCGTTCCGCCTGACCGACAGCGCCCCGGTGCCCGGCGCCGGCGGCGCGCCGGTGTTCGACAAGGTGCCGATGAAATTCGCCGGCTGGGGCGAGAACCGCTTCCGCGAGGCCGGGTTCCGCGCGGTGCCCGGCGCCGTCGTCCGCCGCTCCGCCTACATCGCGCCCGGCGCGGTGCTGATGCCGTGCTTCGTCAATGCCGGCGCCCATGTCGGGCGCAACACGATGGTGGACACCTGGGCCACGGTGGGAAGCTGCGCGCAGATCGGCGCCAACTGCCACCTGTCGGGCGGGGTCGGCATCGGCGGCGTGCTGGAGCCGCTGCAGGCCGAGCCTGTCATCATCGAGGATGACTGCTTCATCGGCGCCCGCTCCGAAGTGGCCGAGGGGGTGGTCGTCGAACGCGGGGCGGTGCTGTCGATGGGCGTGTTCATCGGCGCCTCCACCAAGATCATCGATCGCGCCACCGGCGAGGTCTATCTGGGCCGCGTCCCCGCCTATTCCGTGGTGGTGCCCGGCAGCCTGCCCGGGCGGGCGCTGCCGGACGGCGCGCCGGGCCCCTCGCTCTATTGCGCGGTGATCGTCAAGCGGGTGGACGCGCAGACCCGGGCGAAGACCTCCATCAACGAATTGCTGCGCGATTGAGCGGTCCGATGCTGCACGCGGCCGACCCGCTCGGCCTGGCCCAGGCGCTGATCCGCTGCCCCTCGGTCACCCCGGACGACGCCGGCGCCCAGGACGTGCTGGCCGCGGCGCTGGAACGGCTCGGCTTCGCCGTCACCCGGCTGCGCTACGGGCAGACCGCGAACCTGTTCGCCCGCATCGGAACCGGCGGGCCGCATCTCTGTTTCGCCGGCCATACCGACGTGGTGCCGCCCGGCGACGGCGCCTGGCGCTCCGGGCCGTTCGTGCCGGAGGTGCGGGACGGGGTGCTGTACGGCCGCGGCGCCTGCGACATGAAAGGCGCGATCGCCGCCTTCGTGGCCGCCTGCGCCGCCCATCTGCAAGCCGGCAAGGCGCCTCGCGGCGCGATCAGCCTGCTGGTCACCGGCGACGAGGAAGGCCCGGCGACCGACGGCACCGTGCGGGTGCTCGACTGGATGGCGGAGCACGGCCAGATCCCGGATTTCTGCCTGGTCGGCGAGCCGACCTGCCGGGCACGCCTGGGCGACGTCATCAAGATCGGCCGGCGCGGCAGCCTGAACGCGAAGATCGCGGTCCTCGGCACCCAGGGCCATGTCGCCTATCCGCACCGGGCCGACAACCCGGTGCACCGGCTGGTGCGCGCGCTGGCGGCGCTGACCGCCGCGCCGCTCGATGCCGGCAGCGACTTCTTCGAACCGTCCTCGCTGCAACTGACCTCCATCGATGTCGGCAACACGGCGACCAACGTGATCCCCGGCGCGGCCCGGGCGGCGCTCAACATCCGCTTCAACGACCGCCACTCGGGCGCCTCGCTCGCCGCCTGGCTGCGCGCCGCGATCGGCCAGCACGCCGAGCGGTTCGAGCTCGATGTCGCGGTCAGTGGCGAATCCTTCCTCACCGAGCCCGGCCCCGCGGTGGCCGCGCTGCAAGCGGCGGTGGCGGCCGAAACCGGCGTCGACCCGGCCTTGGATACCGGCGGCGGCACGTCGGACGCGCGCTTCATTTCCCGCCACTGTCCGGTGGCGGAATTCGGTCTGGTCGGCAGCTCCATGCACCAGGTCGACGAATGCGTGCCGGTGGCGGAGCTGCGGGCGCTGGCCGGCGTCTATCGCGCCGTGCTCGCCGGCTTCGGCGCATGAGCCGGGGCTGGGTCCAGCGATGACGGGACCGCCCAACCGGCGCCGCCCGCGGCCGGGCAATATCGCGATCGGGGTCCTGCTGCTCGCCCGCGGCCGCGCCGAAGGGCTGGAACAGTTCGGCTATACGCCGCAGGCCTTCCTTTCCAGCCTGGCGCCGCTGGTCGCGTTTCCCCTGGTCGGCTACCTGCTGGTCGCGGTGGGCGGCGGATCGCCGCAGGGTGGCGGGCAGCTCGGCGCGCTCGCCGACCTGCTGGCCACCCTGTGCGCGCTGTTGGCCCCGCCGGTGCTGTCGTTCGAACTGGCCGCGCGGTGGCGCCGCCAGGCGCTCTGGCTGCGCTACGCGACCGCGCTCAATTGGACCCAGTGGGCGGTCCCGCTGCTCGCCTCGGCGCTGCTGCTGCTCGCCTACCCGCTTCTGGCGGCGGCGCTGTCGGCGCGGGTCGCGCTCGGGATCGTGGGGCTGGCGATCGCCTTCTATGCCCTGTGGCTGCATTGGTTCATCGCCCGCCACGGCCTGTCGCTGTCGCCCGGACGCGCGGCGGTCCTGGTGCTGATCGTCAATCTGGTGACGGGCGTCCTGGTGCTGGGGCCCCGGCTGCTGGCCCTGGCGCCCCCGGTGCAGGCACTCACGCAGGGCCTGGGGGCCGGACGGCTCGGATGAGCCATGCGCCGCCGGCCCGGACAGCGGTGCTGGCAGGCCTGCGCGGCGCCCTGCTGCTGGCGCGCGGCCGGCCGGAGGGGATGCGCGACATTCCCGCCGACATGGCCGGCGCCGCGCGCAGCTTCTGGGCGGCGGCGATCGGCGTGCCGCTGTTCCTGCTCATGCTCGCCGCGGGCGCGCGGCAAGGCGGCCCGCCGCTCACCACGGCGGTGCTGGCGCTGCAACTGCTGGCCTACGCGATCGCCTGGGCCGGCTATGCCGTCCTGTCGCACCGCCTGGTGGCGGCGCTGGGCAAGGCGGCGCGCTGGCCCCGGTTCATCGCGGTGTGGAACTGGGTGAACGTGCTGCAGTACGGCGCGCTGCTGGCCGGCAGCCTGCCCGGAGCGTTCGGCGCGCCCGGCGGGCTGGTTGCCGTGCTTTCGCTGCTCGCGCAGGGTTGGGCGCTCTGGCTGGAATGGTACGCGATCCGCCTGGCGCTGGAGACCACCGGGCTGCTCGCCGCGGCGATGATGGCGCCGGACGTGCTGCTCGGCCTCGTCATGGCCATGGCGCTCGCCGCCGCGGGGGCGGGCTGAACCTCCCCGCGCCGATCGCTGCGATATCGTTTCGTCCCCGCTAACTTCCGGTTATCCACAGCCGGCGCCCCTGCCGGGGCGGGCGTGGCGAGGCTACACTGCGGGCCATCGTGAACACGATCGATCCCCCCCTGCTCGGCCTTTCCCAGCGCCTGCCGCCCAGCAACGTGGCGGCGGAACAGGCGCTGCTCGGCGCGCTGCTCGCCAACAACAAGGCCTATGAGCGGGTTTCCGAGTTCCTGATCCCCGAGCACTTCGCCGACCCGATCCATGGCCGCGTGTTCCAGGCGATCGCGCGCCGCATCGAAGCCGGCCAGCTGGCCGACGCGATCACCCTGAAGGCCGAGTTCGAGCATTCCGGCGTGCTGGATGAGGTGGGCGGCACCGCCTATCTCGGCCAGCTGCTCACCGCGATGGTCGGCATCATCAACGCCGGCGAATACGGCCGCGCGATCCACGATGCGTGGCTGCGCCGGCAGCTGATCGATGTCGGCGAGACGGTGGTGAACAACGCCTTCGGCGCCGATCCCGAACTCGACGGCGAGAAGCAGATCGAGGCCGCCGAGCAGGCGCTGTTCGACCTTGCCACCGACGGCGGCAGCGGCGGCGGCTTCGTCAGTTTCGAGCGCGCCCTGACCGAGGCGATCCAGGGGGCGGAGCGCGCCTTCCACCGCTCGGGCCATGTCTCCGGCCTGAGCAGCGGGCTGCGCGACTTCGATGCCAAGACCGGCGGGCTGCACCCGTCCGACCTGATGATCCTGGCCGGCCGCCCCGGCATGGGCAAGACCGCGCTCGCCACCAAGATCGCGTTCGGCGCCGCCAAGGCGCTGCTGGCGGAGGCCCGCGCGGCGGGGCCGGAAGCGGTGGCACGGGCTGCGATCGCCGTGTTCTCGCTGGAAATGAGCTCCGAACAGCTCGCCACCCGCCTGCTGTCGGAGGAGGCGCGGATTTCCGGCGACCGCATCCGCCGCGGCGATATCGGCCAGAAGGAGTTCGACAGCTTCGTGCAGGTCTCGCGCGAGATCGCCGGCCTGCCGATCCAGATCGACGACACGCCGGCGATCACCCTGTCGGCGCTGCGCACCCGCTGCCGGCGGCTCAAGCGCACCAAGGGGCTGGCGCTGGTGGTGGTCGACTATCTCCAGCTCATGCGTCCTTCGGCCGGCACCCGGCCGGAAAACCGGGTGCTGGAAATCAGCCAGATCACCCAGGGGCTGAAAGCGATCGCCAAGGAGCTGGCGGTGCCGGTGCTGGCGCTGTCGCAGCTCTCGCGCGCGGTGGAAAGCCGGGAGGACAAGCGCCCGCAGCTGTCGGACCTGCGCGAATCCGGCACCATCGAACAGGACGCGGATTCGGTGATGTTCATCTATCGCGACGAATATTACCTCGCGCAGAAGATGCCGAAGCAGCTGGCGTTCGAGAACGGCGACAAGTTCCAGGGCGCGATCGACAAGTGGCAGCAGGACATGGACCGGGCGCACAACAAGGCGGAGCTGATCATCGCCAAGCAGCGCCACGGCCCGACCGGCAAGATCGACCTGTTCTTCGAGGCGGAGTTCACCCGCTTCGGCGATCTCGACCTCGCGCATTCCGCCTATGAGTAGGCGCGGGCTGACGCCCCGGGCGGCCGGCCGGACGATGCGGCCCGCGCCGTTCCGCGCGCTCGCGCCGGCCGATGACGGCCGGGCCTGACCCGGCCATGACCCCGGCGGTCCCGGCCGCGCGGCCCGGCATGGGCGCGGTGCTGGACGTCGCGCTCGGCGCCGTCGCCGCCAACTGGAAGCTCCTGTCCGCCCGCCACCCTTCCGGCCCGGTCGCCGGCGTCGTGAAGGCAGACGCCTATGGCCTCGGCGCGGCGGCGGTGGCGCCGGCGCTGCAGGCGGCCGGCTGCCGGCATTTCTTCGTCGCCGCCCTGGACGAGGCGCTGGCGCTGCGCCCGCTCTTGCCGGGCGCGATGCTCGCCGTGCTCGGCGGCCCGCTGCCGGGCACCGTGCCCGAATATCTCGCCCACGACCTCGTGCCGGTGCTGAACGCGCCGGCGGAGATCGCGCTGTGGTCCGCCGCCGCCCGCGCGGCCGGCCGGAGGCTTCCGGCGATCCTGCACGTCGATACCGGCATGGCGCGGCTCGGGCTGGAGCCACGCGCGGTCGCGGCGCTGCACGACGACCCGGCAGCGCTCGCCGGCCTCGATCTGCGCTACGTCATGACGCATCTGGTGTCGGCCGAAGCGGCGGGCGATCCGCTCAACGAGGCGCAGGCCCGGCGCTTCGCCGCCGCCTGCGCGGCGCTGCCGCCGGCGCCGCGATGCTTCGCCAATTCCTCCGGCATCTTCCTCGGTCCCGCCTTCGGCTCCGACCTCGCCCGCCCCGGCGCGGCGCTGTGGGGGATCAACCCGACGCCGGGGCGGCCCAACCCGATGCACCCGGTGGTGCGCCTGCGCGCCCGCGTGCTGGCGGTGCGCGACCTCGGCCCGGGGGAGACGGTGGGCTACAACGCCACCTTCGCCGCGGCCCGGCCGAGCCGCATCGCCACCGCCGCGATCGGCTACGCCGACGGCTGGCGCCGCGCGTTTTCCAACCGCGGCGCCGCGCGCTTTGACGGCGCCCGGGTCCCGCTGGTAGGGCGTGTCTCCATGGATCTCACCACGTTCGACGTGACCGATCACCCCCGGGTCGTTCCGGGCGTCTGGCTCGACCTGATCGGGCCGGGGCAGGATGTCGATGCCGCGGCGGCCGACGCCGGCACCATCGGCTACGAGGTGCTGACCGGGCTTGCTTCGCGCGTGCAGCGGATCCACCACCCCGCGTGAACCCCCTGCTCGACAGTCTGGCGGCGATCGGCCGGGCGGCGATCGGCTTCGTGCGCGAAGCCGGCGCCCTGACCCTGTTCGCGCTGGAGGGCCTGTCGCACCTGCTGCGCCCGCCCTTCTACTGGCGCCGCTTCGTGATGGCGCTGACCGAGATGGGCTATTTCAGCCTGCCGGTGGTGGCGCTGACCGCGGTGTTCACCGGCATGGTGCTCGCGCTGCAGACCTATACCGGGTTCTCCCGCTTCAACGCCGAAAGCGCGATCGCCAACGTGGTGGTGATCTCCATCACCCGCGAACTCGGGCCGGTGCTCGCCGGCCTGATGGTGGCAGGGCGGATCGGCGCCGCCACCGCCGCCGAGCTTGGCACCATGCGGGTCACCGACCAGATCGACGCGCTCTCCACCCTGTCGACCGAGCCGATGAAGTATCTCGTGGCGCCGCGGCTGCTCGCCGGGGTGATCGCGCTGCCGCTGCTCGTGGTGATCGCCGACATCCTGGGCGTGATGGGCGGGTTCATCGTCGCGTCCGTGAAGCTCGGCTTCGCGCCGCTCACCTACCTGCACAACACGTTCAGCTTCATGCAGGCGGGGGACGTGATCTCCGGCCTCGTCAAGGCCGCCGTGTTCGGGTTCCTGATCGCACTGCTCGGCAGCTATCGCGGCTATTTCAGCCGCGGCGGCGCAGAGGGCGTGGGGGCCGCGACCACCGGGGCCGTGGTGACCGCCTCGATCCTGATCCTGGCATTCGACTACGGGCTGACCGAGCTGTTCTTCAGCCGATGAGCACGCCACCCGCCTCCGTGCCGCCGGCTCGCGGGGAGGTACCCCGGCTGCGCATCCGCGGCCTGCGCAAGTCCTTCGGCGACAAGCGCGTGCTGGACGGGATCGATCTCGACGTGCCGCGCGGGACCTCGATGGTGGTGATCGGCGGTTCCGGCTCCGGCAAGTCGGTGCTGCTGAAATGCATCCTCGGCCTGATCGCGCCGGACGACGGCGTGATCGAACTGGACGGCCGGAACCTGCTGGCGCTGCCGCGGCGGGAGCGGCTCGCGCAGCGGGCGCGGATCGGCATGCTGTTCCAGAACGGCGCGCTGTTCGACAGCCTGCCGGTCTGGGAAAACGTCAGCTTCGGCCTGCTGGCGCGGCGGATGGTGGGCAGGCGGGAAGCGCGGGAGCGTGCGGCGGACCTGCTGGCCCAGGTCGGGCTGGCGGCGAGCGTGGGCGCGTTGTCGCCGGCGGAACTGTCGGGCGGGATGCAGAAGCGCGTGGCGCTGGCCCGCGCGATCGCCGCGCAGCCGGATATCCTGTTCTTCGACGAACCGACCACCGGCCTCGATCCGATCATGGGCGCGGTGATCGACGGGCTGATCGTCGACTGCGTGAAGCGGCTGGGCAGCACCGCCGTCGCGATCACCCACGACATGGCGAGCGCGGCCCGCATCGGCGACGCCGCGGCGATGATCCATCGCGGCCGGATCATCTGGTCGGGCCCCGCGGGCGCGCTGCTCGACAGCGGCAATGCGGAGGTGGACCAGTTCACCCACGGCCGGCGCGAGGGCCCGATCCAGATGGAGCTGCGGCGGTAGGGCGCGATGCGGAGACGCGCACATCGCGCGATCCCTGCTTCGATCGATGCCGGCCAGCGCAGGGCGCGGCGGCAAGGAATGACCGACCGCAAATAATGCCGCGGCGGCAAATCCGTTCCGGCGTGTTGGACGGGATGTTTGGTCCGTTTTCCCTGTTTTGTGTCGCTCTGGATGGCGTTATGCTGCCTGCATGGTCGATACGGTTCGGTTTCGCTGGGCTGGCGTGATCGCGGCACTGCTCGCGATCGCCGTTCCCGCCGCCCGGGCGGCGGGTGCCCCGCCGGTGGCCGGCCGCGCCGGCGCGGTGCACGACCCTGTCGCCGAGGCGGTCGGCCTGTTCGTCCAAAGCTGCGTTCATTTCGCCACCCGGCCGCAGGCGCTGCAGCATTGGGCCAAGCACCAGCGGCTGATGAAGGTCGCACCGCAATATTCCGAGACGTTCCTGTACGGCCTGCCGGGCCTCGTCTATGACGCTTCGACCCGTGCCGGCAAACTGGTGCTGGTCTCGCAGGACAACGGCTCGTGCTCGGTGGTGGTGGAGAACACGAAGGGAGCGGCGCTGCTCAAGCAGCTCGACGCCCAGCTGAAGGCCGCGGGCGTCGCCTACACGGTGACGGCCGACGGGCCGGACCCGCAGGAAAAGGCGCTGCACAACCGCGCCTACGACGCCTCCCTCGGCAAGCGGCACTGGCTCATGCTGATCAGCACGGTGAACAACCCGGCCGGCGGCGAAGCGATCCTGACGACCAACCCCTGATCAGCGGCCGCTGCGCGCGGCGGTCACCCGCGTCGCCGCGGCGGCCGGCGGG
>JAGWSV010000268.1 GCA_028869315.1 Rhodospirillales bacterium
ATCGTCGATGAACGCCGCCAGGCCGTCGCGGGATCGGTCGTCGCGGGGCAGGTGGGCAAAGCGGGCGAGGGCGGAGAGCGAGGCGGTTTCGCTCGCCAGTTGCCGGTCGAGCACGGTGGCGACCGCGTGGACTTCGCTGCGCAGCAGGGCGCGCATCTCGTGCCTCCGCAAGGCGGAGTCCCGGATCATTACCGCCGTCGCCAGAATAACGACCGGGATCAGGGCTGCCGCGATCAGTCCGGAGAGATAACCGCCGAAAGGCAGGGCGCGAGAGGGATGGTACAAGTCGGCCGCCTCCGTCAGTTCCGACATTCCCCGCCACTTGCGAAGGGTACGAAACGGCGCACGATATACAATACGATATGCAACATGATATGCAACAAGGGTACCAACGGTATCGACATTGGCAGGCGGGGCGGCCTACCGCAAATGATGCGCGCGGGGATCTGGCATGCGGCGTGGTCGCGCCGCGCAGCGCTCTCTGACGCGTTGAAGGCAGGCTCGTTGTTGTATCTCCCGGGCATCCCACCGGCCGCCCTCGCCGCTCTTGGTCCACCTGCCTCGAACAGGAGGGGCAGATCCCGTGGCGGACACGTGCTTACCGGGAACGCCCGTAAAGCAATCGAGCGGTTACAAGGCCTCGGAACTTCCTATTGTTGAAGGTATACGGCGGGAATGTGGTTCCGATCCATGATCTCGATCAACTTCGTACTGGCGGATTGCTTTTACCAGGTGTTAACCAATGCGGTGCGCCGCTTCTCGAAATACACGAGCCTTGGACGGATTGCAGCCGGCAACCTGGGCGAGACCGGAGTCCTATTTCGGTGGGCGCGGGCTCAGGATCGGGTAGGGTTCATGCTTGAAGGGTTGCGCTACCGTCGCCTTGGTCGCGTTATTCCCCGGGGGCCCAAAGGCCGTTGGCGGCCAATGATCTCCAGATAATGGGACTAAATCGCGTGTTTTGAACGGCATACCGATAAGGGCTCAGATGTTGCCAGAACCAGCGAGTTACGATCCCGGCTGGACTTTGCTGCCATCGCGGAGCGCGGACCCGTCTGATCCGCCGCATCCGGCCGACCCGTTGCCACCGTCGCCCCGGCCGGATCGCACCGCCTCGACGGGGATACCGGGAGATGTGCCGCGACGTCACAAGATCGTGATCGCAGACGACCACCGGTTGCTTCTGGACACCCTGGTCCCCTTGATCGCCGAGGAATTCGACGTCGTCGGGACCGTTGGCAACGGGGAAGCCCTCATCGAGGCGGTGGCGACGCGCACGCCCGATCTCGCGCTCGTCGATATCGGCATGCCGATCATGGGCGGGCTCGACGCCGGCCGGCAGATCCGACGGACGCACCCGGCCGTCAAGCTGGTCTACATGACGATGGACCAGAGCCTCGACCTGGCGACGCAGGCGTTCGCGATCGGCGCCGCGGGCTATCTGCTGAAGACCTGCGCCGCCAGCGAACTGGTTCTGGCCCTGCAGATCATCGCCTCCGGCGGAACCTACCTGACCGAGGCCGTCGCCGGGGGACGGGTGCCGGATCTGCTTGCCCCTGCCGAGGTCGGGCCGACCAGCCGGCTGTCGCCGCGGGAATACTCGGTGCTGCAGCTGGCGGTGACCGGGGCGCCGATGAAAGAGATCGCGCGGCAACTCGGGATCTCCCCGCGCACGGTGGCGTTCCACAAATACCGCGGGATGGCGGCGCTCGGCCTGCGGCGGAATACCGAACTGGTGGCGTTTGCGCTGCGCCACGGCATGTTGCGCAGACAGAATTGACGCCGGAGGCGCCGCGGCCGGGAAACGATAGAAAACCCAGGGCGCCGGGCTGCTCATGCGCCGGCGCGCGGTGCCGATTCAGTGTGCCGCGGCGTTCAGCAATGGTCCAGCACACAGTATGCCAAGACCACCAGGTGTTCCGCTTCGGTGCGGAACCCGTCTCGCCGGGCCTCTTCGGCCAGGCGCAGGATCCGGCCGCAGAGCAGACGCTGGCTCACCTCCGGCATGTCCTCGGTCGGGTCCTGCGGGGCATCGAACGGCATGGGCCACGCTCCAGCTCGCTGCGGGCTCCGGAGCCATGCGGATCCGGATGGCCGACCCAACGCGTTCGGCCCGGCCAGAGCCTTGATCCAGATCAGGCCTTCCGCAGATCGTGTGCGCCGCGCACGATGCCACGGGCCCGGCGGCCCGCTCACGGTCCGTGCCGGGCGGCGCCCAGCGTCCACACGGATGCCCCCGATCGGGTCTCCTCGGACGATCAACCCGGCAGGCAGGTCCCGGATGCTACGCCCGGCCGCGGGTGACCAGCCGGCCGGCCCTGGCCGCGGTCGCCGTCTGCGCGGCGAAAGCGGCCTCACCGTTCACCCAGGTCGCGACGATCCCGTCCGCCGGCCGGGTCGGCGCGCCGAAATCGGCCGCGTCGCGCACCCGCTCCGGGTCGAACAGCACGAGATCGGCATAGGCGCCGGCGCGGATCACGCCGCGATCGGTCAGGCCGAACACCTCGGCCGTATGCCCGGTCATCTTGCGCACGGCGGCTTCCAGGCTGA
>JAGWSV010000269.1 GCA_028869315.1 Rhodospirillales bacterium
CCCGCCTCGACATGCGCCGTGTTGCCCACGAGCTTTGAGTCCGCTCGGTCCATCTGCGTGCATCTGCGTGCATCTGCGTGCATCTGCGGCAAAATATTCTTTCGAACATACAGCCAGGACCCGCACCCGGTGCAGAAACCAACCTTCGTTTGCTATGAATTTGCCGCAGATGCACGAAGATGGACCGAGCGGACTGAAAGCTCGTGGGCAACACGGCGGATGTCGAGGCGGGACGTGCCGAAGTTCAGTAACGGGCACAGATGCAGGCCGGTCGATTTCAGATGGTTCATGCATCCCGCGATATGTACGGGCTCCTGCGCCCTGCTGGCCGTCAATCGGACGACGAAAATCCTATCGTCCAAAAAAAGAGCTCATAACATATACCACACAACCACTACACCGCAACAAACAGTAATACAATGCCGATATACAGACGAAACCCCGAGCGGCGCATTTCAGGGGCAAGCGCGTTCTCGCAACCCCTGGCCCATGAACCTTATCCCGAGCATGTTCGGCACCTGGAACGCGGCGCCGATGATACGCCTCGACACCACGTTGGTCCGGATGCCATCTGCGTGCATCTGCGTGCATCTGCGGCAAAATATTCTTTCGAACATACAGCCAGGACCCGCACCCGGTGCAGAAACCAGCCTTCGTTTGCTATGAATTTGCCGCAGATGCACGCAGATGCACGCAGATGGACCGAGCGGACTGAAAGCTCGTGGGCAACCCGGCGGATACGAAGGCGCGGCGTGCCGTAGTTCAGCAACAGGCACAGAGGCAGGCCGCTTTCGTTCGTCCCGCATCGCCCAGCAAACGATGCACCGAAGCATCCGCCTCCCATAGCATCCCAGTTCGACGCATCCGCTGCTTGCAGCACAAGCGGCGAACGTCTCGGACAACTTGTCCGCCACGTCAGGCGGACAGATCACGCGCTCCCAACAGCCGCGCGGGGCCGGGTTGCGGTTTCGCCGTCGCGGCCCGATCCTGAAGCCCACCCCCAGGCGCCATCCCTCCCGCCCCACCCGGACCCGCTCCCATGCCGACCGAAGAGACGTTCAGCATCGACCGCGGCGACGGCGTCGCCCTCGCCGCCGCCCGCCTGGCCGGGCGGGCGCCCACCGTCGTCTTCCTTCCCGGCTTCCGCAGCGACATGACCGGCGACAAGGCCACCCATCTCGCCCGGTTCTGCGCCGCGCGCGGCCAGGCCCTGCTGCGCTTCGACTATTCGGGCCACGGCGCCAGCGACGGGCAGTTCGAAGACGGCACGATCGGCCGCTGGACCGCGGACGCGCTCGCCGCCATCGACCAGCTTACCTCCGGCCGGCTGGTCCTGGTCGGCTCCTCGATGGGCGGGTGGATCGCGCTCCGCGTCGCCTTGGCGCGGCCGGAGCGGACCGCCGCCCTGCTCGGCATCGCCGCCGCGCCGGATTTCACCGAGCGGCTGATGTGGGACGCCATGGCCCCGCCGGAGCGGGACCGCCTGATGCGCGAGGGCGTCCTGCACGCGCCCAGCCAGTACGGCCCGCCCATGCCGATCACCCGCGCGCTGATCGAGGACGGGCGGCGGCACCTGCTGCTCGATGCGCCGATCGCGCTCGCCTGCCCGGTGCGGCTGCTGCACGGTCAGCGGGACCCGGACGTGCCCTGGGAAACCAGCCTGCGCCTGGCGGAGCGGATCAGCGGCGCCGACGTGCAGGTGGTGCTGGTGAAGGACGGCGACCACCGGCTGTCACGCCCGGCCGACCTCGCTTTGCTCGGCCGCACCCTGGCCCCGCTCCTCGGCGAGGATGGCCGCTAGGCCTTCGCGGTAGCTCGGGAAGCGCCAGGCGATGCCCAGCGCCGCCTGGGTCTTGCGGCTTGCCACCTTGCGGTTCTCGGCCCAGAAACTGCGCGCCATCGGGCTCATCGCCGCCGCCGCGGCGGCGAACGGCACCGCTGGCGGCGGGGCGATCCCCAGCAGGCGGGCGGCGTGCGCGGTCACCGCGGCGCTTTCCGCCGGCGTGTCGTCCACCAGGTTCAGCACCCGCAGGCCGGCGGCGGGCCGGTCCATCGCCGCCAGCACGGCGCATACGATGTCGTCGCGATGGATGCGGGAAAACGAATGCCCGGGCTTGTCCACCCGCCGGGCACGTCCGGCGCGCAGATCGGCGAAGGGCGCGCGGCCGGGGCCGTAGATGCCGCCCAGGCGGAAGATGTCCACCGCCGGTCCAAGCCTGGCCATCGCTTCCCACGCCGCTTCCGCCGCGCGCCGGCGTTCCCCGCGCGGGCCGGAGGGCGCGGGCGGCGTGTCCTCGTCCACCCAGCCGCCGTCCCGGTTGCCGTACACGACGGTCGAGGACAGGTAGCCGATCCAGCGCAGCCCGCCCGCCCGCGCCGCCTGCGCAACCGCGGCGCCGTGGCGCGCCAGCACGGGATCGCCCGCTTCGTCCGGCGCGGCGGTGACCAGCAGATGGGTGGCGGCGGCGATCGCCGGCCCGGCGGCCGCGAAGTCGATCACCGCCGGCG
>JAGWSV010000270.1 GCA_028869315.1 Rhodospirillales bacterium
CGCCCGTGCGGGCGCAGCCGCGCGGCCGGCGCCGCGCGCTCCGCGCCGCTCAGGATGGCATCGAGCATGGCCCGCTTGCCGGCGCCGGACACCAGGAACACCACCAGCTTCGCGCTTTCCAGCACGGGATAGGTGAGCGTCACGCGCGCTTCCGGGCGGCCCTCGGTGACCGGGAGCGTCCAGCGGTCCCGTTCCTCCAGCAGCTTCGGCTGGCCGGGCAGCAGGGACGCGGTGTGCCCGTCCTCGCCCATGCCGAGCAGGCAGAGATCGAAGAACGGCTTGCCGGGAATAAGCTGCGCGGCGCCGTAGAGGCCGCGCAGCGTGTGGCCGTAGGCGTCGGCCGCGCCCGCAACCGTCAGGCCGGCGAACGGAACCGGATGCGCCCGCGGCGCCTGGTCGAGCTGCGCCAGCAGCGCGCCGCGGATCATGTTGAAGTTGCTGTCGGGATCATCCGGCGGCACGAACCGTTCGTCGCCAAGAACGAGATCGATGGCGGGCCAGTTCAGCCGGTCGCGGTACGGCGGCGCCGCCAGGAGCTGGTACAGCGGGCGCGGCGTCGATCCGCCGGCAAGGCCGATCACGCAGCGCCCGCGGGCCGCCGCCGCGGCCTCGGCGAACAACGCGGCCCCGGCCTCGGCCAGCGCCGCGCCGTCGGGCAGGACCCGAAGCTCTCCGAAAGCGGGTGTCATGGCTGCGTCTCTCCCAGGATGAAGCGGCGTACCGCTTTCGCGAACCCTTCGTTCTCGTTGCTGTCGGTGACCAGCCGGGCCTTGGCCTTCACCGCGTCGCCGGCGTTGCCCATGGCGATCGACAGGCCGCTCCGTTCGAACATCGCGACGTCGTTCGGCATGTCGCCGATGGTGGCGATCCGCGCCGGATCGATGCGCAGGAGCCGCGCCAGCGTCTCCACCACCGCGCCTTTGTTCGCCGCCGTGTGGGTCACGTCAAGGTAATAGGGCTGCGAACAGGCCGCGGTGGCGGCGCCGTCCAGCGCGCGCTGCGCGTCGCGTTCGCACCGCTCCATGCGCGCCCGGTCGTCGGTGACGCCGACGATCTTGACGACGGACCGCAACGTATCGGCGGCGAAGCGGGGCACGACCTCGGGCTGGAAGCGGACCGTGCGCGCCTCGCGATCCACATGCGGCGCGGCGGCGTCGCGCACCAGCCAGCTTGCGTGGGTGTAGATCCAGACGTCGAGCCCGTGATCCTCCAGCAACGCGATCGCGGTGCGCACTGCAGCGTCCGCAAGGTCGTGCGAGGCGACGACGGTTTCGAGGTCGGGCGCCATCATCACGCCGCCGTTGAAGCCGGCGAGCGGGGTCTCGATCGCCAGCGGTCCGGTGAGCATGGCCATGCCGCGCGGCGGTCGCCCGCTGGTCACGGCGAACCCGATGCCGGCGCGGCGCAGCTCCGCGACGGCGTCCTGCGCCGCGTCCGTCAGCACCTTCCTGTCGGTGACGAGCGTGCCGTCGACATCGGCAAGAACGAGGGCGATATCGCCGGTCATGGCAGCGGTCCTTTCCTGGGCGTGGCAGGGCAGGGGGCGGCCGGGGGGCGAGACGGCCGGTCCGGGCCGCCGGCCCTGCGCGGGCCCGTGCACGGGGCACGGCCGGCACGGCGGCCGTGCCGGGATGGCGGCAATCCCATCCGCCTGCCTTCACATGGTCTTTCGCCGGCGGTCGCGCAGGCGGGGCCCGGCGCGGGACCACGGGATTCACGGACTGGTGATCGGCGCGCCGCCCCGGTTCAGTCCGGCAGGCGGTCGAACCACAGCGCGGGCGCGACCGGCGGATCGACGGCGAAATCGACGGCGAGCACGCGTTCGAGCTCGTCGGCGCACGCGATCGTGCGGCGTTCCGCCGATCCGTCCGGGCGGCGGCGCGTCAGCCGCTTGTTGGTGAGGCTCACCCGGACCTCCGGCGTCAGCCGCTCCATCATCAGGGTCCGGCGGAAACGCGAGTTCGGATGCGCGGAGGTGAACCAGTTGCCCACTTCCTGGTCGATCGGCGCCTGCGCCTCCAGGGTGAAGCGGTAGACGTCCCGCCAGTCCGCGCCGAGGCGCGTCTGCAGGACGAGGAACCCGTCGCCCGGCCGCAGCCGCAGCACCCCCGCCGGCGTCGCCTGCTCGAGATCGGCGACGAGGCGCAGCGGCGCCGCCAGCAGGTGCCCGCCATAGCCGACATCGGCCAGGTACGGCCCGTCCGCAAGATCGACCCGCAGGAGCATGTGCGTCCGCGGACCGGGCGGCGCGTCGGGCGGCAGCATCCACAGGGTGCGCCCGGCCAGCGCGGCGACGGTGAAGCCGAGCGCCTCCAGCGCCGCCCGGAACAGGGTGTTCTGCTCGAAGCAGTATCCGCCGCGCCGTCCGCCCACCAGCTTGCGCTGCAAGGTTCCGAGATCGAGCGAAACCGGCCGGCCGAGCAGCGGATCAAGATTTTCGAAGGCGATGGCGGCCGGATGCAGCGCATGCAGGCGCCGCAGGACCGCGAGGTCGGCGGCGCGCGGACCGGCATAGCCGATACGGGCGAAATAGGCGTCGAGGTCGATCATCGCGCCCCCCGCCCCGCGCGCCGCCGTTTGCTCATGCCGCGCGCGCCACGCCGGCCGCTTCCAGCGCGGCGATCCGGGCTGCGTCCCAGCCGATCGCGGCCAGCACCTCCCGCGTGTGCTCGCCGAGCGCCGGCGCCGGCCGCCGCAGCCGGCCGGGCGTGTCCGACAGCCGCGGGATGACGTTATGCATCGGCACCGAGCCGATCTCCGCGTCCGGCATCTCCACCAGGATGCCGCGCGCGGCCACGTGCGGGTCCGCCATGAACTGGTCGATCTCGTAGACCGGCGCCGCCGTGACCTCGGCTGCCCCGAACACCGCCAGGTTTTCCTCCAGGGTCCGCGCGGCGATGAACGCCGCGATCGGCGCCTCGCAGGCGTCGATGTTGTGGACCCGGTCGGTATTGGTGCGGAACCGCGGATCGTCGATCATGTCGGCGCGCCCGATGGCGCGGAACAGCCGCTCCGCCATGGTCTGGATCGAGGCGGAGATCGCGACGTAGCGCCCGTCCTTGGTCGGCCAGACGTTGCGCGGGGACGTGGTGTTGGACCGGCTGCCCAGGCGGTCCGGCTTTTCCCCACTGAGCTGGTAGATCGCCGCGTCCGGCCCGAGGATGGAGGCGATCGGGTCGAGCAGCGGCAGGTCGATCACCTGGCCGCGGCCGGTCTGCTCGGCCACCCGCAGCGCCACCATCACGGCGTAGGCGCCATAGAGCCCCGCCACCATGTCGGCCAGCGCCAGCGGCGGCAGCACCGGGGCGCGGTCGGCGAAGCCGTTCTTGGCCGCGAACCCGCTCAATCCTTCCACCAGCGAGCCGAAACCGGGCCGGTCCCGATACGGTCCGTCCTGGCCGAAGCCGGAGACGCGGACGATCACCAGCGCCGGGTTGCGCGCGTGCAGGACGGAGGGCGCGAGCCCCATCTTCTCCAGCGTGCCGGGCCTGAAATTCTCGATCAGCACGTGGCTCGCCGCGGCGAGGTCGGCGAGCGCCGCCAGCCCCTCCGGCGCGCGCAACGACAGCGCCAGGCTTTTCTTGTTGCGGGCGTAGACCTTCCAGTAGAGGCTGTGGCCCTTCACCCGCCAGGCGCGCAGCGGATCGCCCTTCTCCGGATCCTCGATCTTGATCACCTCGGCGCCCTGATCGGCAAGCTGCAGGCTCACCATGTTGCCGGCGACGAGGCGCGAGAGGTCGAGCGCGCGTAGGCCGTCGAGCGGCGCGGGCGCGGTGGGGTCGAAAGCGGCGCGGGGAATCATGGGCGGCGGTTGTCCTGGACGTTCGGGGCGCCTACTGTCCCGCCAGATGCCGGTGGCCCGCAAGGGCTGAAACGGGAACGCGTGCGGAGCTTCGGCCCCAAGGCGCGGCTGCCCCCGCAACTGTCAGCGGCGAGCCGGGTTCCACGATGCCATTGCCCCCGGGCCTGTGCCCTGGCGGGCGAGAAGGCGGAGCCCGGCGACGACCCGTGAGCCAGGAGACCGGCCGGCATCGAGACTGTGCGCACGCGCCGGGCGGGGTGTACCGGGGCAACGGGTGAACACCCGTGGGCGGCCGTCGTCCATCGAGACGGGGCCGTTTGGCGCATGCCGGCGGTCCCGCGCGCACGGAGGACCGTATGCGACGCGCTTCGACCGCTCTCCCGCGGGTCACCTTCCCCTTGACCGCCCCCTTGGCCGCCCCCTTGGTTGCCCTGCTGCTCGGGGCCGCCGTCCCGCCCGGCCGCGCCGCCGCGGCCACGCTGCCGCAGGCGGGCACCACGCTTTCGCCGGTGGTCGTCACCGCCACCCGCGTGCCGACGCCGGCCGACGACATCCCGGCCGGCGTCACGGTCATCACCCGCGCCGAGATGCAGCGGCGCGGCGACAACACCCTGACCGACGCGCTCGCCGGCGTTCCCGGCCTGCGGGTGTCGCAATCCGGCGGGCCGGGCGGCGCCGCCAGCGTGTTCATCCGCGGCACCAATTCCGATGCCGTGCTGGTGCTGCGCGACGGCATGCCGATCAACGATTCGGCCGACGCCTCCGGCGCGTTCAATTTCGGTATCGATACGCTCGCGGACGTGGCGCGGATCGAGATCATCCGCGGGCCGATGGCCTCGCTCTATGGTTCGGGCGCGATCGGCGGGGTGATCAACATCATCACCCGGCGCGGCCATCGGCCGGGCCCGCATGTCACGATGGATCTTGCCGGCGGCTATCCGAAGCAGGTCCGCGCCAGCGCGGCATTGACCGGTACCGGCGCCGGGTTCGACTACGCGCTGATCGCGGCAAGCGAATCGCTGCGCGGCTACGACAGCACGCCGCAGCGGATGTCGGTCTATACCGGCACGCCGCAGGGCTACCGGGAGCACGTGGTGACCCTGAACCTCGGCTACACGCCGGTGCCGGGCACGCGGTTTTCGCTGCTGCTGCGCGGGCGGCGGGCGGTGTTCGGCTTCAACGCGCTGGGCAGCCCGATCTTCGACGACGCCAATTCCACCGGCCGCGACGCCAGCCTGCTCGGGCGCATCGGCGTGCATTCGCTGCTGGCCGAAGGGGTCTGGGAGACCGGGCTTTTCCTCGGCCGGCTGCAGGACGACCGGCGCTATACCGAACCGCTGAACCCGGCCGATCCGAACCAGACCAGCAGCGACCAGCGCTATCACGGCTATCGCACCGACCTGCAGTGGAACAACACCCTGCACCTGTCCGACCTGTTCACCTCCACGGTGCTGTCGGACGCCGCCCTGACCTTCGGCTTCGAACGCACGGCCGATACCGCGAAGGTGCGCGTCGGCTATTCCTTCGCCAGCTTTCCCTACAGCGAGAACGCCGACGCCGCGATGACCGATACCGGGTTCTACGGCGGCCTGCAGGGGCGGCTGTGGCGGCGGCTCACGATCACCGGCCAGATCCGCCACGACGCGGTGCTGAACGACCACGCGCTGACCTGGCGCCTTGGCGCGGTGCTGGACGTGCCCGCGTTGCGCACCCGCTTCAAGGCGGCCTACGGCACCGCGTTCCGCGCCCCGTCGCTGTTCGACCGCTACGGGGTCGATTCGTTCGGCTATGTCGGCAACCCGAACCTGCAGCCGGAGCGGGCGCAGGGCTGGGAGGTCGGCTTCCGCACCACCCTGCCGGGGCTCGGCCAGCCGGACTTCGTGGCGTTCGGGGCCACCTATTTCAACGAACAGGTCAACAACCTGATCGTCGCCGTGTTCAACCCGGTCGATACCGCCGAGAATGTCGGCTCGGCGCATATTCAGGGGGTCGAGACCTCGCTGCACCTGCACCCGGCGGGCTGGCTCGCGCTCGACGCAAGCTGGACCTACACGCAGCCGGAGAACGCCGATACCGGCGCGCTGCTGCTGCGCCGGCCGCAGAACACCGCGGCGGCGGATGCGCGCATCCGCCCGCTGCCGCGGCTTTCCATCGTGCCGGAGGTGGTCTTCACCGGCGCCTTCCAGGACTACCTCAACAACGATGCCGGGTTCAGCACCGGTGCCGTCGGCACCTCCGGCCAGGGGCTGATCGCCAACCTGACGATCACCTACCGGCTCGCCAGGCGGGCGCGGCTCTATCTGAACGCCACCAACCTGTTCGATTCCCGTTTCGAACCGGTGAACGGCTACCAGACCCCCGGGCCGAACGTCATCGCCGGCGTGCGGCTGTCGTTGTAGGCGGCGCGCGGCGCGCGGCCGGCGCGGGTGCCTTGCCGCCGGGCACCCGCCGCCTATGCTGGGCGGCGAAGCGGAGGAAACCCCCATGACCCAGGACGAAATCGCCGCCGCCGCGCGGGCGTTGGTGCAAGCCCGCAGCGGCGGGACGCCGATCGACAGCTTGCCGGTGGCGCCCGCCTCGATCGCCGAGGCGCACGCGATCCAGGACGCCACCGCCGCCCTGCTCGGCGAGCCCGTCGGCGCCTTCAAGGCCGCCGCCGTCGGCAGCGACGCGCCGACCCGCGGGCTGATCTACGCCCGCACGATCCATGCGAGCCCGGCGCGCATCCCGGCGCGCGAGGTGCCGCTTTGCGGGGTGGAAGGCGAAGTGGCGTTCCGCTTCACCCGGGACCTGCCGGCGCGCGCCAGCGCCTATACGCGCGAGGAGGTGGCGGCCGCGGTGGAGCCCTGCGCCGCGGTGGAAGTGATCACCAGCCGCTTCGCCGACCAGGCCGCCCGCTCCATGCTGGAGAAACTGGCCGACTGCGTCAGCAACGGCGCCTTCGTCCACGCGGCACCGGTGGCCGACTGGCGCGGGCTCGACCTGGAAAACATCCACGTGACCCTGCAGGTCAACGGCGAGACGGTGCTCGACCAGAACGGCGGCAACCCGAGCGGCGATCCGCTGAAGGTCGCGACGGCGCTGGCCAACATGATGCGCGAGGGGCGCGGC
>JAGWSV010000271.1 GCA_028869315.1 Rhodospirillales bacterium
ACCCCGGCGAGATAGGCGGCGCCGAGCGCGGTCGTTTCGAGGATGGCGGGACGATCGACCTCGACATCGAGGATGTCGGCCAGGAACTGCATGGTCCAGTCGCTGGCCGCCATGCCGCCGTCGACGCGCAGCACGACGGTCTCCGTCGCGCCCGCGGGGCCGGCGAAATCGCTCAGCATGGCCCCCAGCAGATCGCGCGTCTGATAGCCGACCGCTTCCAGCACGCCGCGCGCGAACTCCCGCGCCGTGGTGGCCGCGGTGATCCCGGTGACCGTCGCCCGCGCCCGGGAATCCCAGTGCGGTGCGCCGAGGCCGGTGAACGCGGGCACGAGATAGACCTCCTGCGCCGGGTCGGCGGCAGCGGCGAGGCGGCCGGTCTCGTCCGCGGCGGCGATCAGGCCCAGCCCGTCGCGCAGCCACTGCACCCCGGTCCCCGCCGAGAAGATCGCGCCTTCCAGCGCGTAGCTCCGCTGCCCCCGCCATTGCAGGGCGATCGTGGTGAGCAGGCGATGGCGCGAGCGGATCGGGCGCGCGCCGGTGTGGAGCAGCACGAAGCCGCCGGTGCCGTAGGTGGCCTTGACCATGCCGGGCCGGAAGCAGGCCTGCCCGACCAGCGCCGACTGCTGGTCGCCGACCAGCGCGCGGACGGCGACGGGGGCGCCCAGCATCTCGGGCCGCGTCATCGCGAACCGGCCGGCGGTGTCACGGATCGCGGGCAGCAGCGCGCGCGGCACCCGGAACAGGGCGCACAACGTGTCGTCCCAGCGTGCGGTCTCGATGTTGCAAAGCAACGTGCGCGCCGCGTTGGTCGCGTCGGTCGCGTGCACGGCGCCGCCGGTGAGGCGCCAGAGCAGGAAGCAGTCGACGGTGCCGAAGGCGAGTTCCCCCGCTTCGGCGCGCGCGCGGGCGCCCGGCACGGTATCGAGCAGCCAGGCAAGCTTGGTCGCGGAGAAATACGGGTCCAGGCGCAGGCCGGTGCGCGCGGCGACCAGATCGCCATGTCCGGCGGCTTCAAGCGCCTCGCAGAGCGGCGCCGTGCGCCGGTCCTGCCAGACGATGGCGTTGTGGATCGGCCGGCCGGTCGCCCGCTCCCAGACCACGACCGTTTCGCGCTGGTTGGCGATGCCGAGTCCGGCGAGCCGCTCGGCACCGACGCCGCCGCGCGCGAGCGCGTCCCGCGCGGTCGCAAGCGCCGTCGTCCAGAGCGCCTCCGGGTCGTGCTCGACCCAGCCGGGCGCCGGGTAGAGCTGCGGTATTTCCTGCTGGGCGCTGGCGACGGGGCGGAGGTCCGGGCCGAACAGGATGGCCCGGGTGGAGGTCGTGCCCTGATCGATCACCAGGACGTGGGAACCCGCGGTTGGGGCAGCGTCTGGGGTCATGCGGCGGTCTCGCCCGATATGTTGCGGCCGGCACCGGCCGGCGACGGCGGGGGCGATGGGGCCCCCGCCGTTCCGTGGCCGTCAACCCTTGCTTGAAGGGTCCGTCCAGCTCTTGATCAGTTCGTCGTAGTCGACCGTCTTGCCGGGCGGCTTCTCGTTGGCGAGCTTGCGCTGCGGCGAGAGGGTGCCCTGCTTCTCGGCCATCGCATACCAATACTCCGCCGGCCGCTCCTTGTTGAGCAGCGGGCCGAGATCGCCCTGGACTCCCGAACGCTGGATCCGTTCCATGATCGCATCCTGGTCGCGGGCGATGCCGTCCATCGCCTGCTGCGGCGTCCAGGCGCCGGAGATCGCGTTGGACACGTTCTGCCACCAGACCTGCGCCATCTTGCCGTAGTCGGGCACGTTGACGCCGGTCGGGGTCCACCACTTGCGGTCGGGGCTGCGGTAGAACTCGACCAGGCCGCCGAGCTTGGGCGCCAGTTCGGTGAGCGCCGGATGCATGACGTCGCTTTCGCGGATCAGGTGCAGCGAAACCAGCGCCTTCTTGAGGGTGACGACCTTGGAGACGCAGAACTGCGCATAGAGCCAGCCCGCCTGGATGTGCTTCATCGGGGCGTATTTCAGCATCGTCCAGCAGCCCTGGTCCTGGTAGCCGACCTTCATGCCCTCCTTCCAGTAGGCACCGTGCGGGCTTGGCGCCATGCGCCATTTCGGCGTGCCGTCGGCGTTCATCACCGGCAGTCCGGGTTGCGTCAGGCTGTGCGTGAAGGCGCTGTACCAGAAGATCTGCTGCGCGATGTGCCCTTGGCCGGGCACCGCGCCGGCTTCCAGGAAGTCCATGCCCGCGGCCTCGGGCGGCGCATATTTCTTGAGCCACTCCACGAATTTGGCGCAGGCGTACACGGCGGCCGGAGAATTGGCGCCGCCGCCCCGGGTGATCGAGGACCCGCGCGGCCGGTTGCCGACGTTGCGGATGCCCCATTCGTCCGTTGGCAGCCCGTTCGGCAGGCCGCGATCGCCTTCGCCCGCCATCGAGAGCCAGGCGTCGGTGAAGCGCCAGCCGAGCGACGGGTCCTTCTTGCCGTAGTCCATGTGGCCGTAGACGCGGACGCCGTCGATCTCCTTCACCGTGTTGGTGAAGAAGTCCGCGATGTCCTCATAGGCCAACCAGTTGACCGGCACGCCGAGCTCGTAGCCGAACTTCTTCTTGAACGCGGCCTTCAGATCGGGACGGCTGAACCAGTCGTGGCGGAACCAGTAGAGATTCGCGAACTGCTGGTCGGGAAGCTGATAGAGCTTGCCGTCGGTGAAGGTGGCGAAGGACAGGCCGATGAAGTCCTTGAGGTCGAGGCCCGGGTTCGTCACCTCCTTGCCGTTCTTGGCCATGAAATCGGTGAGCGAGCCGTCGACGATGTCGTTGTAGCGCGGGTGGGTGCCGATGAAGTCCGAGTCGTTCATCCAGAAGTCGTAGATCGGATGGCCCGACTGCATTTCCTGCTCGATCTTGTCGACCAGCAAGCCCTCGTCCATCAGTTCGTGGTTGACCGAAATGCCGGTGATCTCGGCGAACGCCTTGGTCAGGGTCTTCGACTCGTACTGATGCACCGAGAGGATCTCGGAGACGGTCTTGAGCTGCAGTCCCTCGAACGGCTTGGAGGCCTTGATGAACCATTCCATCTCGGCCATCTGCTCGTCCTTCGAAAGGCTCGAAGGCTGGAATTCCTGATCGACCCATTTCTTGGCCGCGTCGAGCTTCGCGGCCTCGGCCTTGCGGCTCTTGATCAGGATGCCGCCGCCGACAGCGACCGCTGCGGTACCCTTCATGACGTCACGCCGTTTCATTTGCAGTCCTCCCCCTTTCTCGCCTCCGCCGCGGGTGCCATCACCCGGTCCGGCGGACGCGGCAATCAGTCAGGCAAAGCGGAACATCGCGATCCCGAACAGGATCGTGCCGGCCAGCGGGTACCACAGGGACCCGCCGCCGAACCGCATCCACAGGATGAAGATGTAGGCTCCGCCGAGAACGGATACGAACAGCCGGTCGCCGCGGGTGGTTGCAAAACCGAGAATGCCGCGCCGCGGGACCTCCGGCCGGTAGATCGCGAGCAGGCTCATGACGACGAGCGCGAGCGCGAGCAGCGCGAAGAAGACGCCGGTCTGCCAGGTCCAGGCCATCCATGCGAGACCACCCATCACCCACCTGCCTAGACGCGACCAAGGGCGAAGCCCTTGGCGATGTGATTGCGCACGAACCAGATCACGAGGGCTCCCGGGATCATGGTGAGAACGCCCGCCGCCGCGAGCAGGCCCCAGTCCATCCCCGCCGCCGAGTAGGTCCGTGACATCACCGCGATGAACGGCTGGGCGTTGGTCGCGGTGAGCGTGGTGGCGAGCAGCTGTTCCACCCAGGAGAACATGAAGCAGAAGAACGCGGCGACGCCGATGCCGTTGCCGATCAGCGGGATGAAGATGCGGACGAAGAAGCGCGGGAACGAGTAGCCGTCGATTTCCGCCGTTTCGTCGATCTCCCGCGGCACGCCGGCGATGAAGCCCTCCAGGATCCACACCGCCAGCGGCACGTTGAACAGGCAGTGGGCGAGCGCCACCGCCCAGACGGTGTCGAACAGTCCGACCGCATAATAGAGGTTGAAGAACGGCATCGCGTAGACCGCCGGCGGCGCCATCAGGTTGGACAGCAACCAGAAGAACACGTGCTTGTCGCCGAGGAACCGGTAGCGGTTGAACGCATAGGCGGCGGGCAGCGCGATCGTCACCGAAATCACGGTGTTGAGCGCGACATAGGTGACCGAGGTCAGGAAGCCGTGGCGCCAGACCGGGTCGTTGAAGATGTGGTGGTAGTGCAGGAACACGAAGTGCCGCGGCCAGAACGTGAGCCCCGACGTGATCTCGGTGTTGGTCTTGAAGCTCATGATGACAAGCCAGTAGATCGGCAGCAGCAGCGCGAGCACATAGAGCCCGAGACCGATCCGGCGTCCGGCGTGGCGCATCAGCCTTCCCTCCGGCGGTCGATCTGCGTCATCGCCGTGAAGAAGACCCAGCACACCGTGAGGCTGATCAGCAGATAGACCAGCGACATCGCCGCGGCGTTGCCGAGATCGAGCTGGCCGAGCGCGGTCTTCACGAGGTCGAGCGACAGGAAGCTGGTGGCCTCGCCCGGCCCCCCGCCGGTGACCACGAAGGGCTCCGTATAGATCATGAAGCTCTCCATGAAGCGCAGCAGGACCGCGATCACCAGCACGCGGTGGAGCTTCGGCAACTCGATGTTGATGAAGACCGCCCAGCGCCGCGCCCCGTCGATCCGCGCCGCCTGGTAGAACGCGTCGGGAATCGCCCGGAGCCCCGCGTAGCAGAGCAGCACGACCATCGACGTCCAATGCCAGACGTCCATCATCAGGATCGTCGACCAGGCCGACACCGGATACTGGGTGTCGTTGAAGGGGATCCCGAGGCCGTTCAACGCCGCGCCGAGCAGCCCGATGTCCTGGCGCGCGAAGATCTGCCACATCGTGCCGACGACGTTCCAGGGAATCAACATCGGCAGGGCGATCACGACGAGCAACGGTCCGATCGCCCGGCCGTGCCGCGGCATGCAGAGGGCGACGGCGATGCCGAGCGGTATCTCGATCGCGAGCACGGCGAGCGAGAACAGCAGCGTTCGCGTCAGGGCGCCGGCGAAGCGCTGGCCGCTGTCGGTCGAGGGATCGAGCAGGTGGCGGAACCAGGCGATGCCGTTCCAGAAGAAGTGGTTCTGCCCCATCGTGTCCTGGAACGCGTAGTTCACGACCGTCATCATCGGGACCAGCGACGAGAACAGCACGAACCCGAGCACCGGAAGGACCAGGAACCAGGCCTTGTTGTTCAATGGCTTGTCGGGCATCAGGGCGTTCCCTCCACCAGCCGGTCATCGACATAGACGTGGGTTCTGGCGGGATCGAAATGCACGGCCGCGGCGCCCGCCGCCAGGGTCGTTCCGGGCGGCACCGTCGCGACCAGCTCGTGCGCGCCGAGCGTCACCCGCGCCAGTTGCCGCCGGCCGAGATCCTCCACCCGCCGCACCTGCACCGGCAGCCCGCCGGAGGCGCGCAGGGTCGTGTGGTCGGGGCGGACGCCGATCTGCACCCGCTGGCCGGGCGCGGCGGTGGGATAGGACGCCGCGAGCGGGAAGCGATGGCCGTCGATCTCGGCCTCCCGGCCGGCCACCCGGGCGGGCAGCAGGTTCATCCCCGGCGAGCCGATGAAATAGCCGACGAAGGTGTGGGCGGGGCGTTCGAACAATTCGGCCGGCGTGCCGATCTGCAGCACCTGCCCGTCGTTCATGACGACCACCTCGTCGGCGAAGGTGAGCGCTTCGACCTGGTCGTGGGTGACATAGATCATCAGCAGGTCGAGCGCGCGATGCACGGCCTTGAGCTTGGAGCGGAGCTCCCACTTGAGCCCGGGGTCGATCACCGTCAGCGGCTCGTCGAACAGCACGGCGGAGACGTCGGCGCGGACCAGGCCGCGGCCAAGCGAGACCTTCTGCTTGACGTCCGCGCTCAGCCCGCGCGCCCGCCGGGCAAGGTCCCTCGTGAGGTCCAGCATCTCCGCGATCTCGGCAACCCGCCGGCCGATCGCGGCCTTGTCGATCCCCCGGTTCTTCAGCGGGAAGGCCAGGTTCTCCGCCACCGTCATGGTGTCGTAGATGACCGGGAACTGGAACACCTGCGCGATGTTGCGCCGTTCGGTCGAAAGCCGCGTCACATCCCGGTCGTCGAACAGCAGGCGGCCCTGGGACGGAACGACGAGGCCGGAAATGATGTTGAGCAGGGTCGTTTTGCCGCAGCCGGACGGGCCGAGCAGCGCGTAGGCGAGGCCGTGCCGCCAGACGTGGCTCAGCGGCTTCAGCGCATAGTCGCGCTCGTCGCGCGGCCGGGCACCGTAGCTGTGGGCGACGCCGTCGAGGGTGATCCGGGTCATCCGACGCCCCTTCAGGCCGGTTCGGCCATCGTCGGCGCCGCGGCGCGGGTGCCGCTGGCGTCGAAGACGAAAAGGCGCTGCGGATCGATGCTGAACGCGATCGCCGCACCCGGCTCGCGCTCGTGGACGCCGGGCTCGACGCACACGAAGGTGGTGAGGTCGGTGCCGATATGCACGAAGCTCTCGGACCCGCTGATCTCGGAGACCGCGACCTGCCCGGAAAAGACGAAGGCGCCGGCCTGGCCTTCGCCGATCGTCACGTCCTCGGCACGAACCGCGATCCGGTAGGCGCCGTCGGGGAGGTTCGCGAGCGCACCGACCGCGGGCAGCGTACGGCCATTCGCCAAGGTGACGGTCGGGCCGCGCTTCTCCACCGGCAACTCGTTCAGCGGCGGATCGGAAAACACCCGTGCGGCGGCGAGGGTTCCGGGATGGCGGAAGACCTCGGCGGTCGGCCCGAACTGGGTGACCCGCCCTTCTGAAAGGGTCGCGGTGAAGCCGCCGAGCAGCAGCGCCTCGGCCGGCTCGGTCGTCGCATAGACCAGGATCGCGCCGGACTGGGCGAACAGCCGCGGCAGTTCCTCGCGCAGTTCTTCGCGCAGCTTGTAGTCGAGATTGGCGAGCGGCTCGTCGAGCAGGACGAGATCGGCGCCTTTGACCAGCGCGCGGGCAAGCGCGGTCCGTTGCTGCTGGCCGCCGGAGAGCTGCGTCGGCGTGCGCGTGAGCAGGGATTCGAGCCGCAACAGGCGTGCCGCCTGCTGCACCCGCGCGTCGATCTCCGCCTTCTTCAGTCCTGCCACGCGCAGCGGCGAGGCAATGTTCTCGTAGACGGTGTGCGACGGATAATTGACGAATTGCTGATACACCATGGCAACCGACCGACGCCGCACCGGCACGCCGGTCACGTCGTGTCCGTCCATCAGGATGCGCCCGCTGCCCGGCTGGTCGAGGCCGGCCATCAGCCGCATCAGGCTCGTCTTCCCCGAGAGGGTCGGTCCCAGCAGGATCGTCATCGTTCCGCGTTCAAGGCGCAGCGAGACGTCGCGGATGACCTCCTCGCCGCGGACCGTCATGCCAAGCTGTTCGAGGACGAGGCTCACGCTGTCACCGCCTGAGGTTGCAGGGTGGCGAGGAACGCGCCGACCCGGGCGATCTCCTCCGCGCTCAGGCGCAGGCCGAGCTTGCTGCGCCGCCAGACCACGTCCTCGGCCGTCACCGCCCATTCGCGGCGGACGAGGAAGCGCAGTTCGGCCTCCGTCAGGTCGGCGCCGAACACCGTGCCGAGATCGGCCGCCGCGGTGGCGCCGGCCAGGATCTCGTCCACGCAGGTCCCGTAGGCGCGCAACAGGCGCTGCACCGTCGCGCCGGCGAGGAACGGATAGCGCCGCTGGACCCGCTTCGCCTCCATGTCGAACTGCCCCGCGGGAAACCCGCCGCCCGGCAGCTTGTTCCGCGCCGTCCAGCCGGCCTTGCCGCCGCTGGCGGGCAGGTAGGGGGCAAGCCGCGCCAGCGCCGCCTCGGCCAGGCGGCGGTAGGTGGTGATCTTGCCGCCGAATACCGAGAGCAGCGCGGCGCCGCCGGCGGGCGCGTCGAGCTCCAGGACGTAGTCGCGCGTCGCTTCCTGGGCGCGGGCCGCGCCATCGTCGTAGAGCGGCCGGACGCCGGAATAGGACCACACCACCTGCTCGGGCAGCACCGGCTGCACGAAATACCGGCTCACGGCGGCGCAGAGATAGGCAACCTCCTCGGCAGCGGCGCGGGCGTGCTCCGGCGCGCCGGCGAAGTCGCGGTCGGTGGTGCCGATGAGGGTGAACGCCTCCTCGTAGGGGATCACGAACAGCACGCGGCCGTCTTCGTTCTGGAAGGCGTAGCAGTGATCTTCCGGATAGAGCCGGGGGACGACGATGTGGCTGCCCTGGACCAGGCGCACGCGGGAGGGGGCGTTGACGCCGATCACCTCGCCGAGGACCTGGGCGACCCAGGGCCCGGCGGCGTTGACCAGCGCGCGTGCGCGCAGGACGCGCGGTTCGCCGCCCTGCGCGTCCTGCACCGTGACGGTCCACGCCCCGTCCTCCCGCTGGGCGCGGACGCAGCGGGTGCGCGGGGCGATCACGGCGCCCTGCTCCGCGGCATCGCGGGCGTTGAGCACGACCAGGCGCGAATCTTCGACCCAGCAATCCGAATATTCGAAGCCGAGCGTATAGCCCGGCTTCAGCGGCCGCCCGGCCGGATCGCGCCGCAGCCGCACGGTTCGCGTCGGCGGCAGGTTCTTCCGCCCGCCCAGGTGGTCGTAGATGAACAGCCCGAGCCGGAGCAGCCAGGCCGGCCGCAGCCCGTTGTGGTGCGGCAGCACGAAGCGCATCGGCCGGATGATGTGCGGGGCGATGCCCCACAGCACCTCGCGCTCGTGCAGCGCCTCGCGGACCAGGCGGAATTCGTAATATTCGAGGTAGCGCAGCCCGCCATGGATGAGCTTGGTGGAGGCCGAGGAGGTGGCGCCGCCGAGATCGGCCGCCTCGCAGAGATAGACCCGAAGGCCGCGCCCGGCGGCGTCGCGCGCGATCCCGCAGCCGTTGATGCCGCCGCCGATCACCGCGAGGTCATAGGTCTCCATTTCGTCCGCGGACGTCACGATCCAGGCGCTCCCCCTCGGCGGCTCTCTGGCCATGCCGGTCGAAAGGAAAGGTGGACGAACAAAATGACCAAGTCAAGTGAGCGAAGCGAATATGAAAGCGAAGATTTCGGGCCGGTCTGGCGACGGGGCGCCGGCGGCGGGTGGCCAATCGCATGTGCCGGGTCGCATGTGCCGGGTCGCGTGTACCGATCAGTCGCGCCCGTCCGGCTCCGTCGGGCCGCCGACCTCGATCACCTGCACCGCATGGCGGGCGCAGAGTTCGGCCATCTTGGGGGAGGGGAGATGGTCGGTCACCAGGACGTCGATATCGCTCAGATGGGCGATGCGCACCGGCGCGGAGCGGGCGAACTTGCTGCTGTCGGCCACCAGCATGACGCGCCGCGCGCTCTCGATGATGGCGCGGGAAACCTGCACTTCGCGGATATCGAAGTCGAGCAGGGTGCCGTCCGGATCGATCGCCGAGGTGCCGATCACCGCCGTGTCCACCCGGAAGCGGCGGATATGCTCGGCGGCGACGGCGCCGGTGATGCCGCCATCCGTGCGCCGGACGGTGCCGCCCGCCACGATCACCTCGATCCCCGGATGGCGGTACAGCTCGACCGCGACATGGAGGTTGTTGGTGATCACCAGCAGGCCGGGATGCCCGCCGAGCGCGTGCGCGACCTCTTCGGTCGTCGTCCCGAGATTGATGAACAGCGACGAATTCTCGGGGATCAGCCGCGCCGCCGCTTCGCCGATCAGCCGCTTGTGGGGCTGGGCGACGAGCTGGCGCGCCTCGTAGGCCAGGTTCTGCACCCCCGAGGCGATGATCGCGCCGCCATGCACCCGGGTCAGCGCCCGGCTCGCGCAGAGGTCGTTGAGGTCGCGGCGGATCGTCTGCGGGGTGACCGCGAAGCGCGCCGCGAGGTCTTCCACGGAGACGCGGCCGGCCTCGCGGGCCAGGGCCATGATCTCCGACTGGCGGTGGGTGAGCGCGCGCGCGGTGGTGTCCATCAAGCCGATCCGCCGGGTTTCAGAGACCAAGGTTGAAGGCGATCGAAATCCGCAGGCGCGTGCCGCGATAGGGGCGCACCTGGTGGAACAGCCAGGACGGAAACAGGAGCAGCAGGCCGGGCCGCGGCCGGATCATCTCGCCGCTGCCCGCCGAGAGCCCGTCTTCGCCGCCCACTCTCAGGCCGGGCGCATACATCCCGGGGCCGGGGCCGCGTGGATCGAGCATTTCGAATTCGCCGCCGAGCGCCGGATCGGCGCCGCAGCCGCCGTCGGCCACGTAGTAGGTTCCCGACCAGAGCGATCCCGGGTGATAGTGGCAGATATTGCCGTCGCCCGGACCGTTGACGTTCGCCCAGGCCTGGACCTGCCATTTCGGACGGACCGGTTTGCCGTTGCGGTCGGTGGTGAGCTGTTCGGCCGCGCTTTTGGCGATCGCCAGGATCTCCGCCATCCGCGGGCCACCCCAGTCGAGGATGTTGCGGTCGGAATGCCACCCGCCGGCGTTGGAGGCCTGGATCGACGGCGTCCCGGCGCGGCGCCGAAGGATGATCTCGCTCAGATCCGCATTCACTTCGTTCGAATTGGGCAGTTCGATCGCCGCCACCGGGGTTGCGAACAAGCCCTTCACCGCGATTTCGATCTGCGCCATCGCCGCTTCGCCCTCATCGCCTTCGGAGGCCAGAGCGCGGGTACCACGCGGGATTGTCAAGCCCGGGAGGTTCGGCGGCCGGCCCCGAGACCGCTGCACCCCGCCCGGTGCGCGGCGCCGCCCGGCCAGGCGCGGTTCGTGTTCGGGATGTTCGTCCCGTCATTCGCAGCCGCGGGTCGCGATCACGCCGGGATGCCTTTGGCTCAGCGGGCCTCCCCGGCAAAGCCCGCCCGCAGCGCCGCGGCGCGCGCCAGGCCCGCCGGCGGCAGCGGGCCTTTGGCGGCCGCCGCCAGCGCCTGGGCGAATTGCGCCACCGACGCGATCCCGATCAGCACCGTGCTGATCGCCGGATGGGCGATGACGAACCGAAGCGCCGCCTCCGGCAGGCTGCCGGCGTGGCCCTCGGCGACCAGCGGGGCGAGCCGGCGCGCCCGGTCGAGATCGGCCTCGTAGCGCGTCGCCGAGCCGATCGGCGCGGGCGGCGGGCTGGCGATCGGGTGGCGGCTGGCCTCGCCGCTCAGCGCGCCGCCGGCGAGCGCCCGGATGCCGATCGCGCCCATCCCGGCCGTGTGCAGGCGGTCCAGCAGAAGCCGGTAGTCCTGGGCCGGATAGGCGGGCGGCAGGGCGGCGCCGGCCGAGGGATTGAGCAGGTTGTAGCTCACCTGCCCGGTGTGCATGCGGCCGGTCTCCACCACGCGTAGCACGGCGTCGGTCTCGCCGATCGCGGTGATGCCGAAGCAGCGGGTCTTGCCCGCCGCCACCAGCCGCTCGAACGCCGGCACCACCTCTCCCAGCACGCGGTCGGCCGCGAGCGTGCCCGGCCCGTCGGCTGCGGCGATCGGATTATGCAACTGGAACAGGTCGACATGGTCCCGCCCCAGCCGGCGCAGGCTCGCGTCCAGGGACGCGGCGACGGCGGTTGCGATGTCCGTCCGGTCGGCGTCGGCGATCCGGACCTTGGTGCCGATGCGCACATCCGGTTGCAGCCGCGCCAGCACCTCGCCCAGATGGGTTTCCGAAGCGCCGTCGCCGTATTGCGGGGCGGTGTCGAAGTAGTTCACGCCGGCGTCGACCGCCATGCCGACCGCACGTTCGCGGTCGGCCGGGGCGCCGCGGACCATCAGCCCGCCCACGGCTCCGCAGCCGAAGCCGAGCACCGAGACGGCAAGGCCGGTGTGGCCCAGGGGACGCGTCTGCATGGCAAGGGTCCTTCTGCGGTGGAAGCCGGGGGCGAGGGTGCGCCACCATGCCCTGCGCTGTGAAGTCCGGGCCGATGGCGCGTCGGCTCGCTCCCATGGGCCGCTCCCATCGGCCGCTCCCATCGGCCGCGGTCCTGCGCGAAGCGCGCGCCCGATCGGGGCGTGCCGACCGGCGGCGCGGTGTCGACCGGCCGCCCGGTGTCTATAATGGCCGGCGCCATACCGGGAAGGGATACGTCATGGACGAGACCGCGTACCAGTCGCTTCGCCTGTCGATCGCCGATCAGATCGCCACCGTCACACTCGACCGTCCGCCGGTGAACGCGCAGACCCGCGCCACCCAGGACGAGATCGCGCTGTGCTTCGATCGGCTGTCCGACATGCCGGAGGTCCGCGCGGTGATCCTCACCGGGGCCGGGCGGGTGTTCTCGGCCGGGGCCGACATCAAGGCGCGGGTCGGCGCCGCGCCGAGCCTGGGCGGCGACCGCCAGCACCTGCGCAGCGCACGGGAAAGTTACCATGCCATCATGGAATGCCGGAAACCGGTGATCGCCGCGATCAACGGCCCGGCGCTGGGGGCCGGGCTCGCGCTGGTGGCGAGTTGCGACATCCTGGTGGCGGCCGAGGAAGCGGAGCTTGGCCTGCCGGAAGTGACCGTGGGCCTGATGGGCGGCTGCCGCCACGCCATGCGCCTGTTCGGGCATTCCACCGTGCGGCGCATGATGTTCACCGGCGAGCGGCTGCGCGGCCCCGAGCTGTACCGCCGCGGCGTGGTCGAAGAATGCGTGCCGCAAGCCGGGCTGATGGCCGCGGCGGCGGCGATCGCCGCCCGCATCGCCGGGCTGAGCCCGACCGCGGTGCAGCTCGCCAAGCACTCGATCAACACGATTGAAACCATGAGCCTGCGCGACGGATACCGTTTCGAGCAAGACATGACCATGCAGCTGTCGAAGACGCCGGACGCGATCGAGGCCAAGCGGGCGTTCCTGGAAAAGCGCAAGCCGGTGTTCGGCGACGGCTAGCGCGCCGCCCGCGCCCCGCGCCGCTCCGTGCCCCACGCGCTGCGCCGCGCTGCGCCGGCGCAGCGTCGGAACCACGCGGGGGGCATAAAATTTGCGCCGGCCGGTACCGGGGCCGGGTAACCACGGCGCCCGATCGTGCTAAGTTACGTATGAGAGGTTGCGGCCCGGCTTGACGCGGGTCCGTCCCGTGTCACCGCCTGTCCGCGCCCCGCGCGCAACGCTTCGGGAGGAGGGTGGCTATGACCGTCGGCAATCCGGCACGCAACCCCGTCGTTTGGGGCTGGGACCAGATCCGTTCCGTGGTGCAGGGCATGGAGGCAGCCAGCCACCGCTCCGCCGCCGGCGGCACCCCCGCCATGCGGATCCGCCGCATCGATGCGGCCGACCTCCGCGCGGCGCTGGCCGAGGGCTGGGACGACTTCCGTGCCGATCCCACCCACTACCTGTTCCTCTGCGCGCTCTATCCGGCGCTCGGCCTCGTGCTGGCGCGGGCGGCGTCCGGCCTGCAGGCCCAGCCGCTGCTGTTTCCCCTCATCGCCGGGTTCGCGCTGCTCGGCCCGTTCGCCGCGGTGGGGCTCTACGAACTCAGCCGGCGGCGCGAGGCCGGCCAGGAGGTCGCCTGGTGGCACGCCTTCGAGGTGTTCGGCTCGCCGGCGCTGGGCGGCATCCTGAAGCTGGGCTTCGCCCTGGCCGGGCTGTTCGTGCTGTGGCTCGTGGCCGCCGAAGGGATCTACCTGCTGACCCTCGGGCCGGCCGCTCCCGCTTCGGCCGGGGCGCTGCTGAGCCTCGTCTTCACCACCCGCGCCGGCTGGGTCCTGCTCGTGGTCGGCAACGCGGTGGGGTTCCTGTTCGCCGCCGTCGCGCTGCTGGTCGGCGTGGTGTCGTTTCCGATGATGGTGGACCGCCACGTCGGGGTGGAAGTCGCGATGCAGACCTCCCTCCAGGCGGTGCGCGCCAACAAGCGGGCGATGGCGGGGTGGGGCCTGATCGTCGCCGTGGGGCTGGTGCTGGGCTCGGCGCCGTTCCTGCTCGGGCTCGCGGTGGTGATCCCGGTGCTGGGGCACGCCACCTGGCATCTGTATCGGCGGGTGGTGACCTTCCCGTTGGGCTGACGTCCGTCCTGGCCTGACCGCCGTCCTGGTCCGCCCCTCCTGGTCCGGCCCGCGTCGCGCCGGCCGCTATGCGGGGAGGATCGCGACGGCCCGGGTCCAGCCGGCGGAGGCGCGGTGGAGCTTGACCGGAAAGCACACCACCTCGAACCCGTCGGCCGGCAGGGCTTCCAGATTGTGCAGCTTTTCGAGGTGGGAATAGCCGATTTCCCGCCCGGCCCGGTGGCCTTCCCAGATCAGGCCGGCATCGCCGGTCGCGGCGACTTTCCGGCGGGTCAGGCTGAACGGCGCGTCCCAGCTCCAGCCATCGGTGCCGACCAGGCGGATGCCGCGCTCCAGCAGCCACATCGTCGCCGCCTTGCCCATGCCGCAGCCGCGATCGACGTAATCCGCTTCGCCGTAGCGCTGTCCGGCGGCGGTGTTGACGAGCACGATCTCCAGCGGCCGCAGCGTGTGCCCGATCCGTTCCAGCTCCGCCGCCACGTCGTCCGGGGTCGCCACGTAGCCGTCCGGCAGGTGCCGGAAATCGAGCTTCACCCCCGGTTGGAAGCACCAGTCGAGCGGCACCTCGTCGATCCGCCAGGACGGCTCGCCGCCCGGTTTCAGCGCGTGGTTCATCGACGAGAAGAAGTGATACGGCGCGTCGAGATGGGTGCCGTTGTGGCTGCTGATCCGCACCTTCTCCACCGCGGCGTATTCGCCGTCCGGCAATTGGTCGGTTCGCACGCCCATATACTCGGCCATCGCGCCGGCGGTCTGATGGTGGTCGAGATAGGTGATCTCCGGCAGCATATGCGGCGGGTCGCTGGCGATTCCGGCCTGCAACGGCACCGAAATGTCGATCAGGCGTCGTGGCATGGCGCTCCCTCCTCCGCGGCTTGTCCCAGCAAACAAGCCGCCGGGCGCCGGCGCAAGGGGGCGTCCGTATGCGGCATCGCCGGCAACCGAACGCGTCCGCGCGGGTTTGCCGGCGCCGCCTCAGCGCCGCCGGGCGGGCGGCGCCGCCAGCCGGTCGAGCCGCA
>JAGWSV010000272.1 GCA_028869315.1 Rhodospirillales bacterium
CCGGTTCGATCGCCAGCCCCAGCTTTTCCGCCACATAGGCTTCGACCCGCGGGTCGAGATGGGCGAAGGTGCCGACCGCGCCGGACACCGCCGCCACCGCGATTTCCGCCCGCGCCGCGTCCAGCCGGGCGCGGTTGCGGGCGAACTCGGCGTAGTGCCCGGCAAGCTTCAGCCCGAAGGTGGTCGGCTCGGCATGGATGCCGTGGCTGCGGCCGATGGTCAGCGTGTGCTTGTGCTCGAACGCCCGCGCTTTCAACGCCGCCAGCACGGCGTCCAGGTCGGCCGCCAGCAGGTCGGTCGCCTGGGTCAGCTGCACCGAGAGGCAGGTGTCCAGCACGTCCGAGCTGGTCATGCCCTGGTGGACGAAGCGGCTGTCCGGCCCGACCGCCTCGGCGAGCCAGGTCAGGAAGGCGATCACGTCATGGCGGGTCTCGCGCTCGATCGCGTCGATCCGCTCCAGGTCCGTGGCGGTGATGTGCGCCACCTTCGCCGCGCCCTTTTCGCGGATGGCGCGCGCCGCCTGCTCCGGAATGGCGCCGACGCGCGCCATGCCTTCGGCGGCCAGCGCCTCGATCTCG
Source organism: Rhodospirillales bacterium (assembly GCA_028869315.1). Lineage (GTDB taxonomy): Bacteria > Pseudomonadota > Alphaproteobacteria > Acetobacterales > Acetobacteraceae > JAJZVS01. The sequence goes on from JAGWSV010000272.1 coordinate 579, forward strand.
AACCAGATCCGGTAGCGATTCTCGGGCGCCCAGATGGCGGCCATGGCAGGACGGGAATAGCGGGGAACCATCGCGGGGCGCCTGTCTTCCAGAAAATGCGTGCGCGCGCCTGGGCGGGTCGCGCCCGGTTGGACCCGCGCGGCGATCCAGGGGCGTGGCCCGGCGCGTATCTGGAGCGCCGAGCGTTTTCAGTCACGTCGAAAACGCTCTAGACCGCGTCTGCCGGCGCTTGGCAAGGCCACGCCGGGCAACGCCGGAAGGACCGTGCCGCATGGAGCCCACGCTGACCCACGATCTCGCGGCGCTGGGCCAGGTGATGCTGATCGACATCGCGCTGGCCGGCGACAACGCGGTGGTGGTGGGTCTCGCGGTGGCGGGCCTGCCGGCCCCGCAGCGGCGGCTGGCGATCCTGCTCGGCATCGGCGGCGCCACCGTCGTTCGCATCGGCTTCGGGCTGGTGGCGCTCGATCTGTTGCAGATTCTCGGCCTGCTGCTCGCCGGCGGGCTGCTGCTGCTGTGGGTGGCGTGGAAGATGTTCCGCGAATTGCGCCGACCCGCCGGCCAGGCGGAGGACGCGGCGCATGATCGGTCCCGCACGCTCGGGCGCGCGCTGCTGCACATCGTGCTGGCCGACGTGTCGATGAGCCTCGACAACGTGCTGGCGGTCGCCGGGGCCGCCGGCGGTCGCGGCTGGGTGCTGGTGCTCGGGCTCGCGGTGTCGGTGGCGCTGATGGGGCTGGCCGCCGACCTGCTCGCGCGGGTGTTGCAGCGCCAGCGCTGGATCGCCTGGGCCGGTCTGGCGATGGTGCTGTTCGTCGCGCTCCGCATGATCTGGGAGGGCGCGCACCAGGTGGCCGGCGCCCTGGCGTAGGCCGGCCGCAGACCGTCGCCCCCTGTTGCGCCGGGTCCCGACGCAGGCGGGTCAGCCGCGACCGGTGACGACGAGGGTAGGCAAGTCGTTCGCCGACTGATATCCGCGCAGCGGCATCACGAAACGGAGCGCGCATGGCGGAACACCCGGGCAGGCCGGGCGGGGCAGGAAGCCGGCGGCTGGCGTTCCTTGATGGGCTGCGCGGCATCGCTGCGATGCAGGTGGTGCTCCTGCATTACACGAGCGCCTTCCTGCCGGTGATGGCCATGGCTGGGACCGTCCCCTGGTATCCGGCCGCGATGCCGGGGTGGCCGGCGGCGGTGGCGCGCTCGCCCCTGATCTTCCTGATCAATGGCTACAGCGCCGTCTACATATTTTTTCTGATGAGCGGATACGTGCTGCGGGGTGGCTTCGCGCGGGTCGACCGTTTTGCGATCGGCATCGGGCGCCGCCTGATCCGGCTGGGGCTGCCGACCGCCGCCGCGGTCATGCTCGCCGGCGCTCTGCTGGCGCTCGATCAATCCGCGCATCGCACCGCGGGCATGCTGTCGGGCTCCACCCAGTGGCTGGCCGTGCTGATGGCGCAGACTCCGCATCTCGGAGAGGTTCTGCGGGAAGCCTGGCTCAACAGCGTCGTCACGGGGTATCGCGAGACCACCGCCTTGCCGCCGCTGCGGCACGTGTTCGCGCTGCCAAGCGTGCTCGGTGCGTTCGATACACCGACCTGGACCTTGAATGTCGAGTTGGCTGGCTCGCTCTTGTGCCTGGGACTGAGCTTCATCGAGCGGCGCAGCAAAAAGCTGCTGCTGGTGGCGACGCTGGCGCTTGCCGCGGTGTACGGGGCCGATCAGCTGTTCCTGTTCGTCATCGGCTATCTGCTGGCCGGCTTGCCGCCGCGCACGCCGGGTCGCTTGGCCTATGAACGCGTCGCCCAGGGCGCCGCGGTCTGCGCGCTGGTCACTGGCATCCTGCTGTGCCGGCTGACCGCCCCAGCGCCGGTTCTCTGGCTGCGGATCGTGCTGCACTTCCAGCACCCGCCCGATCCGTTCCATTTCACCAACCAGATCGGCGCCGTGCTGATCTTTCTAGGCGTGCTCAACCTGCCGGCGATCCAGCGATCGCTGACGACCCGCGTGCCGCATTTCCTCGGGCGGATCTCGTTCCCCCTGTACCTTCTCCATTTCCCGATCATGGCGACGCTGGGATGCAGTGTCTTCATCGCGGTCCAGCCTGCCCTCGGCAACGTCGTCGGAGGGGGTGTGGCGCTGGCCGTTGGCCTTGCCGTGACCCTTCCTGCGGCGTGGGTGTTCGAGCGATGGGTCGATCGGACGGCGGTGCGCCTGAGCCATGGTACACCGGTGCTCGCTGCCGCGCCGGCGACGCCCTGACCGGTTCGGTAGGGCCCTCCCTGCCGGGTCGGTGGCCTGCCCTCGCGCGGGCGATGCCGGACGCCGCCAGCGCCCAGGCCGGGCGGAGGATAGGCTTGGCGAGCGAGGGCGCGCAGCCCCGCAGCCCCCGCGGACCAGGGCGAAGCGGGTACCGCCCCCGCGGCGATCAGGCGGCGGCGCGGATCTCCGGCCTTGGGATGGCCGCGCTTCGCCGGTCCGCCGCCGTGTTCGGCGTCAGGACGCCTTTTTCGCCTTCGCTGCCGGCTTGGCGTCGTTGGCTGCCTGCGGCTTCACCACCGAGGTGATGGTCTCGCGCAGGACGGTGACGCGCACGTTGGGGGCGATCTCCACCTCGATCTCCGAGGCCGCCACCTGCTTGCCGTTGCGGTCCGCGGCGATCGGCACCTTCTGCACGATGGCCAGGATCCCGCCGCCAGTGACCACCCGGTCACCGCGCTTCAGCTCCCCCAGCATCCGGCGCAGCTCTTTCTGCTTCTGCTGCTGCGGGCGGATCAGCAGGAAGTAGAAGACCACGAAAATGAGGACAAGCGGCAGAAACTGCGAGATATTGGTCAAGGCGCCCCCGAATTCGGCGCCCTGGGCATAGGCGGGAGAGATCAGCATATGGGTCCTGCTTGGCCAGCGGGTCCCGTCGGAAGGTCCGACGGAAGCCCGGGTTGAAAGGGGCGCGGTTGCGGGTTAGCGGGCGGGACCATAGTTTCCGCCCCCCTCCCGTCAAGTTTCCGGAAAGTCATCCTGATGGACCAGCGCCTGCTCGATGCCGCCACCCGAATCGCGGAGGCGCTGGACCGCCTGGCCCCGCCCGCCCCGTTGCCGCCCGACCTCGATGCGGCAGAGGCGTTCGTCTGGTCGCCCGATCCGCCGCGCCTGGCCCCGGTGCGCAAGGTCGCGCGGGTGCCGATCGAGCTGCTGCAAGGGGTCGAGCGCCAGAAGCGCATCCTGCTCGAGAATACCGAGCGGTTCGCCGCCGGCCGCCCGGCCAACAACGCCCTGCTCTGGGGTACCCGCGGGATGGGCAAGTCCTCGCTGGTGAAAGCCGCGCACGCCGCGGTGAACGCGGCCCGCCCGGGCAGCCTGGTGCTGATAGAGATCCATCGCGAGGACATCGCCAGCCTGCCGGTGTTGCTGAACCTGCTGCGCGGGCAAAGCCGACGCTGCCTGATCCTGTGCGACGACCTGTCCTTCGAGGCGCAGGACACCGACTACAAGGCGCTGAAATCCGTGCTCGACGGCGGCATCGAAGGGCGCCCGGACAACGTGCTGTTCTACGCCACCTCCAACCGCCGCCACCTGATGCCGCGGGACATGATCGAGAACGAGCGCTCGACCGCGATCAATCCGTCCGAGGCGACCGAGGAAAAAGTCTCTCTATCGGATCGTTTTGGCCTGTGGATCGGGTTCCACAACTGCGACCAGGCCACCTATTTCGCCATGGTGGAGGGTTATGCCGCGGCGATGCGGCTGCCGATCGCGCCGGAGCAGTTGCGCGCCGAGGCGAACGAATGGTCGGTCACGCGCGGTGCCCGCTCCGGCCGGGTCGCATGGCAGTTCATCCAGGACCTTGCGGGCAGGCTGGGATAGCGCGCCGGGGGCGATGTGCAAGCGACCGACGACCCACTGCAAGCCGCAGGCAAAGGAAAAGCAGGGCGGTGCGGGGGGCGCACCGCCCTGAGGTGGCCACGCAGATGCGCGGCATTCGGGGAGGAAACAGGAAACCAGCACACGTCGACCAGTTCCATGGGACGTTTATAACCGAATGAAAGTTGCGAAAAAGTTTAGGAACCGCGCCCATGCCGGATTTTTCTGACCCCCGCCCCGCCACCGGTCCGCTCGCCGGCCTCAAGGTGCTGGAAATCGGGCACTACATCGCTGGCCCGTTCTGTACTCGCATCATCGCCGACCTTGGCGCCGAGGTGATCAAGATCGAGCCCCCGGGCGGCGATCCCGTGCGCGGATGGGGCGCCATGAAGGACGGGCACCCGGTCTGGTTCAGCATTCATGGCCGCAACAAACTTTCCGTCGTGCTCGATCTCAAGCGCCAGCGGGACACCGCGCTGCGGCTCGCCGCCCGCGCCGACGTGCTGGTGGAAAACCTGCGCGCCGGGCAGCTTGAGCGCCTCGGCCTGGGACCGGACGTCCTGCACGCGATCAACCCGCGGCTCGTCATCGCCCGGATCTCCGGCTACGGCCAGGACGGCCCGTACCGCGACAAACCGGCCTTCGGCGCGATCGGCGAGGCGATGGGGGGGCTGCGCCACCTGACCGGCTATCCGCCCGGCACCACCGACCTGCCGCCGCCGCGCTGCGGCATCTCGATCAGCGACGACCTGGCCGGACTCTACGCCGCCATCGGCCTGCTCGCTGCCGTCTGGCAGCGCGACGCCGGCACCGAATCCAAGACCCCCACCGGGCGCGGCCGCATCGTCGACGTCAACCTGGTCGACAGCGTGTTCAGCCTTATGGAGGGCATGCTGCCGGAATACGCACTCGACGGGCGCATCCGCCAGCCGATCGGCGCCGCCATCCCCACCGCGGCACCCACCAACACCTACCCCTGCGCGGACGGCAAGTTCATCTGCATCGCCGGCAATTCCGACTTCATCTTCGCCCGCCTGATGGCCGCCATCGGCCGCCCCGACCTCGCCGCCGACCCCGCCTACGCGACCAACGCCAACCGCTGCGCCCACCGCGACGACCTCGACGCCGCCATTGCCGCTTGGACCCGCACGCTTCCCGCCGCCCGCGCGCAGGACATCCTGGATGCAGCCGAAGTCCCCTGCTCGCGGCTGTTCGACGTCGCCGATTGCGCCGCCGACCCGCATTTCCGCGCCCGCGCCGCCGTGCAGCCGATCAGCGACCCGCTGATCGGCCCAACCCTGCATCCCGGTCCGGCCATCCGCCTCGACGGCGACGCCCCGGACCAGGTCGTCCGCTGGACCGGGCCTGCCCTCGGTGCCCATACCGGCTACGTCCTGCACACCCTCCTGGGCTTGCCGCGTGACGCGGCGCCTGGCGGTGGAGACGGGGGGGCTTCGGGGGACGGGTAGGTCGAAAGGCCAAGGGGGCGCCGCCCCCTTGGATCCCCTGCCAAGGGCTGAGCCCTTGGAACCCTTTCGGTGGTGCGGGGTGGGGAGGCAGCGCGCGCCTTGGCCATCCGAAACCGGCTTCTCGCCCCGTCAGGCGCGCGCGCACAGGGTGCGGGCCGGGGGGCGGAGCATGGCTTGGCGGCCGCCGGGGGCGTGGTAGGTGGGCGGGGCTTCGGGTGGGCTGGCGCGGGCGACCAGGGCGATGATGTGGCGTTGGGTTGTGATCGCCCGGTCCAGCAGGTCGCGGTTGCGTTGGACAAGACCGGCAAGGGCGCGAACCTGGGCGGTCAGTGCCGGGGAGGGGGGCGGGCTTGCGGCCAGTGCAGCCAGCGCGGCTTCCTTCTCGGGAAGCAGACCGCCGACGGCGCCGAAATCCAGCGCCGCGAGGGCGGCGTTTTCCTGTTCCAGCGTCGCGGCGAGGCGGTGCAGCGCGGCGGCGGTTGCGGCGGGGGCGGGCGGGGCTGGGGTCATCGTTCGGGCGCCTGGGTTGCCGCCGGCTTGGGCGACGGGGTGGCGGGGTGGGTGTCCTGGGTTGCCAGCAGGGCGCGGAACACCGGGGCGGCGAGGCCGAGCCCGCCCGCGGCGGCGATGTTCTTGCCGATTTCCTGCACCAGGATCGGCCGCCAGGTGGCTTCGGCGCTGCCGCCGCCGAACGGGTCATGCGCGGTGTTGACGGTGGCGAACATCGGGGCGAGCAGGGCGCCGAGCGCCATCCCCTCGAAGGATTTGGCCGCCTGCCACAGTTTCGCGGCCCGCGCCGGCGGCAGGGCGGACGCTGGCGGCCCGGCGGACGGCAGGATGCGCGGCGTGGTCATCGCACCATCAACTGCGCCTGCAACGCGCCGGCGGCCTTGATCGCCTGCAGGATGGTGATGAGGTCGCGCGGCCCGATGCCGAGCGAATTGAGGCTCGTCACCAGTTTCTGCAGGGTCACGGTGCCCGGCACGACCGCGAGCTTGTTGCCGTGGTGGTCGTTGATCTGGATATTGGTGCGCGCCACCGTGGCCGTGGTGCCGCGCGACAGCGGGCCGGGCTGGCTGACCTGCGGCGTTTCGCTTACCCGCACGGTCAGGTTGCCCTGCGCGATCGCCACCGTGCTGATCCGCACGTTCGCCCCCATCACCACGGTACCGCTGGCTTCGTCGATCACCACCATGGCCGGATCGTCCGGCACCACGCGCAGGTCCTCCACCGTGGCGAGCGTGCCGATCGGGTCGCGCCCGGCCAGGTTAAGTACCACGGTGCGCGGGTCGGTCACTCGGGCGATCGGGCCCACCGCGCGGTCGATCGCGGCGCGGATGCGCTCGGCGGTGGTGAGGTCGGGGTTTCTCAGGCTGAGATAGAGGCGCTTGGAACGATCGAGGCGGAACGGCACCTCGCGTTCCACGGTGGCGCCGTTGGCGATGTGCCCGGCGGTCGGCACCCCGCGGGTGACCGAGGCGGCGGCGCCCGCGGCGGCGACCGCGCCCGTCGCGACCGCGCCTTGCGCGACGGCGTAGACTTCTCCGTCGGCGCCGAGCAGGGGCGTGACCAGCAAGGTGCCTCCGGTCAGGTCGGTGGCGTCGCCGAGAGAGGACACCGCGACGTCGATCCGGTTGCCGTTGCGGGCGAAGGCCGGCAGCTCGGCAGTGACCATGACCGCGGCGACGTTCTTGGTCTGCAGCTTGGATTCGAGGTCCCGGGTGTTGACCCCGAGCCGTTCCAGCATGCCGACCAGGGATTCACGGGTGAACACCGCGTTGTTCAGGCTGTCGCCGGTGTTATGCAGCCCCACCACCAGCCCGTAGCCGATCAGCTGGTTCGCCCGCACGCCTTGCACGTCGGTGATGTCCTTGACGCGGACCTGCGCGGTCGCCGGCCGGGCCGACAGCAGCACGGCGGGCAGCAGCAGGGCGGCGAGGGCGAACAGCAGGCGGACGAGGCGCACGGCGATGTCCTTGGCACGGCGTTAACCACCGGCGGGCAGAGTGCGCGGGAAGCGCGGCCAGCGGCGGCAGGAACGGAAAAGCAAGTCGTGTGCCAGATCACCGGAACGCAGTTCCTGCGGAATCGCCGCCGCACCGCCGGGCAGGATCTGCCGGTCGGCACGAACCCGCCGGCAAGCCGCTGCGGGCCGTGCCGGCGTCCCGCCGCAGCGCGGACACCGGAAGCAGCAGGCAAACCACTTGAGGCGGTGCAGCACGGGAGAGGCGGCAAGCGTTGCGCGCGGTGGGGCCGCAGCCAACGGAGAGGTTCATGACAGCCATTCCCCCCTTACAGGGCGCAACCGGGTTGGCGCCCTCCCGCCGGCCCGCGGCTGCGGCGGGAGGCGGCTTCGCGCTGCCGGATGCCATGGTCCCATCGGGCCCCGCGGACGCCGCCCCGGCCTCGGTGGCGCCGGCGGCGCTGGCCGGGCTGCTGGCATTGCAGGAAACCCTGCCGGACGCGGCGCGGGACCGTGCGGCACGGCGGCACGGCCGGGATATGCTGGCCGCGCTGGCGGGTTTGCAGCGCGCGTTGCTCGGCGGCGGCGATGCCGCGGCGGCGCTGGAGCGGCTCGCCGGATTGGTCGGGAACATGGCGCCGGCAGCCGACCCTGCTTTGGCCACCGTGCTCGCCGCGCTGACGCTGCGCTGCCGCGTGGAGCTTGCCCGGCGCGGCTGAAACCCAACGCCCAAGCCCTGCCAGTTGTCACGCGGGTTTCATGTCAGCCCCTTGAACCTTCATCGTGCGACCTTGGCGTGGTGGAGGCGCACGGCTATAAGCCCGCGCGTTCGTTCGTCACCGCCAGAAGCGGCGAAGCAGGGCAGGATCGGCACGCATGATGATCACGCTTCCCCCGGATTACCGACCGAGCGAGCGCGAAGAGTTCATGAACCCGATCCAGACCGAGTATTTCCGACAGAAGCTGCTTCGCTGGCGCGCCGATCTCATCAAGGAAGCCGACGGCACCCTGGCCAGCCTATCCGAAGGCGGCATCCGCGAAGCCGACATCACCGACCGGGCCAGCGTGGAAACCGACCGGGCGCTGGAACTGCGCACCCGCGACCGGGCCCGCAAGCTGATCTCCAAGATCGACCAGGCACTGCAGCGGATCGAAACCGGCACTTACGGCTATTGCGAGGAAACCGGCGAGCCGATCGGCCTCAAGCGGCTGGAAGCGCGCCCGATCGCCACCCTGTCGATCGAGGCGCAGGAACGCCACGAGCGGATGGAGCGGGTGCACCGCGACGACTGATCCCGCGCGACCCCGCCCCAACCGCCCCGCCGCCCGATCAGAACGGCGCCAGGATATCCACAACCTGCTGGCCCCAGCGCGGCGCCTGCAGCTTCGACAATTCGCCCCGGCCGCCATAGGCGATCCGCGCCTCCGCCATGCGGTCGCTGCTGATCGTGTTGTCCGACGCGATGTCCTCCGGCCGGATCACGCCGCTGACGCGCAGCACCCGCAACTCGTCGTCGACCCTGAATTCCTGGCTCGCCATCACCACGAGATTGCCGTCCGGCAGCACCTGCGTGACCTCGCCGGCGAGCCGCAGGGTCACCTGCTCGTTGCGCTGGATCTGCCCGGTGCCGGTGTTGCCGTTGGCGCTGCTGGACGAGATGAGCTTCGACGGGTCCATCGGCACATGCGTGAGCAGCGTCTCCAGCCCGAAGAAATTCGGCACCCCGAGCGATTCCGAGCCGCTGCGGGTGGCCGTCGTGTTGTTCTTCAAGGTCGCCGCGTCGTTCATCGTCACGACGACGGTGACGAGGTCGCCCACCCGCGCGGCGCGCTGGTCCTTGAAGAAGGCGCGCGAGCCGGGGCGCCACAGCGAGTCCGCCTCCGGCCGTACCGGACGCGGGGTCGGCATCGGCATGGTGACCGGCCGCCAGCCGGGGGCCTGGGTCGGGTTGGCGGTCGGCGTCATCGCCGGCGGGCGGCCGATATCGGCCAACTGCTGGACAAGGCCGCAGCCCGGCAGTCCGAGCAGCACGACCAAGGGGGCGAGGCGGGCCACGGACCGGACGGTGCTGCGGATCATCGCGCCCGCCCCCCGGCCGGAACCAGCGGCGGCACGCCGGGCAGCACGCGCACCAGGCCGGGACCGGCGACCCGTGCTTCCAGCACCGCATGCGACACCGGGTTGAGCACCCGGACGCGATCGCCCGCGGCGCCCGAGTCGAGCGCACGGCCGGAGGCGGTGAGCGCCAGCCCGGGCCGGTCGAGCCGGATCAGCACCGCCGCCCCCCGACGCACCAGCCGCGGCGCGCGCAGCATGTTGCGCAGGAACGGCGCGCCGGCCGGGACCATCTGGCGGAGCTGCTGGCCGACCGCTTCATCCGCCTGAACCACCGCGCCGGCGGGGACGGCGGAGCGCAGCCGGCGCACCTGCCGGAGATCGCCCGCCGCCAGCACTGTGCCGGCCGGCAGCCTTGTCGCCGCCACCGGGAGTTCGACCGTCGCTTCCGCCCGTCCGGCCACGGGCACCGAGATCGGGTCGATGCCCGCGCCGCTCAGCATCAGCACGGCGCTGAACCGCCCGGAGCCGGCGTCGTAGGCCAGCGCCGAAACGACGGGGGTCGGCTTCGGCGCGACCGGCACGAGCGGCGGATCGAACCGGTCGATGATGATCCGTGCGTGCGTCCCGGCGCCAGCGCCGTGCAGCGCCTCGGCCAGCGCCGGCAGCACCTCGGCCCGCGCCAGCGGCCGTCCCGGCCAGGCCAGCACCGCACGGTCCCCGGAGGAGGCGGGGCGCCAGTCGACGTCGTAGCGCCGTGCGATATAGGCAAGCTGCGCGGCGGCGACGACGATCCGCCCGCCCGGCGCCGGCCCGGGCCCCAGCACCCGGCCCGCGTCCCGGCCGGCATGGGCGAACAGGTCGCCGAGCCGGACGAGTGGTCCGTGCAGGGTGGTCATCGGCCGCAGAACCGGCCGCGGCGCCGTGCCGGCGGCAAGCAGCGGCGCGAACATGAGGGGCAACAGACGGGTGCGCATCGGATCACTGCAGGTTGGTCAGGCTTGCCATCATCTGGTCGGACGTCGTTATGACCTTGCTGTTCATCTCGTAGGCGCGTTGGGCGGTGATAAGGTTGGTGATCTCGCTCACGACGTTGACGTTCGAGGTTTCGATGAACCCTTGCATAACGGAACCGAACCCGGGATCGGCCGGATTGCCCTGCACCGGCGCGCCGGAGGCCGCGGTCTGCACGAACAGATTGCCGCCCTCGGCCTGCAGCCCGGCATCGTTGGGGAAGGACGCGAGCTGGATCTGCCCCAGCGTCTGCGGCGCGGTCTGTCCCGAGATCGTCGCCTGCACCTGGCCCGACGTGTTGATGGTGACGCTGGTCGCGTTGGTCGGCACCTGGATGCCTGGCTGCACCACGTAGCCGTCCGCGGTGACGATGGTGCCGTCCGGCGCCAGCCCGAAGGTGCCGTCGCGGGTGTAGGCGGTGGCGCCGGACGGCAGGGTGACCTGGAAATACCCGTTGCCCTGGATCGCCAGGTCGAGCGAATTCGAGGTTTGTTGCAGATTGCCCTGCTCGTTGATCCGGTAGATCGCCGCGGTCTTCACGCCGAGACCGATCTGCGCCCCGGACGGCACGATGGAGCCCGACGCCGACGAATTGGAGCCGACCCGGCGTAGATTCTGGTAGATCAGGTCCTGGAACTCGGCGCGCTGGCGCTTGAACCCCGTGGTCGTCATGTTGGCGATGTTGTTGGAGATCACCTCTACGTTGGTCTGCTGTGCCTGCATGCCGGTGGCGGCGATGTCGAGCGAGCGCATGGCGTGGTTTCCTGGCGTTGCGGGTGGGCCGGATCTTGTCGAATATCAGATAGTATAACGCAACATAATCGCCGCCTAAGGCAGGTTGCCGGGGGTGGGCAGCAGCTTGTCGATGGCGTTGCGGTGCCGCGTCGATTCCGCCTGCACGAACTGGGCGACGAACTGGAACTGGCGGGAGATGTCGAGCATGCGGGTCATCTCGGTGATCGGCTGCACGTTCGATCCCTCCAGCGCGCCCTGCACGATTCGTGGATTGGCCAGCGGCGTGGTCGGCGTGTCGGCGACCAGCAGGGTGCCGCCCTCGGCACGCAGACGCAGCGGATCCTGCGGGCGGACGACGCCGACCTGCGCGATACGATGACTCCCGCTTGAAATGGTTCCGTCGCCGGCGACCGAGATCGCTGCCCCGGTGGTGGGGACGCGGATCGGCTGGCCCGCGGTATCGAGCAGCGGATTGCCGGCGGCGTCGGCGACGGTGCCGTCGGGCAGCAGGCCGAATTTGCCGTCGCGGGTCAGCCGCGGCCCGGATTTCGTTTTCACGGTAAAATATCCCTGGCCGGCGATCGCGAGATCGAGCGGGTTGCCGGTATGGCGCAACGGCCCCGGCGCGGTTTCCAGCCAGGTGGCGCGGTCCTGGGTATAGGAGAGCACGCGTCCGCCGGGCGGCGTGCGCGCGTTGGTCTGCGGCGACAGCCAGTCGGCGAACTGCACCCGCTCGGCCCGGTAGCCCGGGGTGCTGGCGTTGGCGATGTTGCCCGCGACGACCTCGATCGCGTGGCTCTGCGCGACCAGGCGGGAGGCGGCGATGCTGCTGGCGATGTCCATGCCGCCTGTTCAGCAACCATCGTGCCAGACCGGCGCGGCGCCGCCGGGCGCCGGCGCGCGCCGTCCGGGCGCCAGGCGAGGACGCCGGCCTGCCCGGCATGTCTTGCCGGTCCGGCGCGGCGTGCCGGGTCGCATCCGGCCGGGGCAAGGCTTCGTTAACCCCTCCCTGCCAAGGATGCCGGCCGGAGCAGAGAAGCCATGAGCAGCGCCGAAGCGACAGCGGATGCACCGGCGGACGAAGCGCCAGCGAAGCGGGGCGGCAGGCGGAAGCTGATTATGATCGGCGCGCCGGTGTTGCTGCTGGGCGCGCTCGGGGCCGGCGGCTGGTTCTCCGGCCTGCTGCCGCGGCTGCTCGGGCTGCGCCACCCGGCCGGCCCGAAGCCGCCGGCACCGCCGGTCTTCGTCGACGTGCCGGACCTGATCGCCAACCTGAACACCGATTCCGCGCAGCCGCGCTACATCAAGCTGAAAGCGCGGCTGGAGGTCGCGGCCGGGCACGACGCGGCGACGGTGAAGCGGCTGATGCCGCGCATCGTCGATCTGTTCCAGACCTATCTCAGGGAATTGCGGCCGGGCGACCTGCAGGGCGCGATGGGCACGTATCGGCTGCGGGAGGAACTGATCAACCGCGCCGACGTCGCGGTCGCGCCGGCGCGGGTGCGCGACGTGCTCTTCGTGCAGATGATCGTGCAATGAGCGACACCCCTAACCAAGGCGGCGTTCCGCCGGGTGCCGGGGCCGCTCCCGACGACGATGAGGCGCTGGCCGCCGCCTGGGGGGCGGAGACCGGCACGCCGGCCGAGGAGCCCACCGCCGTCGCGCCGGCACGGGTGCTGAACCAGGCGGAGATCGACAGCCTGCTCGGCTTCGACGAGGGCGGCGGCGACGGGGAGAACGCGTCCGGCATCCAGAAGATCATCAACTCGGGCCTCGTCTCCTACGAGCGCCTGCCGATGCTGGAGATCGTCTTCGACCGGCTGGTGCGTATCATGTCGACATCGTTGCGAAACTTCACCTCCGACAACGTGGAGGTCGGCATCGACAACATCCTGTCGCTGCGGTTCGGGGACTATCTGAACTCGATCCCGCTGCCGGCGATGCTGGCGGTGTTCAAGGCCGAGGAGTGGGACAATTACGGCCTGATGGTCGTCGATTCGGCGATGATCTACTCGATCGTCGACGTGCTGCTGGGCGGCCGGCGCGGCACCGCGGCCATGCGCATCGAGGGCCGACCTTACACCACGATCGAACGCACCCTGGTCGAGCGGTTGATCCATGTGGTGCTCGCCGATCTGTCGTCGGCGTTCGACCCGCTCTGCCCGGTCACGTTCCGGTATGAACGGCTGGAAGTGAATCCGCGCTTCGCCACCATCTCGCGCCTGTCCAATGCGGCGGTGCTGGCGCGGCTTCGGGTCGACATGGAAGATCGCGGCGGGCGCATGGAGCTTCTGGTGCCCTACGCCACCCTGGAGCCGGTGCGCGAGCTGCTGCTGCAGCAGTTCATGGGCGAGAAATTCGGCCGCGATTCGATCTGGGAAACCCATCTCGCCGAGGAGCTGTGGAACACCGATGTCGAGCTCGACGTCGTGCTCGACGAGCAGACGATGCGCCTGTCGGACGTGATCGCGCTGCGCCCGGGGTCGCGCATTGCGCTTGGCGCCGTGCCCGGGGCGACGGTGGCGCTGCGCTGCGGGGCCGTCCCGTTGTTCGAAGCGCGCGTGGGCCGGCGCAAGAATCGCCTCGCGGTGCGGATCGAGCGCGAAGTGCTGCGCGCGAGCCCGGAGCGCTGAGGATGACCGGCGCGCAATGGCTGCTGGAACTCGTGCTGGTCGGCCTGCTTGCCGCGACCCTGGTGCATGCCATCCGGCTGGAACGCGCGCTCGGCGTGCTCAAGCGCGACCGCGCGGTGCTGGAATCGCTGGTCGCCGGGTTCAACGACAGCACGCGGCAGGCGGAATCCGGGGTCGCGCGGCTGCGCGAGGCCGCCGACGGCGCCGGCCGGCACCTGGCCCGGCAGATTGAGCAGGTGCGGCGGGTGGAGGGCGATCTCGGCTTCCTGATCGAACGCGGGGACGGGCTGGCCGACCGGCTGGACGCCCTGGTCCGCGCGGCCCGGCCGCTGTCGGCCGGCGCGCCGGTTGCCGGGTCCGTTGCGGCGGCAGCGCAGCCGGTGGTGGCGCCTGATACGCCTCCGCCGCGCAGCCAGGCGGAGCGGGACCTGCTGCAGGCGCTGCGGCTGGCGCGATGAGGGGGCCGGCATGACCATCACCGCCCCGCGGGTGCTGCCCGCCGTGATTGTTGCAATCTCGGCGCTGCTCGGGATGAAGGCGGTCGGGCTGGTGCAGGCGATCGCGCCTGCGGTCGCCGCGTCGGTGGCATCGGCCCATCCCGCCGCCCATACGGCACGCCCCGCGCAACCGGCGCCGACCGCCCGCGTGGTGCCGCCGCCCCCGCCGGCGCCGGCGATCAGCCCGGAGGAGCAGAGCTTGCTGCAGGACCTGCGGCGCCGGCGCGAAGCGCTGGACGCGCGGGCGAAGGCGCTCGCCGCGCGGGAGGCGCTGCTCACGGCCGCCGAACGCCGGCTGGACCAGCGGGTGGCGGAACTGCGGACCCTGCAAGCCAGCCTGCAGAAGCTGGAGGCGGCGCGTCGCCGGCACGCGCAGGATGCGTGGTCCGGCCTCGTGAAGCTCTACCAGAGCATGAAACCGCGCCAGGCGGCGAAGATCTTCGACCAGTTGAACATGCCGGTGCTGCTTGCGGTCGTGAACCGCATGGATGCGCGCCGTGCCGCGGCGATCCTGGCGGCGATGCAGCCGGATCGCGCCCGCGAGGTGACCGACCGCCTGGCCGCGCTCCGGCTTGGCGACAATCCCGAACAAGCAACGACACAGACCGCTTCCGCTCCCCCCGCATCCACGCCGCCCGCCGCTGCCCCGGTGGGCAGTCCCGGACGCGGCGGCTGACCGAAGGACCCCGCATGCCGATCGACAAGTCGATGTCGGTGCTGATCGTCGATGACTACAAGACGATGCTGCGCATCATCCGCAACCTGCTCAAGCAGATCGAGTTCAACAATGTCGAGGAGGCGACCGACGGCGCCGACGCCCTCGCGAAGCTGCGTAGCGGCAGCTTCGGCCTTGTGATCAGCGACTGGAACATGCAGCCGATGACCGGATTGCAGTTGCTCCAGGAGGTACGCGCGGACGCCCGACTGAAGGCGACACCGTTCATCATGGTCACCGCGGAGAGCAAGACCGAGAACGTCGTGGCAGCGAAACAGGCGGGCGTCTCCAACTACATCGTGAAACCCTTCAACGCCGAGACATTGCGTGACAAGATCGAAAAGGTCCTGGGCCATGCATGAGGTGTTCGCCGGCACGAAGGTGGAACCGCTGGCGCAGCGGCTGGCCGCGATCCGCGACCGCTACCCGGCAGCGGAACCGGAATGGATGGGCGACGTGGTCCGCGCCGTGATCGCCGCCGTGCAGGGGGAGGTCGCGCCGGCGGAAAGCGCGCTGCTGGCCGAGGTGGAGGCGCTGGGCCGCACCATCGCCAATGCCAAGGCCGAGATCGCCGCGTTGCAGGTGGACGACATCACCGCCGCGCATATTCCCTTCGCGACCGACGAACTCGATGCGATCGTCGCCCATACCGCCGGGGCGACCAACGCGATCCTGGAGAGCTGCGAAACCCTGGACACGGTGGCCGGGACCCTGGAGGGCGATGCCGCCGCGAAGCTGCAGGATGCCACCACCCATATCTACGAAGCCTGCAGCTTCCAGGACATCACCGGCCAGCGGATTACCAAGGTGGTGACCACCTTGAAGGCGATCGAGGGCAAGGTGGCGCAGATCGTGTCGGCGTTCGGCCACTCCGGCGGGTCCGGCTCGCCGTCGGCGGCGGCGCTGCCCGGGCAGGAAACCGGGTTGCTCAACGGCCCGCAACTGCCGGCTGCGGCCATGGCGCAGTCCGACATCGACCGGTTGCTCGCCAGCTTCGACTGATGCCGCTGCGCCGAGGCTCGTCCGCACTCCGCTTGCTGCTGGCACTGCTGGTCGCCGGCGTGGCATCGGCGCGGCCGGCATGGTCGCGCCCGACCGAGCCCCATGCGCCGGCGCCGGGACGTGTCGTCCCGATCCGGTCCGGCGAGCACCACGGATTCGGTCGGTTGGTGTTCGATTTCCCGACATGGGTCGGCTGGCACATGAGCCGGGACGGCCCCCGCGTGCGCCTGACCTTCAGCCGCTCCCTGCCGTTCGGTCCCGATCCGGCGTTGCCGAGAAACGTGCGGGCGTTGACGACCGCTCCGGGATGGGTGGAGGTCACGGTTGCGCGCGGCGCGCGCCTACGCCGGATGCGCGTGGGCGCACGGCTGGTGCTCGATGTTCTCGACCCGCCGCGAAGGCCCGCCGCACGGAAGCAGCCCGTGGTGGCGACGCGGCAGGCGCCACCGGCGCCCCTGCTTCCGGCGCCGCCTCATGCGTTATCCCAGCGGGCGTTATCCCAGCGGGCGTTACCCCAGGGCGCACCGTCC
>JAGWSV010000036.1 GCA_028869315.1 Rhodospirillales bacterium
CGCCGCCGCGCTGCTCGCCGCTGCCGCCGGCAGCGCCCGCGCGGCCGGCGCCGGACCGTTCCCCGCGCATCCGCGCTGGAAGTTCGTCTTCGTCAACCACGTGACCACGAACGCGTTCTTCGTGCCGACCCAGTATGGCATCCACGACGCCTGCGCGCTGCTCGGCTGCGAGTACCAATGGACCGGGTCGGAAACCTCCGACGTGGGGCAGATGGTGAATGCGATGAACGCCGCCGTCGCCGGCAAGGCCGACGGCATCGCGGTGGCGATCGTCGATCCGCGCGGCTTCGATCGCCCGGTGGCCCGTGCGCTGGCGGCGGGCATCCCGGTGTTCAGCTACAACGCCGACGCGCCCCGTGGCAGCTCGAACAAGCGGCTTGCCTATATCGGACAGGACCTGTTCCTGTCGGGGCAGATGATGGGCGAGCGGATCGTCAAGCTGGTGGGCTCGGGCAAGGTCGCGCTGTTCATTGCCACACCTGGCCAGCTGAACCTGCAGCCCCGCGTCGATGGCGCGATGGACTCGATCAAGAAGTCGGGTGCCAAGATCACCGCGACGATGATCGCCACCGATCCCACCCCGAACGTCTCGCTGACGAAGATCCGTGCCTACTACCTGGGTAACCAGGACGTGAAGGGGATGTTCGGCACCGGCGGCGGCGATACGATGAATGTCGGGCAGATCATGCGCCAGTACGACCTGCCGAAGAAGGGCGTGCACGGCGGCGGCTTCGACCTGCTGCCCAAATCGTTGCATTCGGTGCAGGACGGCTATCTCGACTTCGTCATCGACCAGCAGCCCTATCTGCAGGGCTTCTACACGGTGATGGAGATGTTCATGTTCAAGGCCTCGGGTGGCCTGGTCGGGCCGGCCGACATCAACACCGGCCTCAAATTCGTCACCAAGGGAGCCGTGAAGCCCTATCTGACCACCAAAACCCGCTACGAGGGCAGTGCGGCGGCGCCGCAGATCGTGCCGCGCTCCGGCCCGATCGCGAGCTGAGCCTTGGCCGCGGAGAAGACCGCGGCCGCTGGCGGACCGGCGCAAGCCGGTCCGCGCAGCGGCCTGTTCGGGCGCCTTCACGATTTCCTGTTGCGTCCGGAAGCCAGCGTCATCGTCGTGGCGGTGATCCTGGTGATCTATTTCCAGTTCACCAACGTGAACTTCCTCACCAACGCCAATCTGGAGACGTTGTCGCAGTTCATCGCCGCGCCGGTGATCATCGCCTGCGGCGAAATCATGCTGCTGATCTGCCGCGAGATCGACCTGTCGGTGGGCCAGGTGTTCGCGCTGGCGCCGTTCGTGATGGAGCGGGCCTATGATATCGGCCTGCCCGTCGTGCCTGCCATCGTTGCGGCTCTCCTGGTGTGCGCTCTGATCGGCTATGTCATCGGCCTGATCACGATCCGCCTCAGCGTGCCCTCGTTCATCACCACGCTCGGCATGCTGTTCCTGATCACCGGCGTCACCTTGACGATTTCCCGCGGGTTTCCCGCCAACACGCCGGGCGGCAAGCTGCTGACCAACATCATGGGCAACTGGGGCTACGCCGAGATGGTGTGGGCGCTCGGCATCGTGGTCGTCATGCACATCGTGCTGCGGCACACGCGCTGGGGGCTGCACACGATCGCCACCGGCGGCAACGTGGTCGCGGCCGCGGAATCGGGCATCGACTGCGACCGTATCCGCATGGGCAACTTCATCCTGACCAGCACGCTCGGCGGCTTCGCCGGCCTGCTGGAAGCCTTCCGCATCGGCTCGACCGACCCGCTGGCGGGCGGCAGCAACATCATGTTCCTTGGCGTGGCCTCGGGCGTGATCGGCGGCACGGCGATCGCCGGCGGCACCGGCACCATCATCGGCGGGCTGGTCGGCGGCATCGTGCTCGGCGTGCTGCAGGACGGGTTCACCCTGCAAGGCATCAACGCCTTCACCTTCGACATCATCATCGGCGCGGCGATCCTGCTGGCGATGGTGGCGAACATCCATCTCGCGCGGCTGCGCGGGGCAGGGCAGGGATGAGCGCCAGCACGGAAGCGCTGCGGGCCGAGGGGATCGTCAAGACCTTCGGCCACGTCACCGCGTTGGACGGCGTGTCGATGCACGTCGCGCGCGGGGAGATGCTCGGCATCCTGGGAGACAACGGCGCCGGCAAATCGACCCTGATGAAGATCCTGACCGGGTATCATCGGCCGACCTCGGGCCAGATGTTCGTCAACGGCGCACCGGTCAGCCTCGGCTCGGTCGACCACGCGCGCACGTTCGGGATCGAGTGCGTCTACCAGGACCTGGCGCTGGTCAACGGCCTCAGCATCTACCACAATCTGTTCCTGAACCGGGAGATCCTGCGCCCCGGGCCGTTCCGCCTGCTCGACCATCGGGCGATGCGCCGCCATGCCGAGGCGGCCCTGGCCGATATCGGCGTGAACATCCCGTCGGTGGATCTCGAAGTGGGGGCGCTGTCGGGCGGTCAGCGGCAGGCGATCGCGGTCGCCCGTGCGGTCGCGTCTAACGCGCGGATCCTGCTGCTCGACGAACCGCTGGCGGCGATGGGGGCCCGTGAAGCCGGGCTGATCATCGGCCTGATCGAGCGGCTGAAGGCGCGGGGCGACATCGCGATCGTGATGATCGCGCACAACTACGCGCAGACACTGGAAATCTGCGACCGGGTGATGCTGATGCAGCACGGCGAGGTGACGTTCGAGAGCCGCGCCGCCGAAACCTCGCCGACGGAATTGCTGGAGATCGTGCGGCGGGAGTACCGCGCGGCACGGGTCGGGTAGCCCGGGGCGCCCGCGGCGTATGACGGCGTTCGGCGGGCGGCGTCGCCGCCCGCCGACCCGTACTCTCCCGCGATCAGTCCGCGGACGGGAACACCGCCTCCATCTCGCGGCGGAACCGGTAGGTGCCATCCGCCGGGTCCATCCGCACGTCCTCCCAGGTCACCGCCCTGCCCGCCGGGACGTCGCGCACCAGCTTCACCCGGTTGGCGAGCCCGATCGGCAGCCCGCCGATCTGCAGGCTGGCGGCCGCCGGGATCAGCTTGCCCCACACGCAGGCGCCGCCTTCGCCGTCCAACGTTTCGCCCGCCCGCAGGTCGTGCTTGGCGGTGGCGACCACGTCGGCGCGGAAGCCGGTGGGCGCCCCGGTCGCCTCGCCGCGCAGCGCGGCCGACAGGATCGAGACGTTCAGTTCGAGCCCGATCAGGTGGAACGGCCGGTACAGCGCCGAGACCCGGCCGGACGCATCGGTCGGCACGCCGTATTCGCCGAAGCAGCGGGCGGTGTACTCGCCCGGCGCCTCGAACACGACATAGACGCCCCAGCGCAGGTCGTTCGTTACGGGGCTGCCGTCGCGCTGGAGCGACGAAACGACCTCGACCTGGCCGCGATGGTGCAGCGCCCCCTCGTTGCCGGGCCGCAGCAGCTGGGCAAGCTCGTGCGTGCCGCAAGGCGGGAAGCCGAGCCCGTCGGGCGGCGGGGTCAGCCCGGTGGCGTTCGTCACCGCCGCCATCTCGATCCCGGATTTGGTACCGTCGAGGAAGGAGTTGAACATCTGCGGGTTCATGCCGCCCTCGCGCGCCTGCGCTTCGGTCAGCCCGTAATACGGCCACACCGTCGCCGGGGTGGACGCATGGTACTCCGGCAGGTATTTCGTTCCCTTGCCGGCGGCGATCACCGCGAACCCGCAGGCGCGCGCCCAGTCGACCAGTTCGGCGATCAGCGCCGGCTGGTCGCCGTAGGCGAGCGAGTAGACCACCCCGGCCCGCGCCGCTTCCCGCGCCAGCAGCGGGCCCGCCAGCACGTCGGCCTCCACGTTCACCATCACGATATGCTTGCCGGCGGCGATGGCGGCCCGCGCGTGGGCGATGCCGGCGGGGGCGTGCCCGGTCGCTTCCACCACCACGTCCACGTCGTCGGCCGCCAGCAGGCGGGCGCTGTCGTCGGTGAAGCGTGTGGCGGCGATCCGCGCCTCGTCCCAGCCGACCCGGCGGCAGGCCGCCCGGGCGCGCTCGGGCGCGAGATCCGCGATCGCCGTCACCTGCAGGCCCGGGGTCGTCGGCACCTGGGCCAGGAACATGGAGCCGAACTTGCCCGCGCCGATCAGCCCGACCCGCACCGGGCGGTCGGCCTCGCGCCTCGCTTGCAGCAGGCGGTGCAGGTTCATGGTCTTGGCTCCTTCCCTGGGGTCGCGTGGCCCTCTTCGTAGGCGGAGCGGCGGCCGGGCGGAAGCCGGCCGCGCCTCTTTTCCTGCCGCCGGTTTCGTGCCCCACTGCGGGCGCGATCGTGGCAGCGAACGGGGAACGCGAGATGGAAACCGAGTGGCGCCGGCTGCGCGCCGATGAATTGCGCGAACGCGCCCGCGATGGCGCGATGGTGATCCTGCCGGTGGCGTCGCTGGAGCAGCACGGCCCGCATCTGCCGGTCGAGGTCGATACGATGCTGGGCGAAACCATCGCCCGCCGCACCGCCGCCGCCGTCGTCGCCCGCGGCGAGCAGGCGCTCGTGCTGCCGACGATCTGGACCGGCCTCTCCGAGCATCACATGAGCTTCGGCGGCACGATCACGCTGGATTATCCGGCGTTCGCGGCGCTGATCGAGGGAGTGGTGCGTTCGGTGCTGCGCCACGGGTTCCGCCGCGTCGTGCTGCTGAACGCGCATGGCGGCAACGAGAATGCGCTGCGCACGATCACCGACGACCTGACCCCGAAGCTCGGGGTGCCGATCGTGCAGTTCACCTATTGGTATGCCGCGGCGGCGGCCATCGCCGACATCCTGGAAACCCAGACCGTGCTGTCGCACGCCTGCGAGGCCGAGACCTCCATGATGATGGCGGCGCGGCCCGATCTGGTCGCGGGGGAGCGTATTCCGCGCGCGCGGGCCAACGTCGCGCCCGATCTCGCGCCCGGGGTCTATCGCTGGCGCAGCATCGCCGCCCGCTCGGCCTCCGGCGTGCTCGGCAATCCCGAGGCGGCGAGCGCGGAGAAGGGCGAGCGCCTGTTCGCCGCCATCGCCGAGGCGGTGGCGCGCAAGCTCTGCGATCCCGAGCTGTGGCAACTTCCCTGGCAGGCGGAGCCGAGCGCATGAGCACCGACCTGACCGTGAACGGGCGCGCCGCGCGGGTCACGGCGGAGCCCACCACGCCGCTGCTGGACGTGCTGCGCAACGAGCTGGACCTGAAAGGCGCCCGCTACGGCTGCGGGTTGGAACAATGCGGCGCCTGCATGGTCCTGGTCGACGGCGAGCCGGTGTTTTCCTGCGCCCGCGAGGTGGGCACCGTGGCCGGGCACGCGGTGACCACGGTGGAGGCGCTGGACGGCCATCCGTTGCGCCAGGCGTTCCTCGACGAACAGGCCGGCCAGTGCGGCTATTGCCTGACCGGCATCCTGATGAGCGCCAAGGCGTTGCTCGACCGCGCCCCGCGCCCCGGACGGGACGAGATCGTGGCCGCACTGGACAAACACCTGTGCCGCTGCGGCACCCAGTATCGCATCATCCGCGCGGTGGAACGCGCGGCTGCGCGGCTCGCCGACGGAGCCGGCCGATGAGCGCCACCGCATTGCCGCTGTCGCTCGCCGCCAACCCGAGCCCGGCGAAATGGGTCCGTTTCGATCCCGACCGCACGGTGCACCTGTCGGTCGGCAAGGTGGAGATCGGCCAGGGCATCCTGACCGCGCTGCGGCAGATCGCCGCCGAAGAGCTGGACGTCGCGCTGTCGGCGGTCCGCATCCTGTCGGGCGACACCGACCTGGCGCCGGACGAGGCCTCCACCACGTCATCGTTGTCGATCGAGGTCGGCGGCACGGCGGTGCGCCTGGTGACGGCGGAGGTGCGCGTGCGGGTGCTCGCACGGCTGGCGCAGCGGCTGAACTGCGCGCCGGACGACATCGCCGTGATCGACGGAGCGTTCTATCGCGGCGGCCAGCCGACCGGGCAGGACTACTGGAGCGTGGCGCCGGAGGTCGATCTGGCGCGGGCGGCGGACGGCGCCACGGCGCCGAAGCCGGTCGCCGCCTACCGGGTGGTGGGGCAGAGCGCGCCGCGGCTGGACCTGCCGGCCAAGCTCGCCGGCGCCGCGTTCATCCAGGATATGGTGCGTCCCGACCTGCTGCATGCGCGCATCCTGCGCCAGCCGTCGCGCGGCGCGCGGCTGGCGGCGCTGGACGAAGCGGCGATTCGTCGTGCCGCCGGCGGCGCGCTGCGGGTCCTGCGGCACGGAAATTTCGTCGCGCTCCTCAGCGAGAACGAAACCGTCGCGCAGCGCGCCGCGATGGCCGCACCCGGCCATGCGTCCTGGGAGAATGTCCGCCAGCTCACGCCGGCGCAGCAGGCGGCGGCCTGGCTGGTCGGCCAGCCGTCGGACGACCGGGTGATCGGCGATCCGCTGCCTCCCGCCGCCGGGCCGGTGGTGGAGGCGACCTACACCCGCCCTTATATCGCCCACGCCTCCATCGGCCCGTCCTGTGCCTTGGCCGAGCTGCGGGACGGGCATCTGTCGGTGTGGTCGCACACGCAGGGCGTCTATCCGCTGCGCAACGCGCTGGCGCGGGTGCTGGACCGCAAAGCCGAAACGATCAGCGTGCACCACGTGCAGGGCGCCGGCTGCTACGGGCACAACGGCGCCGACGATGCGGCGCTGGACGCGGCGGTGATCGCCACCCTCGTGCCGGATCATTGCATTCGCGTGCAATGGCGGCGGGAGGACGAATTCGGCTTCGAGCCGCTCGGCAGCGCGATGTCGGTGACGATGCGCGCGGTGGTCGATGCGGCCGGCAGGCCGGCCGACTGGACCGCGGAAATCTGGTCCGGCTCGCATGTGCAGCGCCCGGCGATGGGCGGCAACCTGCTCGCGCACGAAGCGCTGCCGACCCCGGCGCCCGATCCGCGCCCGACCGACCCCACCGAGGCGGCCGGCGGCGGCGGCACCCGCAACGCGATCCCGCATTACGCGATCCCGGGCAAGCGCATCCTGCACCACCTGGTGCCCGGTGCGCCGGTGCGCACCTCGGCGCTGCGCGGGCTCGGCGCGGTGGCGAATGTCTTCGCGCTGGAGAGCTTCATGGACGAACTGGCCGCGCGCGCCGGGGCCGACCCGGTCGCGTATCGGCTGGGCCTGCTCGGCAACAGCCCGCGCGCGGCCCGGGTGATCGCGCGTGTCGCCGAGATGGCCGGCTGGAACGCACGCGGGAAGGGCGGCGACGGGCGCGGACTGGGGATCGGTTTCGCGCAGTACAAGAATCGTTCCGCCTACGCCGCCGTGGCGGCGGAGGTGGAGGTCGATCAGGAGGTCCGCCTGCGCCGGGTATGGTGCGCCGCCGACGCCGGGCTGGTGGTGAACCCGGACGGGCTGCGCAACCAGCTGGAAGGCGGCATCCTGCAGGCCGCCAGCTTCACCCTGAAGGAGCAGGTCACCTTCAACGCGACCGGCGTCGGCTCGATCGACTGGGAGAGCTACCCGATCCTGCGTTTTTCCGAAGTGCCGGAGGAGATGACCTGCGAGCTGGTCGATGCGCCGGAGGAACGCGCGCTCGGCGTCGGGGAGTGTACCCTGGGGCCGACCGCGGCGGCGATCGGCAACGCGGTGGCGCATGCGCTGGGAATGCGCATCCGGGACATGCCGTTCACCCGGGACCGGATCGCAGCGGTGCTGCTGCAGGGATAAGGCGCGGCGGCCTCGGTGCGCCTGTCGCGCGTCTGCACCGTGCAGCCGGGGCCGCCGCTTTCGCTGGCACCGCGCCTCGACCCGTCATCCACCCGCTGCTAGCCTTCTCCCGCCCTGATCCGGGAGGAACGCATGCTGACCCAGGCCCAGATCGACGCCTACCATGAGAGCGGCGCGATCGTCGTACCCGACGTGCTCACCGCGGCGGAGGTCGCCGAGTTGTCGCGCGTGACCGATGCATTCGTGCACGACGCGCGCGGCCTGACCGGTCATACCGACATCTACGACCTGGAAGACAGCCACACCCCGGACGCGCCGCGGGTCCGGCGGATCAAGGCGCCGCATCTGCACCATCCCGCCTACGCCGCGCTGGTCCGCCATCCGCGCATCCTCTCGGTGCTCGCCGCGCTGTGGGGGCCGGATATCCGCTTCGACACCGCCAAGCTCAACATGAAGTCGGCCGGCTTCGGCGCGCCGGTGGAATGGCACCAGGACTGGGCGTTCTATCCGCACACCAATGACGACCTTGCCGCCGTCGGCGTGATGATGGACGACATGGCGGAGGAAAACGGGCCCCTGCTGATCGTGCCCGGCAGCCATCGCGGCCCGGTGTTCGACCATCATGCCGACGGCGTGTTCTGCGGCGCGATGGACCCGACGCGCGGCGACGTGGACTATGCCTCGGCGGTGCCGCTGACCGGCCGCGCCGGATCGATCACCGTGCATCATGTGCGCGCCGTGCACGGGTCAGCGCCGAACACCTCGGATCGCGACCGGCGCTTGCTGCTGTTCCAGTTCCGCGCCGCCGATGCCTGGCCGCTGCTCGGCTTTCCCGCCGGCATCGCCGCCTACGACGCGCTGATGGCCGCCGGCGAGCCGCGCCCGCCACGGCTGGAACCGGTGCCGGTGCGCCTGCCGCTGCCGCCGGCGCCGTTGCAGGGCTCGCTCTACGAGAACCAGAAGGGGATGCGGAACCGGTTTTTCGAAATCCCCGCCGCTGCCGCCGGCCGCGCGCGCGAAGCGCTGGCCGCGAAGTGAGACCCGGAATGCCCGAAGCCCCACCGCCGGAACCGTTGTTCGACCGCATGCCGAGCTTCCCCTCGGCCGACGGACCGCCCGATCCGCTGATCTATGATGGGTCCGCGCGCGCGTTGCGCCAACGTAGCGTCAACTTCGCCGCCAAGCGCTTCGTCGACATGATGTACGTGACCGGGCTCGACCGCGCGACGGCCGAACGGCATTTCCGCTGGCGCCCCGCCGCGATCCCCGGTGGGCTGGCCGCCCGGCCGGTGCCGGATTTCGGCATCGGACGCGCGCTGGAGGAAGCAAGCGCCGGCGGGCGGCTCACGATCGAGAGCGACGACCGGGACCGGCGGATCACGGTGCGCTGGAGCGATCCGGAATTCGGCCCGCCGGTCGTCGGCCACGCCATCGCCCGGCCCGACTACGGCGGCATCCTGCTCGGACCCGAAGCGGCGCCGCGTTTCGAACCCGCGCCGATCCCGCGCCCGCCCTCGGCACCGGACCGCGCCTGGCCGCTGGGCGACGGGGTGGCGCCGCCGCCGCCGGCCCCCGCGATAGCGGACGCGGCAGGGGCGCTGTTCGCCGGGTCGCCGGGTCTCTACGGCGTGCTGGCCGCCACGCCCGAGCGCGTGCTGTTCGAGCGGTACAGCGACTTCGGCGCCCCGGACCGTGCCACTCCAAGCTGGTCGATGACCAAGGCGGTCACCTGCACCCTGATCGGGCGGCTGCTGCAGGAAGGCTGGCTGCGATCGTTGCACGACCCGGCGCCCGCGCCGCTCTGGCGCGATCCGCGCGGCATCCACCATCGGATCACCCTCGACCACCTGCTGCGGATGCGCTCCGGCTTGGCGTTTCCCGTGCTTGCCGCGGACGGCACGACCCATCTCGGGTTCGAGAACAGCGCCGTCTACCTCGATGCCGCCGATGCGTTCGATGTCGCCCAGCGTTCGATCGTCGCCACCGACCCGGGGGCGGTGTTCCGCTATGTCAACAGCGGCATCAACGTGCTGGGCGCGATCCTGCGGGCGGAGATCGAGCGGCGGGGCCTGCCGTATTACGTCACGCTGTACGGCCTGCTGGCCGACCGGCTGGGGATGCGCAGCTATCAGCATTCCGCCGATATCGCGGGCAACATGATCGCCTCCGGCGCCGGCTTCGCCTGCCTGCGCGATTACGCCAAACTCGGCGTGCTCTATCTGCAGGACGGGATGTGGGACGGAGAGCGGCTGCTGCCGCCCGGATTTGCCGACTACGCGCTCAGCCCGAGCCATGCCGGCACCAGCTATGCCGCCTGCTTCCGCACCAACGCCGATCGGCTGTTCCCCGACCTGCCGGACGAAACCGCATGGGCGTCGGGCGCATCGGACCAGCGCATCTTCATCCTGCGCCGGCAGCGGCTGGTGGTGTCGGTCACGAATGAGACCGATTATCCGGTCGACCTGCCGGCGCTTGGCCGGTTCGTCGCGGCGGCGGCCGCGTCGCTGTAGGCGCGCGCGCCGCCCGGCGCGGCTTCCGGCCGGCTGGTTCCGATAACAGATCGGTGAGGGGCATGGCGCGGCCTTTGCCACGCGGGCCATGCTGGGCGATGGAAGCAGGCAGCGGAGCCGCCATGTCCAACCGTCGCCGACGTCCGCGCAGCGGGCCGCGCCCTTGGAACCGCGCCCGCGCCCTGCTGCTTGCGCTGGCCGTGTCCGGCTGTGCGACACCCCCGCAGGTCGACACCGGCCTCGTGCGCGCCATGGCCAAGGCCGATCCGCAAACCCGGCTTCAGCTTCTGGAAGCGCAGGACGCGCGGGTGTCCGGTCATCCGTTCGTTGGCGGCAACAGGGTGGCGTTGCTGCGCAACGGCCCCGCCAGCTTCGCGGCGATGGAGCAGGCGATCGCCGGCGCGACGCGCCGCATCGACATGGAAAGCTACATCTTCGGCCGCAAGGAAGGCACGCTGTTCGCCCGGCTGTTGCTGCACAAGCGTGCCGAAGGGGTCGAGGTCAACCTGGTCTACGACGCCTGGGGGTCGCAGGACACCCCGGCGGCCTTGTTCCGCGCCTTGCGGGCCGGGGGCGTGCACGTGCTGGAATTCAACCCGCTGGGGCTGAACCCGCGCGTGCCGATCGACCTCAACCGGCGGGATCACCGCAAGCTGCTGGTGGCCGACGACCGGATCGCGATCACCGGCGGCGTGAACATCAGCCGGGTATACCGCAACACCCGGCCGCCGCCCGGCACCGCCGCCGATGCCGAAACCCTGCCCTGGCGGGACACCGACATCGAGATCGAAGGCCCGGCGGTGGCGGAGTTCGAGCGGCTGTTCATGCAGACCTGGCGCGCGCAGAAGGGACCGCCGATCCCGCCGCCGCCGCCGAGCGCGGGCTGGCGCCGGGGCGACGCGCTGGTGGAAGCCATCGAGGGCGCGCCGGGCCGTCATCGCCCGGCGATCTATCGCACCCTGCTCGACGCGATCGCGCTCGCGCGGCATTCGGTGCATCTCACCACCGGATTCTTCGCGCCCACGCCGGAACTGTTGCGGGTGCTCGAACAGGCGGCGCGGCGCGGCGTCGATGTGCGCATCATCGTTCCGGTCCACAGCACCAGTTCGCTGGCGATTGCCGCCGGCCGCGCGGACTACGGGGCGCTGCTCCGCGCCGGCGTGCATATCCTGCAACGGCGCGGCGTCGTGCTGCATGCCAAGACCGCGGTGATCGACGGCGATTATTCGCTCGTCGGCTCGGCCAACCTCGACTGGCGCAGCGTCGTCTACAACAACGAGATCGATGCGGTGGTGATCGGCCGTGCCTTCGGCCGCCAGATGGAAGCGCTGTTCCGCGCGGACGCCGCCCGTTCCACCGCGGTCCGCCTGCGCGCGTGGCAGGGGCGTCCGCTGGGCGAGCGGCTGGAGGAATGGCTGGCCGGCGCGATCGAACCGCTGCTTTGAGCGGGGCGCCAGGATCGCTCGGCCAGGATGGCTCAGCTTGCGAACGCGTCCGGCAGGCTGACCGCGCGCAGCCCGCCGGCGGAGAGCGCCGCCAGCAGCGCGGGCAGCACGGCGAGCACGACTTTCCTGCCATCCGCGGCGGCGGCGGAATGGCCGTCGTGCAGCAACAGCACGTCACCGGCGGCAAGCCGGCGGGTCAGGCGGTTCAATACGGCGGCGGGGTTTCGGCAGACCGTGTCCCACCCGCGCGCGCTCCAGGCCACGTGGCGCAGCCCGGTGCCGGCCAGCGCCGGATCCAGCAGCGGGCTGCGGATGCCGAACGGTGCGCGGACGAACCGTGGCGGGGCGCCGGCGGCGGCGGTGAGTACGGCCTGCGCCTGCAGCAGGTCGCGCCGCAGCGCACCCAGACCCCGCGCGGCGAACAGGGGCGCATGGCTGAAGCTGTGGTTCTCCACGCTGTGTCCGCGGCGGGCGATGTCGCGCACCAGGTCCGGGTGCGCCAGCGCGCGGCGCCCGACGCAGAAAAAACTGGCGCGCGCCCCGTGCCGGTCCAGCAGGTCGAGGACGCGCGGCGTCACGTCCGGGTCCGGGCCATCGTCGAAGGTCAGCGCCACCTCCCCGCGTGCCGAGGCGGCGGACGGCAGCCGAGACACGGTGGGGCCGATCCAGCCGCACCGGGGCAGCAGGCCGAGTGTCCCGAGTGCGGCGTGATCGGCCAGCAGCACCTCCAGCACATGCGCCCAGGCCTCCGGCCAGGCGAGCAGCGCGGGCACGGCGGCCGCGTGCAGCGCCAGGGTGGCGGCAAAGGCGGGCGCGGGCCGCCAGCGCGTGCCGGGACGGGCGCGCTGGCGTCTGATCTCGGGCAGGGAGTCGCGGAGGCGGGCCATGGCAAGCCTGAAACTCTACGGAGTGTCGCTCTCGTGCGCTGTTGGTGCCGCCTGGACCGCGCGCGAACGCGGCACGGATGACGGGATCGGGCCGATCGGATGCGACAGTCGCGCGATCTATGACGAGGGCGCCCGCCGGATCAACCAGAACCCGCGGGGGGATCGCCGCGCGGGGCCGGAAGGCCGGCGCAGCGACGATGCGCCCGCGCCGGAAGCGCGATCCGGGCCCCTGGCCGCGGCCGCGGCGCCGGGACCGGACGGTGGTCGACCGCTCGGCGGTGCGGCGGGACTGGAAGACCCGGCCGAAGGCGGCGCGCCGATCGTCCGCGCCGCCCCCGACCCGGGTTCCTGCGGCGCCGTGCCCTACTGCGCCACCCAGCCGCCGTCGATCGACACCGGCGCGCCGGTGATGGTGGCGGCGGCGTCCGAGCACAGGAACACCGCCAGGCCGCCGATCTGCTCCGCGGTGGTGAACTTCATCATCGCCTGCTTTTCGGACAGGAAGGCTTGCTCCTCCTGCGCGACGCTGGTGCCCTGCTGTTTCGCCTTGTCTTCAAGCTGCTTTTCCACCAGCGGCGTCAGCACCCAGCCGGGGCAGATCGCATTGACGGTGATGCCGAAATTGGCGGTTTCCACCGCCGCCACCTTGGTCACGCCCAGCACGCCGTGCTTGGCGGCGACATAGGCGGCCTTCTGCGGGCTCGCGACCAGCCCGTGGGCGGAGGCGATGTTGATGATGCGTCCCCAGCCGCGCTTCTTCATTCCCGGGATCGCCGCCTTCATGCCGTGGAACACCGCCGAGAGGTTGATGGCGATGATCGCGTCCCACTTCTCCGCCGGGAAATCCTCGATATTGGCGACGAACTGGATGCCGGCGTTGTTCACCTGGATATCGACCGCGCCGAGCTTGGCTTCGGCTTCCGCCACCATCGCGGCGATCTGCGCCGGCTTCGACATGTCGGCGGGGCTGTAGAGCGCGCGCACTCCGAACTCCTTGGCGAGGCCGGCGCGCAGGTCCTCGATCATCCCGGCGTCGCCGAAGCCGTTCAGCATCAGGTCGGCGCCCTGCGCGGCGAGGGCGCGCGCGATACCGAGGCCGATGCCGCTCGTCGATCCGGTGACGAGGGCGACCTTGCCTTTGAGGCTCATGGGCAAATGCTCCGATAGGGTGTTGGGGATCAGGCGAGATAATCGTGCAACACCTCGCCATACGGCAAGGTGAGGTCGGCGATGATGTGGCGGCCGAAAAGAATCCGGCGCACCGGCAGGTCGGCCACCCGGCAGTTGACGTGCGGCACGAGATGCAGCCGCGCCGGCCCGGCCCAGGCGCCTTTCAGCGCGATCTCGGCCAGATGGTAGCCGACGAGCTGCGCGATCTTCGGGCCGCCATCCACATCGGGGATGAATTTCAGGTTGACGCTGAGCTTGCCCATCCCCTTCAGGGTCTCGCCGTGGTCCTGCGCCAACGAGCGATATTTGTATCCCATCGTACCCAACGCCACCTCATGCGCCGCGTAGCGCAGGGTGCCGGTCAGGGTGTCGTGATGCACCGTCAGGTCCGGCCGGCCGATCTTCTTGGGAAAGCCCCAGATCTCGCGCCCGCCGGTGGTGGGGCTCTCGTCGTCGAGGAACATCATTGCGGAGTAGGTGCATGGCGTTCCGTGCCAAAGCGCGGCGATGTTGATGCCGCACTCCTGGTAGCTGCCGAAGCCCGAGCTGTCGGGCATCTTCATCCACTCGAAGATCGCGTGGTTGCCGTCCGGTTCCAGCGGCTCGGGCAGCATGGCGCGGATGGCGTCGGGATCGGATTCGTAGTGGATCAGCAGATATTCGCGGTCGATGAAGCGGTACGGCCCCTTGGGATAGCTCGGGCTGGCCAGCGGCATCGAGGACGCAGCCAGGATCTCGTCGCGGGTCATGCGCGGCTCCTTGCGGTTGGTTTCCGGGGTCTCTCGGCCGCCTCCCGGCCGCCCTTTTGCGGCAGCCGGCCGCGCTGTGCATGCGAAATCGGCGTGTGTGGCGATATTGTCATGTCCACCCCCGCGTTCACATGGCATCTGGCACCCGGCACATGGAGCGGCATCAGGCCCGCGCCGCACGTCGCAGGAGACACGCATGGATCTGGAATCGGCCGGTGCCGAAACCAACGCCGACACGGCCGCTCCGGGCCGGGCATCGCGCCGCCCGCCGGGCTGCAACCAGGTGGCGCTGGTGCTGCAAGGGGGCGGAGCGCTCGGCGCCTACCAGGCCGGCGTCTACCAGGCGCTGCACGAGGCCGGGATCGAGCCCGACTTCGTCGCCGGCGTGTCGATCGGGGCCATCAACGGGGCGATCATCGCCGGCAACCCGCCGGAGCGCCGGCTGGAGCGTCTGCGTGCGTTCTGGGAGACGATCACCGCCCGCCCCGCCGGGACGTGGTCGTGGCCGTTTCCGGTCGACGGCGACGAGCCGCGACGGGCGGTGAACACGCTCGCGGCGATGCAGGCGATGGCGTTCGGGCAGCCGGGCTTCTTCACGCCCAACCTGCCCAATCCCTGGTTCAGCCCGCGGGGCGCCAAGACCGCCACCAGCATCTACGATACCGCCCCGCTGCGGGAAACCTTGCTGCGGCTGGTCGATTTCGACCTGCTGAACCGCAACCCGGTGCGCTACGCCGCCGGCGCGGTGGCGATCCGTTCCGGCAATTTCCGTTACTTCGATACCACGCAGTCGGTTCTCGGGCCCGAGCACGTCATGGCCAGCGGCGCGCTGCCGCCGGCGCTGCCGATGGTCCGCATCGGCGAGGATTGCTACTGGGACGGCGGGCTGGTGTCGAACACGCCGCTGCAGCACGTGATGGAGAACGCCGGGTCCGCCCGCATGCTGCTGTTCCAGGTCGACCTGTTCAGCTCCCGCGGCCGGCTGCCGCGCGACATGATGGACGTGCTGAGCCGGGAGAAGGACATCCGCTACTCCAGCCGCACGCGGATGGTGACGGATGCGTACAAGGAACGCTTCCGCGAACGGCGCATGCTGCGCTCCCTCCTCGCCAAGGTCCCGGAGGACCGGCTGACCCCGGAGGAGAAGGCGCTCAAGGAGAGCTGCGACGCGATGCCGGAGCTGACGATCCTGCACCTGATCTTCGAGCAGGCGGCCTATGAAGGCCAGGCCAAGGACTACGAGTTCAGCGCCGCATCGATGCGCGAGCACTGGCAGTCCGGCTATCGCGACACTTCCGCCACCCTGGGGCGCAAATCCTGGATCCGGGTCGGCACCAGCCCGACCGGCATCGTGGTGCACGACGTGCACCGGCTGGAGGAGGGGTAGGGGGCGGCACCGGCCGGCACCGGCCGGCCGGTCCGCTCAGTCCTCCCGCAGGCCGTTCTCCGGCATCCCGTCCTCGGCGCCAAAATACTTGTAGGGCAGGAACTTGCCGGACATCGTCAGTTTGACCCGGTCGCCCTTGTTGTCGGGCTGGCGTTCCAGGGTCATGTCGAAATCGATGGCCGACATGATCCCGTCGCCGAATTCTTCCTGGATCAGCTCTTTCCAGGTGCTGCCGTAGACCATCATGACTTCGTAGAAGCGGTAGATCAGCGGGTCGGTGGGCGGCAGGGCAGGCAGGCAGCCGCGATACGGCGCCTCGGTCAGCATCCGCTCCTCTTCGGGGGCCAGGTCGAACAAGGCGGCGGCACGGCGTGCCGCCTGCTTGGGCAGCCGCATCTGGCCCAACAGGGCGGCGGTGATCAGGATCGGCGAGACGCCGCCGATCGCGGCATGGATATGCGCCCAGCTCCAGCCCTGGGCGCGCTTGATGTCGAGCAGCCGTTCGGTCAGGTCGGCACGGGTCATGGCGTGGTCCTCCGCTGGGGGGAATGGCGCGGTTCTGGCCACCGGACCCGAAGCAAGAACCCTGCCAGCTTCGGACGGCTCCCCGGCGCGCGCGCGCCTGTCGCGCGTGAGGTCACCGCATGATGCGCGGCCAGGTGTCGGACAGCTGATACCCTTCCGGCCAGGGATCGTCCGGGTCCAGCAATTCCTGGCGGATCCCGCTTACCCAGGCGCGCCCCGAGACCGAGGGAATGATGGCGGCGCGGTCGGCCAGGCGCGTTTCCGCCTCGATCCGGCAGACGAACTCCGACCCCAGGATCGACCGGCCGATGAAACGATCCCCGACCGCCAACTGCCCGCGCGCATGCAGCACCGCCATCCGCGCCGAGCAGCCTGTCCCGGTGGGGCAGCGGTCGATCTTGCCGGGCTGGATCACCACCGCGTTGGCGCCGGCGAGCACGCCGTCCTCGCCCTTCACCGGCGCGGCGATCTGGCAGAACGAGATGTGGTTCCACTCGGCGTTGGTCGGGTGGGTGAAGCCGATCTGCTCGTTGGCGGCGCGCGTGATCCGCACGCCGGCGGCGGCGATGTCGTGCGCCTCGTCGGGGACGACGGCGAAGCCGAGCGCCGCCGCGTCGGCGATCACGAAGCTGTCGCCGCCATAGGCGGTATCGACCGTCAGGGTGCCGATACCCGCGACCTCGATCGTGGCGGCGAGCCGGTCGGCGAAGCACGGGACGTTGCGCACCGTGATCCGTTCCGCCTTGCCGTTGCGGCAGGCGGCGGTGACCTCGACGAGGCCGCCCGGCGCCTCCAGCACCAGCCGCGTCTCCGGCTCGGTCATCGGAACGATGCCGGTATCGAGCAGCACGGTGGCGACGCAGATGGAGTTGGACCCCGACATCGGCGGCGTGTCCTCCGGCTCCATGATGATGAAGCCCATCTGCGCGCGCGGGTCCTTCGGCGGCACCAGCAGGTTGACGTGGCGGAACACCCCGCCCCGCGGTTCGTTCAGCACGAACCGCCGCAGGCGCTGGTCGCGGGCGATGAAGCGCGACTGCTCCCACAATGTGTCGCCCGGCGGCGGCGCCACGCCGCCGACGATCACGTCGCCCACTTCGCCCTCGGCATGACAGGCAACGATGTGAACGGTCCGGCTGCTGCGCATGGGCTTTCCCTTCCTAGGCCGCGATCCTCAGCGCCGGCGCGCCGAAGCTTTCCACCATCGGCTGCACGCCGAGCCCCGGCGCGTCCGAAGCCGTCATGCCGCCATCGACCCGGCGCGGCGCGTTCGCAGCGATGCTGCGCGTGCCGTAGCTGTTGAAATCGGTGGCCGAGAAGCAGAACTCCGTCGGCGTCGAGCGGGCCAGGTGGGCGATGCAGGCGGTCACGATGTCGCCGCCCCAGGTATCTTCGATGGTCATCGGAATGCCGCTCGCCACGCACAGGTCCCGCATCAGCCGCGCCTTGGAAAGCCCGCCGACCTTGGAGATCTTGAGGTTGATGATGTCCATCGCGTCCTCCGCCAGGCCGCGCACCAGCATATCGGGTCCGGTGATCACCTCGTCGAGCACGAAGGGCCGCGCCGTGCGGCGGCGTATCGACAGGCACTCCTCGTAGGTGGGGCAGGGCTGTTCGATGTACACGTCGAGATCGGCCACCGCGGCGACGACCCGCGCCGCCTCGGCCCGGGTCCAGCCGGTGTTGGCGTCGGCGACCAGGATGTCGCCGGGGTCCAGGATCGCCCGGCAGGCGCGGATCCGCGCGATGTCCTCGTCGGCGTCGGCGCCGACCTTGAGCTGGAACTTGCGGTACCCTTCGGCGCGATAGCCGGCGATCTTCTCCGCCATGCGCGCCGGCGCTTCCTGCGAGATCGCGCGGTAGAGCGCGACCCGCTCCTGCGCCGCGCCGCCGAGCAGCGCATGGAGCGGCAGGTTCGCCGCCTTGCCCAGAATGTCCCAGCAGGCGATGTCGATCGGCGCCTTCACGTAGGGATGGCCCTTCAGCGCCGCGTCCATCCGCCGGTTGATCTCGCCCAGGTTCGTCGGGTCGAGCCCGATGAGCTTGGGCCCGATCTCCGCCAGCCCGGCCCGCACGCCGGCGGCATAGGCGGGCAGGTAGGCCGAGCCGAGCGGGCAGCTTTCGGCGTAGCCGGTCAGTCCCGAATCGGTTCCTATGGCAACCACGGTGGCGTCGAACACCTCGACGAAGTTGCCGTTCGACCAGCTGTAGCGCCCCTCGCGCAGCGGCAGGTCGACCTGCCAGGCGGTGATGGAGGTGATCTTCATGCGTGGGGTCTCCGTGCGGGCGCGCCGCGGTTTCAGGCGACCAGGAAGCCGTGTTTGAACGGGTCGCGATCGTCGATGAAGATCGTGTTCAACCCGGTCTGCCGCGCCCAGCCGCCGATCGAGGGGATGATCGCGTCGAGCGGCCCGACCTTCGTGCGCGCTTCCACCCGGCCGTGAAACAACGAGCCGATGATGCTCTCGTGAACGAAGGCGTCGCCGGGCTTGAGGCGTCCCTGCGCCGCCCATTGCGCCATGCGCGCCGAGGTGCCGGTGCCGCAGGGCGAGCGGTCGATCGCCTTGTCGCCGTAGAACACGGCGTTGCGCGCCTGCGCTTCCGGCGCGCGGGGCGCGCCGGTCCACAGGATGTGGCTCAGCCCGCTGATGGCCGGCTGCTCGGGGTGGCGGAATTCGTAGGCCGCGTTCAGGGCCGCCCGCAAACCGGGGCTCCAGCGGATCAGATCGGCCGCGGTGACGTCGGCGATGTCGCGGAAATTCTCCTGGGGGTCGACGATCGCGTAGAAATTGCCGCCATAGGCGACGTCCACGCGCAGCGGCCCAAGCCCGGGGCAGTCGACCGCCAGATCGCGGGAATGCAGGAAGGCGGGCACGTTGGTGAGGCGGACTTCCTCGACATAGGCGCCTTCCTGCCGGTAGGTCGCGGTGACCAGGCCGGCGGGCGTGTCCAGCCGCACGACGCCCGGGGTGCGCGGCACGATGAGCCCGTGTTCGATCGCCATCGTGACCGTGCCGATGGTGCCGTGGCCGCACATCGGCAGGCAGCCCGACGTCTCGATGAACAGGATGGCGGCGTCGCAGTCCGGCCGGGTCGGCGGATAGAGGATGGAGCCGGACATCACGTCGTGGCCACGCGGCTCGAACATCAGCCCGGTACGGATCCAGTCGTACTCGGCGAGGAAATGCGCCCGCCGCTCGATCATGCTGGCGCCGTCGAGATGCGGCGCGCCGCCGGCGACGAGGCGGACCGGATTGCCGCAGGTGTGCCCGTCGATGCAGAAAAAGCTGTGTCGCGTCATCTTATCCGAACCTTTGCGGACTGAACGGCGCCACGTCGATCGCCGGCGCCTGGCGGCAGAGGAAATCCGTCACCAGCCGCCCGGTTGCCGCCGACTGGGTGAGCCCGAGATGGCCATGGCCGAACGCATGGACAATGTGCGGCGAGGCGCGGGACGGGCCGATGGCCGGCAGGCTGTCGGGCAGCGACGGGCGGAACCCCATCCATTGCCGCCCGCCCGCGGTGGCGAGCCCGGGCAGGAACCGCTTCGCCAGGGTGAGCATCGCTTCGGCGCGCGCATAGTTCGGCGGCAGGTCGAGGCCGCCGAGTTCGACCGCGCCGCCGACCCGGATGCCGGTCGAGAGCGGGGTGATCACGAAGCCGTGGCCGCCGAAAATCAGCTGGCGGTGCAGGTCGAACGCATCGGGCGGCAGGGTCGTGTTGTAGCCGCGTTCGGTTTCGAGCGGGATGCGATCACCGAGCGGCGCCGCAAGGCGCTTCGACCATGCCCCCGCCGCAATGACGGCGGCGGCGGCGTGCAGCGCCTGCCCGTCGGCAAGGCGGACGCACGCGCCGGCTTCCTCCGGCGCCACCGCGACCACCTCGCCGGCAAGGAAGCGCGTGCCGGCGCCGCGCAGATGGTCCGAGAGCGCGGTCGCGAAGCGATGCGGGTCGGAGACCGTCTGCCACTGCGGCACGAACGTCCCGGCGACGAAGCGCGGCGCGAGGCCGGGCTGCAGCTCCGCGAGGCGGTCGCCGCGCACATGCTCGAAACCGATGCCGTGTTCGGCGCGCGCCTGCCAGCCGGGGGCGGACGCCGCGAATTCGGCCTCGGTCTCGTAGAGTTCGAGCGAGCCGTCGCTGCGCACCATGGTGCCGAGCCCGGCCGCCGCCACCATCGCCGCCATTTCGCTTGCCGCCAGGCGCATCATCGCGCTTTGTGCGGCGACGCTGCGGCGGACCCGGTCGGCCCAGCCGGCGCGCCAGAAGCGGACGAGCCAGGGCAGGATCGTGACGAAATAGGCCGGCGGAATGCTGAGCGGACCGAGCGGGTCGAGCAGCCATCCCGGCACCTTGCGCAACTTGCCGGAGGTCGCGAGCGGCAGGATGTCGGAGAAGGCGAACGCGCCGGCATTGCCGAAGCTTGCGCCGCCGGCGATGTCCCCGCGCTCGATCACGGTGACCGCACGGCCGGACGCGCGCAATTTCTGCGCAGCGGCCAGGCCGACGATGCCGGCGCCGACGACGACGACGTCAAGGGCAGGCGCCGGCTTCGCCATCGCGGCGACGAACCCCGGCCTCAGGCGGCGGCGGGCAGCGACGGGCGGGTCTCGATCGCCTGGCGGATCACCGCCTCGATCCGCGCGCGTTCCTCCCCGGCCAGCGTCAGGCGCGGCGCGCGCACCCATTCCGCGCCCTCGCCGGTCATCTGGTTGGCCAGCTTGATGTACTGCACGAGCTTGACCGCGGTATCGAGGTGCAGGAGCGGCATGAACCACCGATAGAGCGCCAGCGCCTCCGCCACCCGGCCGGCGGCGGCGAGCCGGAACAGCGCCACCGATTCCTTTGGGAAACAATTCGCCATCCCCGACACCCAGCCGACGGCGCCGAACAGCACGTTTTCGAGCAAGAGGTCGTCCACGCCGCAATAGAGGCGGTAGCGGTCGCCCAGCCGGTTGATCATGTCGGTGATCCGCCGGCTGTCATGGCTGGATTCCTTGACCGCGACGATGTTGGATTCCCCGGCAAGCTCGGCGAAATCCTCCGGGCTGAGATCGACCTTGTACGACACGCGGTTGTTGTAGATCATGATCGGCAGCGACGTGTTGCGGGCCAGGGTGCGGAAATGGGTGACCGCCTCGCGCGCATCCTGCTGATAGACCATGCAGGGCAGCACCATCAGCCCGTCCGCGCCGGCCTTTTCCGCCCGTCGCGCGGCCTCGATGGCGAAGGCGGTGGTATATTCCGCGATGCCGGACAGCACGGGCACGCGGCCGGCCGCCGCTTCCACCGCGCTGCGGACCACGCGCGCCTTCTCCTCGGCGGCGAGGGAGCTGTTTTCGCCCAGGGTGCCCAGCATCACGAACCCTTCGCACCCGGCGGCAAGGCACCGTTCGATGTGCCGCGCCGTCGCCTCCAGGTCGAGCGCGCCGTCCTGCTTCATCTCGGTCATCAGGGCGGGGATCACGCCCTTCCAGGCTGTCGTCATCGCGGAGTTCCTTTCACCATCGTCATCAGGCGCGGCGCGTTCGCGCAAGGTCGTTCGCGCAAGATCGTTCGCCCAAGGTCACTCGCCCAGATAGGCCTGCACGATCGAACGGTCGGCGCGCAGCGCCGCCGCCGGGCCCTGCATCCGGATCTCGCCGCTTTCGAGCACGTAGCCGTAATCCGCGAGGCGCAGCGCCAGCCTGGCGTTCTGCTCGACCAGCAGGATCGTGGTGCCCGCCTGGTTCAGCCGCTTGACGATGCGCATCGTGTCCAAAACGAGTTTCGGCGCGAGCCCCATCGAGGGTTCGTCGAGCAGCAGCATCTTCGGTCCCTGCATCAGCGCCCGGCCGATCGCCAGCATCTGCTGTTCGCCGCCCGAAAGCAGCGAACCGTCCTGGTGCTGGCGGTGGTCAAGCACCGGGAACAGGCCGAACACCTCGCGCATGCGTTCCTGGCGCACCGCCGGGTCGCGCACCGTGAAGGCGCCGAGTTCCAGGTTCTCGCGCACGCTGAGGCCGCGCAGGATGTGGCGTCCCTCCGGCACGTGCACCAGGCCGAGCCGGGCGATTTCGCTGGCGCGCAGGCCGGTGATGTCGCGCCCCTCGAACAGGACCGAACCGGCGCTGGCGCGCACGAGGGCGGAGATCGTCTTCAGCGCCGTCGTCTTGCCGGCGCCGTTGGCGCCGAGCAACGTCACGATCTGGCCGCGCCGAACCTCGAGGTCGATGCCGTGCAGCGCGCGGATCCGCCCGTAGCCGGCCGAGACGCCGTGCAGCTTCAGGACCGGCGGCGTGGCGTCAGAGCTCAAGGTCCGCTCCCGCGTCTTCCTGGCCGAGATAGGCCTCGATCACCCGCGGATTGGCCTGGATCTCCTTCGCGGTTCCCTCGGCGATCATCACCCCGTGGTCGAGGACGCTGATCCGTTCGGAGACCTTCATGACCAGCCCGGTGTCGTGTTCGATCAGCAGCACGGCGATGCCGCGCTCGTCGCGGATGCGGTTGATGAGCGCGATCAGCTCCTGCTTCTCGCCGCCGTGCAGCCCGGCGGCGGGCTCGTCGAGCAGCAGCAGGCGCGGCCGCGTGGCGAGCGCGCGGGCGATCTCCACCCGCCGCTGGTGACCGTAGGGCAAGGTGGTGGCGACGCGGTTCCAGTCCCCCGCGATGTCGACGAAGCGCAGGCACTCGGCGGCGGTGGCGCGGATCTCCGCCTCCTCCGCGCGCTGGCGGGGCGGGCGGAAGATGGCGCCGAACGCGCCCGCATGGGTGCGGCAATGCATGCCCGACATCACGTTCTCCGGCACCGACATCTCCCGGAACAGGCGGAGGTTCTGGAACGTGCGCGCGATGCCCGCGGCGGTGATCCGGTGCGGCTTGAGGCGCCGCAGGTCGTGCCCGCCGAACGTGATGGCGCCGACATGCGGCCGGTAGAACCCGGTGATGCAGTTGAACAGCGAGGTCTTGCCGGCGCCGTTGGGTCCGATCAGGCTGACGATGCCGCGTTCCGGAACCGCGAAATCCACCTCGTCGAGCACCCGGTTGCCGGCGAATGCGAGGCCGACGCCGGTCAGTTGCAGCAACGCCCCGCTCATTGCTGCCGGCCCCGTCCCGGCCAGATGCCGCTCGGTCGGAACAGCATGATCAGCAACAGGCCGACGGCGAAGACGAGCAGGCGCAGTTCGCCGAGGCTGCGCAGGAGCTCCGGCCCGAGGATGACGATCATGGCGCCGAGGATGACCCCCGGGATCTTGCCCATCCCGCCCAGGATGACCGCCATCAGGATCAGCACCGACTGGGTGAAGGAAAAGCTTTCGGGCGAGATGGCGCCGAGATTGACGGCAAAGAACACGCCGCCGAGCGCGCCGAAGATGGCGCCCGTGACATAGGCGGCGAGTTTCACCCGCACCCGGTCGATGCCCATCGCCTCGGCCGCATCCTCGTCGTAGCGGACATAGAGCCAGGCCCGGCCGAGGCGCGAATCCGCCAGCCGCACCGACACCGCCACCGCCAGGATCGCGAGGACGCAGAACAGGTAATAGAAGTCCCGCGGCGTCGCGATGTGCCATCCGAACAGCCAGGGCTGGTGGATCCCCGAAAGTCCGCTCGCCATGCCGGTGATCGACATATTGCGCGCCGAGATGCGCACGATCTCGCCGAAGCCGAGCGTGACGATGGCGAGATAGTCCGAGCGCAGCCGCAAGGTCGGCCCGCCGATGATCACCCCGGCCAGCGCCGCGGTGCAGACGGCGACGGGCAGGGTCAGCCAGAAATTGACGCCGACGCGCAGGGTCAGGATGCCGACGGTGTAGGCGCCCACCGCGAAGAACGCGGCGTAGCCGAGATCGAGCAGGCCGGCATAGCCGACGACGACGTTGAGCCCGAGCGCCAGCACGACATAGAGCAGCGCGTTGGTCAGAATGACCGTCGCGTATTCGCCGAAGACGAAGGGCGCCACCACCATGAGCGCCAGCAGGGCGACGATCCCCGCCCGGCGTGCGGCGGCGTTGTCGGCCAGCGCGGCGAGCGGACCCGCGAGGCGCGCCAGGGCAGGGGTGGTGCCGGCACCTGGCCGATCGTCCGTCGCCATCACATCCGTTCCTGTTCGGAGCGGCCGAGCAGGCCGGTCGGCTTGAACACCAGCACGAGGATCAGCACCGCGAAGGAGAACACGTCCTTCCACTCGCTGCCGATGCCCGGGATCTGGGTGCCGAGCGCTTCGAGCAGGCCGAGCACCAGGCCGCCCAGCATCGCACCGGGGATCGAACCGATGCCGCCGATGACGGCCGCGGTGAACGCCTTGAGGCCGATCAGGAAGCCCATGAAATACCACAGCGAGCCGTAATAGGCCCCGGCCATCGTGCCTGCCGCGGCGGCGAGCGCGGAGCCGATGAAGAAGGTGACGCCGATGACCGCCGCAACATTGATGCCCAGCAGCTCGCACATGTCGGCATCGACCGCGACCGCGCGCATCGCCCGCCCGTACTGGGTGTGGGTGACGAAGAACTCGAGCGCGATCATCAGCACGGCCGCGGCGGCGACCAGGACCATCTGGTTGTAGGTGATGAACAGGCCGCCGAGAGTGATGCCGCCGAAGCCGAGATCGGAGCGGAACGCCGTGTACTGCCCGTTGGTCAGGGCGAGCGCCGTGTTCTGCAGGACCAGCGAGACCGCAAGCGCGGTGATCAGGATCGACAGCCGCGGTGCGCTGAGCATCGGGTGGTAGGCGATGCGCTCGATGACCACGCCGAGGAAGCCCACCGCGAGCATCGACAGCAGCATCGCGATGAAGATGCCGAACCAGCCGCCGCCGACCACGCTGGAGATCGCCGACAGCACGATGAAGCCGATGAAGCCGCCGACCATGTAGAGGTCGCCATGGGCGAAATTGAGCAGCTTGATGACGCCGAAGATCATCGTGTAGCCGAGCGCCACCAGCGCATAGAACGAGCCGAGCACCAGCCCGTTCAACAGCTGATGGGCCAGGATATCCAGGAGGCTCATCGCGGCTCCCTCGATCGGCGCACGGTGCAGGCGGGATCCGCGGGAAGCCGGATCACGGGCGCCACGATGCGGAGATGGGGTGAAGTGCGGCCGGTGCCCGCGCGGGCACCGGCCCCGTCGTTGCGGCGATCAGGCTACTTGTCGGCCCGGATCCAGGCGTTGTTCTTGTCTTCGAGCACGATGAAGTTCGACCGCGCCAGGGTGTTGTGCTTGGTGAAGGTGATCGGGCCTGCCAGCCATTCCTCGTTGTGGGCGGAGGCGAGCGCCTTGATCACGGCGGCCGGCTGGGTCGTGCCGGCCTTGGTGATCGCCCAGGCCAGCAGCCGCATGCCGTCATAGGTGAGCGGCGCATAGGGACCGGGCGCGTTGCCGAACTTCGCCTTGTAGGTCTTGATGAATGCCTTGGCGGCCGGCAGGAACTGGGCGATCGGGTTGGAGAACGCATAGACGCCCTCGGCGGCGCGGCCGGCGATATCGAACAGCTTGGTGGAGTTGGACCCGTCACCCACGGCGATGACGCCGCGATAGCCCGACTGGCGAAGCTGGCGGATCAGCAGCGCGCCGTCGGCGTAATAGGCGGTCCAGAACACCGCGTCGGGATTGGCGGCCCGGATGGCGGTGACGATCGCCGAATAGTCCTGCTCGCCCTTGTTTGCGGTCTCGAACGCAACGACCTTGTGGCCGGCCTTCGTCCAGTCGTCGCGGGTCAGGTTGGCAAGGTCCTGGGAGTAGGCATCGCCTTCGTTGACGATGGCCAGGGTCTTCACGCCCTTGCTGGCGAGGAACTCGGTCGCCTTCGTCGCCTGCTGGTCGCCGGTGGAGTTGATCATGAAGGCGTTGCCGGGATTGGCCGGGATCAGCTTCGTCGAATTCGATGCGGTGATGACGAAGGGCACCTTGGCGTCGCCGTAGATCTTCAGGGTCGGCAAGGTCGCGCCGGAGCAGTAGCCGCCCACCACGCCGGCCACGCCCTGCGAGACGAGCTTGCTCGCCGCGTTCACCGCCTGCTGCGGGTCGCAGGCGCTGTCGCCGATGACCATGGTGAGCTTCTTGCCGAGCACGCCGCCGGCCTTGTTGATCTCATCCTGGGCGATGACCACGGCATTGGCCATGTCGCGGCCATAGGTCGCTTCGGAGCCCGTCGTCGGCACCTGGACCCCGATCTTCAGGGTGCCCTGCGCCATCGCCGAACCGGCCACGAGGACGAAGACCGCCCCCGCCGCAGCGGCCTTGTTGAGAATGCCCATCCCGAACCCCTCCGTTTTGTTGTTATGCGTCAACCCCGCCGCGGACCGGCGGCGTGCCGGTCCGTGCCACGTCCAGGCGGCCGTCCCGCCAGCCCGCACCACCCTGCTCCGCGCTGCGGGAGCCGGCTGCGCGCAGGCTCAATATCCGGTGACCCACGCTCCATATTGTGTGCTTATTACTGGAACAGCTAAGATATATCAAGCCTCGGCTTCGCTGCCGGGCGGTGCGTCGCCCGACTCCTGGCGACAGCCCGCGCCGCGGCGAAAGATGGAATGAACCGAATCATGCGACAGCGAGCGACGAGACGGCAGCGCGCGGGGGCGCGGCCCGCCCTCCCGGATGCGGCGCGCTCGGCGGCGGCCGGCACGCCCGTCCTCGGCGCCGCGCCGGCGGTCTCGCGGGTGCATGGCGCCTATCTTGCGATCGAGTACAAGATCGTAACGCTGGAGTTTCGTCCCGGCAGCATGCTGACGGAAAGCAGCATCAACGAGGCGGTGGGGTTCGGCCGCACGCCGGTGCGCGAAGCGATCCAGCGCCTGACCCTGGAAGGGCTGATGGAGGTGCACCCGCGCCTCGGCGTGCGGATCGCCACCATCCGGCCCGAGGATTATCCGCGCGCGATCGAGCCGCGGCTGACCCTGGAGCCGCTGCTCGCCCGTTCGGCCGCGCGCTACGCGGGCCCGCGGGAACGCGAAACCGTGGCGGCCTGCATGCACGCCATGCTCGCATGCGCCCGCCACGGAGACATCCTTGGCTTCCTGCAACAGGACAAGGCGCTCGACGAGGCGATCAGCCACGCCGCGGCCAATCCGTTCCTGCCCCGCGTGCTGGCGCCGTTGCAGATCCACAGCCGCCGCTTCTGGTACCATTATCACGGAGCCGAAGGGCTGACGGACTCCGCCACCGGCCATGCCGCGATGTGCAAGGCGATC
The DNA here is from genome assembly GCA_028869315.1 of Rhodospirillales bacterium. GTDB lineage: Bacteria > Pseudomonadota > Alphaproteobacteria > Acetobacterales > Acetobacteraceae > JAJZVS01. The sequence goes on from JAGWSV010000036.1 coordinate 27,502, forward strand.
AGCGCCGGCGCGCCGGATGCCGCCTTCGAAGCGGCCCGCGCGCTGATGGACTACCTGTTTGCCCAGTCGAAGGCGCTGTAGGCCGCGGACGCGTTCCTATTCCGCCGCCTGGCGCGGCGCCGGCGCGCCCTCGCCACGCCGTGCCCGGGCGACCATCTCGCGGGTCGCGCGGCGCAGATCGTTCAGGTAGCGGACATGCTCCTCCTCGATCGTATGCCGCGGCGTATTCTTGAACCGGCCTGCGTACCAGGCCTGCCGCTCCGCGATCGCGCGGCGCATGTCGGCCGGCGGCGGCAGCGCGGCGTTGCCGAGCAAGATTTCCCGCACGAAGCGCGCCTGGTGTTCGAACACCATGTTCAGCGCGGTGTCGGTGTTGAAGAAGCCCAGGAAGAACAGGCCCGGCCAGTCGGGCGGCACGATGCGCAGATGAAGATCGAGCCGGTTGTCCTCCACCCGCAGCACCTCGGGCGGGATGAAATCGAGATCGATCCGATAGCCAGTGGCGGCGATCAGGGTGTCGAACGCTTCCTCGGTGCCGTCCGAGAACCGGATCCGGGTGCCGTCGACGGCCTCGATTCCCTGCTTCACCGTGATGCGGCGGTAAGCGATGTCGGTGACGACGGTGGCGTTGGAGGTGGTGTGCACGAGCTCGGCCGGCGGCTTGAAGCCGAGCCTGGTGAGGTCGCCATGCGCCAGCCAGGCCAGGAAGCGGGTGATCCGCTGGCGCAGCAGGCGGGGAATCCACGGCCGCTGGATCTTCGCCGTGATGTCGGTGAACGCGCGGCCGAACATCAGCTTGGGCAGGATCACCGCGCCGGAGCGCGCCACCAGCACGGTGCGCCGCGAGGTCACGCAGATGTCGGAGGCGATGTCGCAGGCGCTGTTGCCCACGCCCACGACGCAGATGCGCTTGCCGACGAACGGCTCCGGCTCCCGGTAGTCATGCGCGTGCAGGTATTCGCCGCCGAAGCCGGAGAACATCGGCACGTCCAAGGGCGCGCTCAGATGCCCGGTGGCGACGATCACCGCGTCGAACCGCTCCGGCCCGCCGGCCTCGGTCACCACGTCCCACGCCGGCGCCGAGGCGCCTTGCGTGAAGGCGGGCCGCACCGTGGTCACCCGATGGTTGAAACGGATCCGCGGCGTTACCCGGAAATGCTCGGCATAGGCCGCCAGGTAGCGGTGCATGTCGTAATGATCGGGGAAGGGCTGGGTGGCGTCGTCGAAATCGAGGTCGCTGAACCGCGTCACCCCGCGCGAGGTGTTGATGTGCAGGGTGCGATAGGCGGAGGAGCGGCCGTTGTCGTTCTGATAGCACCACATGCCGCCGATCTGGCTGCCGATCTCGAACACCGTGACGTCGAAACCGACTTCCAGCAGGTATTTGGCGGCGCAGATCCCGCAGGCGCCGGCGCCGATCACCGCCACCCGCCGCCCGTCGCCGCGCCGGTGCGGGCCGGCCACCGGCGCATCGAGGCCGCGCTGATAAACCGATTGCACCTGGGTCATGCTCGCTCCCGCTGCCGTTCGGCACCGGTGCTACCTGCCGGTAGCGGCCTCTGGCAAGCCCGACGCCGGCGCCGCGGGCGACGCCGGTGGCGGCCCCCCGGACGGCGTCGCGGCCGTCGTCGGGGCGGCGGATGAAGCCGGCCCCGGCGCGGGCGACGCCGGTGGCGACGATGCCCCCTGGGAGGTTGACCCCTGGGAGGTTGACCCCTGGGATGCCGCCCCCTGGGATGCCGCCCCCTGGGCTGCCCCTTGGGCCGCGCCCGGCGCTGCCGCCGGGGAGGCGGGCGCG
>JAGWSV010000273.1 GCA_028869315.1 Rhodospirillales bacterium
CCGCCCGGCGCAGCAGGCGGCGCAGGCTGAAGCCGGGGCGCGCGGCGGGCAGGGGCGGCGCGTCGGCTAGCCTCACCGGCGCCGCCTGGCGGGCAAGCTCCGCGATCGCGGCGCGGAAGCCACCGTGGCGGCCAACCGCCGGCTCCCCCAGGGTGGCGGCGCCGCTGACCTGGCGCGGCAGGTTCGGGATGGCGACGTCGGCCGACAGGCCGAGCGCCTCCTCCACCTGGCGGCGGGTGATGCCGCCGGCGCTGGTCGCGCGGTTCAGCACCACGATCGCCCGGCGCGCCTGCACCGGACTGGCCGGCAGCGCCAGCAGCCTGAGCGCGTCGCGCACCGAGGCCAGGGTGGGTTCCATCACCACCACCCGCTGGTTGGCGAGGTCCAGCAGCTCGCGGTGCAGCGGTTGCGGCCGGAACGGCGCGTCGACGATGATGAAATTATAGCGCCGCCGCAGCGCCTCCAGCAGCGCGGCGGCGGTGCCCGGGACATAGGCGAGGTCGGTGGTCAGCTTCTCGTGCGCGGCCAGCACGTGCAGCCGGTCCGCGGCCGGAATCGCCGCCCGTTCGGCGAGCAGGGAATCGATCCGCTCCGGCGCCTCCAGCGCCAGGCGCAGGCCGGAGCCGGGACGCAGGTTCAGCAGGAACGCAGCCACGCCCATGTGCAGGTCGGGGTCGAGCAGCACCGTGTGGCGCCGCGCCAGCACGCCGAAATGCCAGGCGAGGTTGAGCGCCACGGTGCTCGCCCCGGCGCCGCCGCGGGCGCCGGTGACGGTGACGACCTGGCTTCCCAGCACGCTTTGTTCCGACACCGCCTGGCCGGACACGATCGGGGCGAAGTGCAGCGCCACCTTGTCGCGGGTGAGCGGTTTCGGCAGGTATTCGCGCGCCCCCAGGCCGCGGGTGACGGCGCGGTAGATGTCGAGATCGGCGGCGTCGCCGATCACCAGCACGACCACGTCCGGCTCGGTCACCTCGGCAAGCGCGCCGAGCGCGTCGAGCGGTTCGTCCTGCCCCCCGGTATCGACGATCAGCACCCGCGGGGTGGCGTTCTTCTGCATCGCGGCGATCGCCGCGCGGATGCCGCCGCGGCGGATGTCGAGCGCTTCCGGCAAGGCATCCGCAAGCCCGTCGCGCAGCGCGATCTCGGTCTGGCCGTCGGCGGCGAAGGCGATCAGCGCCGGCCGGTCCGGACGGCTTTCCAAGGCCGGGTCGCCGGTGGGCCGGTCCTCGGTGGCCCGTTCGCCGGTGGCCGGGTTCGCCGGCGTCATGGGGTGCCCGCGGCGCCGAAGCCCGGCGCGACCGGGGCGGCGAAAGCCGATGGACCGCCGGCCGGTCCGCTGCCCGGACCGGTGCCGCCGGTCGCGGCGGAGCTGGTGGCGCCGGGCGGCGTCGCGGCGTCCCACCGCCGGTCGATCGCCTGCACCGCCAGCCGGCCCACGCTGCCCGGTTCGCCGCGCCCGTGCCGCAGATCCTCGGGGTCTGCGGCCATCGCGGCGATGTTCGCGGCGTTCGCGCCATCCGGGTGCCAGGTGCCGGGCCGGCTATACGTATCGGTTGCGGCACAGCCGGCCAAGGTGGCGAGGCACAGCAGGCCGCTGGCCGCACGGCAGGCCGAGCGGCCGAACCCGCGGCGCCGGCCGGTTGTCGCGCGATCGCTCATTGCACGATGAACCCCGCATCGCCGGGCACGTGGCGTGGCAGCGACGGGTCCCGGGTTTCGATCTGCCGCATCCGCAGCAGCCGGTCGAAATCGGATGGCGCGCGGAAGTTCTGGGCGGGCACGCGCAGCACCGCCGGATCGTCCACCGGGCGCACGATCAGCGGGGTGACGATGATCACCAGTTCGGTCTGCTGGCGGTTGAACGCGTCGTTGCGGAACAGCGCGCCCAGGATCGGGATGTTGCTGATGTTGGGCACGCCGTTGGCGCCGTCGTCGATGGTGTCCTGCAGCAGCCCGCCGATGGCGAAGCTCTGGCCGCTGCCGAGCTGCACCGTGGTTTCCGCCCGGCTGACGGTCAGCGACGGGATCACGAACGTCGCGTTGCTGCCGTTGCCGGCGGGGATCGTCACGGCGTTCTGGTTGCTCAGCTGGCTCACTTCCGGCGCGACGTGGATGGCCATGCGCCCGTCGCTGAACACCGTGGGGCGGAAGTTCAGCGATACGCCGAATTTCTTGTAGGTGATCGAAACCCCGCTATTGACGCCGGCCGGGATCGGCACCGGGAATTCCCCGCCCACCAGGAAGCTGGCCTTGCGGCCGCTCATCACCGTCAGGTTCGGCTCGGCCAGGATCCGGACCAGCCCGTCCTGCGCCAGCGCGTCCAGCGCGCCGCTGATATTGGCCGACCGCAGCGTGTAGTTGCCCGCGTTGCTGAACGCGCTGGCCGGGACGAAGCCGTTGGTGGCGAAACTGGCGAGCCCGTCGCCGGCGGCCGACACCCCGAGACCGATCGTGCCGATGCTGCCGAGGGTGCCGAGCGCCGACCAGTTGATCCCGAGCTTGTCGCTGATGCTGCGCGACATCTGCACGATGCGGACCTGCAAGGTCACCTGGGTGGAGGCGCGCACCTCGATCTGGTTGTCCACCCTCGCTCCGGGCGGTTCGAAGCCTTTCGCCACCGCCACCGCGCGGGCGGCGTCGGCCGGCGTGGCGACCGTGCCCGTCAGCAGCAGCCCGTTGGCGACCTGCGCGATCCGCACCCGGGCGCCGGGCATCAGCCGGTGCAGCGCCGCCACCGCCTGCTGCGCGGCGAATGCGGAGGGGCGCACCGCCACGTCCAGCACCGCCACCGGATGCCCGGCGGCATCCAGCGCGGCGATCACGGTGCGGCCGGCGCCGACGCCGAACACGAACAGGCTGGTCGGGCTTGCGGGGCGCGCATTGGCCACTTTGGGATTGGCGACGAATATGTTCGCAACCGGCGCGGACAGCGCGAC
>JAGWSV010000274.1 GCA_028869315.1 Rhodospirillales bacterium
ACGCTGCGTCCGGCGCGGCTTCCGCCGCCGTCACGCGACGCGGCACCTCGGCGCAGAGCGCCCGCCTTGCCGCCCGCATCACGAGCTTGCGCATCTCCCCGCCGGTCGTCGGATCGGGCACGAAGGCAAATCCTTCCAACTGTCCGACGCCGTGACCTTCCACCACCACTTCGCCGCGCTTGGTCACCGCCGACAGCAATGTCTGCCCGTCGCCGCCGTCGAGCCGGCGGATCAGCGTTGCCGCGCGGCGATCGACGAAGCGGGCGAGCAGCCGCTCGTGCAGCGCGTCCGACAGCAGATCCTCCACCTCGCGCGCCCGCGCCTGCCAGTGCGGCGCGTCGCGCACCCAGTCGGGCCGAGCCGCGATGTAGGCGGAGACGCGGATCCCGGAGAGCCGCTGCATCAGCGTATCGATATCGCCTTCCGGCCGCGCCAGATGGTCGATCTGCGCGGCCAGCCAGTCGGTCGGCACCGAGCCGCCGTCGACCACGTGGTTGAAGACGCGGGCACAGAGGCGGGTATGGGTTTCGTCGGCGAGCTTGCGGAAATCCGGGATCTGGCAGGCATCCCAGAGCCGCCCGAGCCGCGCGCGCGCGTGCCCGCCGCGTGGTCCGCCCGCCTGCACCAGCCGGCGAATCTCCGGCTCGCGCGCGAGCGCGGCCAGGGTTTCGAGGTCGGAGGCGTCGTTGCCGCGCACCAGGCCCGGACCCGGCGGCGGCGCCAGCAGGCTGTCCAACAGCGCATCGATGCTGCCGAAGTCGAGGTCGGAGTTGCGCCAACACAGATGCGACAGCGGATCGAATCCGTGCGCTTCCACGGCGTTCGCGAGCACGTCCTCCATCGGCGGGCAGGCGGCGGTGGTGCCGAAACTGCCGTCGCGCATGCCGCGCCCGGCGCGCCCGGCGATCTGCGCCACCTCGGCCGGCAGCAGCTGCCGGATCCGGTGGCCGTCATGCTTGGACAGCCCGGCGAAGGCGACGTGATCGACGTCCATGTTGAGGCCCATCCCGATCGCGTCGGTGGCGACCAGGAAATCGACTTCCTTGTCCTGGTAGAGCGCGACCTGGGCGTTGCGGGTGCGCGGGCTGAGCCGCCCCATCACCACCGCGCAGCCGCCGCGCCGGCGGCGGATCGCCTCGGCGATCGCGTAGACCTCGGCGGCCGAGAACGCCACCACGGCGGTTCGCGGCGGCAGTTTCGTCAGCTTGACCGCACCGGCATGGTGCAGCTGCGACAGCCGCGGCCGCGTCTCGATGGTTGCGTACGGGACCAGGCGCGCCAGCAGCGGCCGGATCGTTTCCGCACCGAGAAACATCGTCTCCACCAGGCCGCGCGCGTGCAGCAGCCGGTCGGTGAAGATGTGGCCGCGGTCGGGATCGGCGCAGAGCTGGATCTCGTCCACCGCGACGAATTCTGCGGCGCGGTCGAGCGGCATCGCCTCGACGGTGCAGGAATACCAGCGCGCCTCGGGCGGGACGATCTTCTCCTCGCCGGTGATCAGCGCGACGTGCTTCGCGCCCTTCAGCTTCACCAGCTTGTCGTAGTTCTCCCGCGCCAGCAGGCGCAGCGGGAACCCGATGATGCCCGAGGCATGGGCGACCAACCGCTCGATCGCAAGATGCGTCTTGCCGGTGTTGGTGGGGCCGAGCACGGCCTTCACCCGCGGGGCGAATCCGGACATGCGTCAATGTTTGGGGGCGGCGGCCTGGAATGCAAGTTATCCCTGCGCGTCAGCCGAAAATGTTCGGCGGCCGCGCGCGGCGCGCTTCCCCGCGTCAACGCTCAGCCCGGAGCGGCCCCCGCCGCGGTGGCCCCCGGGACAGTCCCTTGGGCGGCCTTGGCCCGCCGCGCGTGCCAGGCTTCCATCAACTGCAGCACGGTCGCGGCGGTTTCCTCGATCGAGCGGCGGGTGACGTCGATCACCGGCCAGCCCCGGCGGGTGCACAGGCGCCGCGCCCACAGCAACTCGGCCTTCACGGCTTCCTCGTCGACGTATTCGCTGCTGTTGTGGCGCGCCATCGCCGCGCTGCCGACCCCGCCGATCAGGCGCAGGCGATGCCGGCGGATTTCGATCAGCGCCTGCGGTTCAAGGGTCAGCCCGATGACCGGCACGCCGCGCGCCTCCAGCCCCTCCGGCTCCGGCAGATTGGGCACCAGCGGGATATTGGCCGCCTTGATGCCGCGGTTGGCGAGGTAGAAGCAGGTCGGCGTCTTCGAACTCCGCGACACCCCGACCAGCACCACGTCGGCCTCCGCCAGCCCCGCCTGGGCCTGGCCGTCGTCGTGCGCGAGCACGTAGTGCATGGCGTCGATGCGCTGGAAATAATCCGCGTTCAGCACGTACTGGCGGCCCGGCCGCGCCCCGGCTTCCTCGCCGATATAGTCCTGCAGCAGGTTCATCACCGGATCGAGCACGTTGACCACCGGCACCCCGAGCCGCTGGCAGGTGGCGTCGAGGTCGGATCGCAGGGCGCGGTCGACCAGGGTGGACAGCACTGGCCCGGGCTCCGCCTCGATCCCCTCCAGCACGCGATGCAGCTGGAAGCGGGTGCGGATCAGGCTCCAGCGATGGTGCATGATCTGCACGTGCTCGAACTGCACGGTGGTGGCCCGCGCGATCGAGTTCAGGGTCTCGCCGGTGGCGTCGGACACCAGATGGAGGTTCATGCGTTCGAGCGGCATGGACCCAGCATCGCCGATCGGGCGCCGCAAGGCCAGAAGGAACACACCGCAAGGGATGCCAAAGGAGACCCCCAACGGGAACCTGCACGACGGGGCGCGCGTCGCGCGCGGCCGGTGCTATGGTTTCGCCACCCTGCCCGGAAGGAGGACCCAGCATGCTCGATCTGACCCGGCTTGCCCCCGGCACCAGGCTCCGGATCGCCGGCGACCTGATCGCCGAGGTTGTGCACAACATGGGCGACGGCGAATGGCTCCGGGTGCGCGTGCTGCCCGCCGCCGGCGCCCCGCTGCCGGCGGACGGGGCGGAAGAACTCTGCCACGCGACCGACGTGCTCGAACTGCTGTAGGCACGGCGATGCTCCGGCTCGGCTTCCTGCCCAGCGACTTCAACCCGATGCTGCTGATCCTGGGCGAGGCGGCGGAATTCCGGCTGCTGGCCGCGGCTTTGCGCCGGTTCGCCGCCTCCGGCGCTCCCCAGCGGCTCGATCGCCTGCCCGGGGCGGCCGCGTCCGTCGCCCTGGAACTGGTTCCGGCCGACGGAACGCCCGGCCTGCACCAGTGGGCCGCGGGGGACGGGTTCGCCTGGCGGCTGGATCCCGCCACCGCAAATGACTTCGCCGCCCGCGCCGAACGGCTGGCGCAGCCCGACTGTCGCGCCGGTAGCGACCTGCTGACCTGCGGCGGGGCGGAGGACGTGCCCGTCAAGCTCTCGCGCGGCGAATTTACCGAAGACTTCCTGGCCCCGCCCCCGCTTGCCCAGGGCAGCGGAGTGCGACAGTAAAGGCCGAAATGGCATGGAGGCAGGAATGGACGTGGTTGAAGCAGGCGGCCTGACGGTTGCGCGGGTTTTATACGACTTCGTGAACCAGGAGGCGATTCCGGGTACCGGGATCGATCCGGATCAGTTCTGGCGCGAGCTTGCCGCGCTGGTGCGCGAAATCGCCCCCCACCAGCACGCGCTGCTGGCCGCCCGCGACTCCTTCCAGACCCAGATCGACCAATGGCACGCCGCGCATCCGGCCCGCCCGATCGACGCGGCCGCCTATCGCCAGTTCCTGACCGGGATCGGCTATCTGGTCGCGGAGCCCTCGGATTTCGCGATCGGCACCACGAACGTGGACGCCGAGATCGCAACCATCGCCGGTCCGCAGCTGGTGGTGCCCGTGACCAACGCCCGCTACGCGCTGAATGCGGCCAATGCGCGCTGGGGCAGCCTGTACGATGCGCTCTATGGCACCGACGCGATCCCCGAGGAGGGCGGCGCCACACGGGGCCCGGCCTACAACCGCGTTCGCGGGGAGCGGGTGATCGCGCGCGCCCGCGCGCTGCTCGACCAGGCGGCCCCGCTCGCCACCGGCAGCCACGCCGACGCGGCCGGCTACGCGGTCGCGGGCGGCGCCTTGTCGGTCCGGCTGCGCGACGGCAGCACGACGGGCCTGGCGCAGCCGGAGCGGTTCGCCGGGTTCAACGGCGATGCCGCCCTGCCTGCCGCCGTGCTGCTGCGCCATAACGGGCTGCATCTGGAGATTCGCATCGATCGCGCCCATCCGATCGGCCGCGACGACCCGGCCGGGGTCGCGGACGTCACCATCGAATCGGCGGTCACCACGATCCAGGACCTCGAGGATTCGATCTCCGCGGTCGACGCTGCGGACAAGGTGCTCGCCTATCGCAACTGGCTGGGGCTGATGCGCGGCACCCTGGAAGACACGTTCGAAAAGGGCGGGCGCAGCATGACCCGCCGGCTCAACCCGGACCGCACCTACACGGCGCCGGACGAAAGCACGCTGACCCTGCCTGGCCGAAGCCTGATGCTGGTGCGCAATGTCGGCCACCACATGTTCACCGACGCCGCGCGCACGCCCGACGGGGCGGAAATCCCGGAAGGCATCCTCGATGCCGCGGTGAGCGTGCTGATCGCGATGCACGACCTGCGCGGCGACGGAGCGCTGCGCAACAGCCGCGCTGGCTCGATCTACATCGTCAAGCCGAAGATGCACGGGCCGGACGAAGTGGCGCTGACCGATGCCCTGTTCGGCGCGGTGGAGGCCATGCTGGGCCTGCCGCGCTACACGGTGAAGCTGGGCATTATGGACGAGGAACGGCGCACCTCGGCCAATCTCAAGGCCTGCATCCATGCCGCCCGCAACCGGGTGGCCTTCATCAATACCGGCTTCCTGGATCGCACCGGCGACGAGATCCACACCTCCATGGCGGCCGGACCGATGATCCGCAAGAACGACATGAAGGGCACCGCCTGGATCAAGGCCTACGAGGACCAGAACGTCGATATCGGCCTCGCCTGCGGGCTGCCCGGCAAGGCGCAGATCGGCAAGGGCATGTGGGCGATGCCGGACCGCATGGCCGACATGCTGGCGCAGAAGATCGGCCACCCGCAGGCCGGCGCCAACACCGCCTGGGTCCCCTCCCCCACCGCCGCCACCCTGCACGCGCTGCACTATCATCAGGTGAACGTGGCCTCGCGGCAGGCGGAGTTGCGCGGCCGCGCGCGCGCGCCGCTGGCGGATCTGCTGACCATTCCGATCGCCGACCGTCCCAACTGGGCGCCCGCCGATATCCAGCAGGAGCTCGACAACAACTGCCAGGGCATCCTGGGCTATGTCGTGCGCTGGATCGACCAGGGCGTCGGCTGCTCCAAGGTGCCGGACATCCACGATGTCGGGCTGATGGAGGACCGGGCGACCTTGCGCATCTCCTCCCAGCACGTCGCCAACTGGCTGCGCCACGGCATCGCGACCGAGGCGCAGGTGATGGAGACGTTGAAGCGGATGGCGGCGGTCGTGGACCGGCAGAACGCCGGCGACCCGGCGTACCGGCCGATGGCGCCCGGCTTCGACGGGTCGGCGTTCAAGGCGGCCTGCGACCTGGTGTTCCAGGGAGCGACGCAGCCGAACGGCTACACCGAGTTCATCCTGCACGCGCGCAGGCGGGAGGCAAAGGCGGCGGCGTAGGCGAGATCCCTCACGTCATGGCCGGCGCGCAGGCCGGCCATGACGCGGAGATCGCGGACCGGCGCCACGCCGGTCCGTCCCGATCAGCTGTGCACGAGTGGGCAGCCGCCCTTGTCCATCGGCCGGAACGCCTTGTCCGCCGGGGTGGTGCGCAGCAGCTTGTAGTAGTCCCACGGATACTTGCTCTCTGCCGGCGCCTTCACCTGGAACAGATACATCGGGTTGAGCCGCCTTCCGTCGGCGCGGATCACGCAGGTGCCGAACAGCGGGTCGTTGCTCGGCTCGGCCTTCATCGCCGCGATCACCGCCCTGCCGTCCCCGATGTGATCGAGGCCGATCCGCTGCACCGTCTTGAGGTAGTGGGTGATCGCGGAATAATCGGCCGCCTGGATCATGCTGGGCATCCAGCCGTTCATGCGCGCGCCGAAGCGCTTGCCGTAGGCGCGGCTGGCGTCGTTGCGGTCCCAGTAGAATGATTCCGTCAGCACCAGCCCTTGCGCGGACGGCAGGCCGACCCCGTGCAGGTCCGGGATCATCATCAGCAGCGCCGCCATCCGGATGCCGTGCTTGCGCAAGCCGAATTCGGCGCCCTGCTTGATGCAGTCGGTGGTGTTGGTGCCCGAATTGGCGAGCCCGACGACCTTCGCCCCGCTCGCCTGCGCCTGCAGGATGAAGGACGAGAAATCGGTCGTCTCCGGGAACGGTGTATAGACGGTCCCGAGCACCTTGCCGCCGGCGCCGGTGACGAAGGAGGCGGTGTCGCGCGCCAAGGCGCGGCCGAAGGCGTAGTCGGCGGCAATGAAATACCAGGTATCGCCGCCGGCCTTCACCATCGCGCCGCCGGTGGAATTGCCCAGCGCCCAGGTATCGTAGGTCCAGTGGATATGGTTCGGGGTGCAGGCCTTGCCGGTGAGATCGGAACTGGCCGGCGCGGTGAACAGCGCCGCCTTGTTCTTCTCTTTCACCAGGCTCGCGATCGCCAACGCCGCAGCGGAGTTGTTGACGTTGGAGATCAGGTCGACGCCGTCCTGATCGATCCAGCCGCGCGCGATGGAGGTGGCGATGTCGGGCTTGCTCTGGTAGTCGGCCGCGCGGATCTCCACCTTGATGTCGGGGTGCGCTTGCATGAAGTCCTCGGCGGCAAGCTGGCTGCCGGTGACCGAGCCCTTGCCGGTGCTGGCCGAATTGGGACCGTTGAAATCGGTCAGGATGCCGATGCGGATGGTCTTCTTCGCCTGGGCGCGCGCCCGCCCGGCGCCAAGCGCGCCGGCCGCGGCGATGCCGCCGCCGAGCGCGGCGCGGCGGGTGAGGTCGATGGTCATTGGAGATCCTCCTGGAACAGGTCGGGCGCTTCCTGGCGCCGGACGATTTTTCTGGCGACGTCCACGGCGGCAGCCGCAGGCGGCATGGCGGCGCAGGCACCGGATGAGACGTCGCAATCGGCGCTGTCTCGCCGCGCGTGCCCCCTCGTCATGGCCTTTGCCTGCCCGTTGTGGCCGGGTCTTTCCTATCAGAGGGGCCAGGCGGTGTTAATCTCCCCGACAGATTTCGGGCCGTCAACCGGCCGCCGCGTTGGCGGCTGGCCGCGGCTGGGCCATAGTGACAGGCGAGCGAAGGAACGTGCGATGCCCATAAGCAAGGACCAGTACCGCGAAGCCATGGCACGCCTGGGCGCCGCGGTGAACGTCATCACCACCGACGGACCCGGCGGACGGGCAGGCTTCACGGCGTCGGCCGTGTGCTCGGTGACCGACACGCCCCCGACCGTGCTGGTCTGCGCCAACCGGAGCAATGATTCCTACGCCGCCTTCACCGCCAACCAGGTACTGTGCGTGAACGTGCTGACCCCGGCCCGGCAGGATCTTTCACCGGTCTTCGCGGGCCTTACCGACCATGCGATCGAGGCGCGCTTCGACACCGCGGAGTGGACCATTGCGGCAACGGGTTCGCCGGTGCTGAAGGATGCGGCGGCCGCGTTCGACTGCCGCATCGACCAGGTGGTGACGGTGGGCACGCACGACGTGTTCTTCTGCGTGGTCGAGGCCGTGCGCACCGGCCCCGTGCATGAGGGCCTGATCTATTATGCCCGCGAGTACCACCGCATCGTGCGCGAGGACTGAGGCGGCACGAACGCGGCCGTAGCTGTCAGGCCGCATGTTGCAGCGCCTGCTCCATCTTCGCCAACGCGCCGCCGAGCGTCGCACGGATCGAAACGGTGACGCCGAACGGGTTCTCGTCGCAGGCTTCAACGCGTTCGTCCTCGGCGAGATGAGCGCGGAAGCTTTGGATGATCTTCAGCGCCTTGGGGCCGGATTTCGCCAAGGCGCCGCCGCCTCCGAAGTCGATCTCCATCAGCGCCGCCCGCAGCGGAACCCGGTGGTTGCCGGTCACCCCGTTCATGCCGAATTCGGCGATCTCCTGGAGCTCGACGTCGCTCGACTGGCGCAACGCCGATTGCAGCGCCGCGATCTGCTGGTTCACGAGGTCGGACGCGGCCTCGTAAGCCTCCCGCGCGGCGACGAAGGAGACCCGCGTCCCCTCCTCCGTCGCGCCGATCCCGGCGTCGGGGGCTACGATGCCGAGAACACGTTTCAGCCAGGCATTCCTTGCTTCGGCCGGTTCAGCCATGTTCGTTCCTCTACGTCAGAAGTGACGGCACGCGGCGTTCACGCCGACACCAGAGCCTCTTCGAGGCTCTTGATCAACCGACCGAGCGGCCCGAGCTTGGCTTCAAGGTATTTGGCGGTAGAAGCGATCAGCTTATTGTCGCGCGTCTCCTTGGCCTGCCGCACCGCCTTGATCAGTTGGGTCGATTGGGCATGGACCTTCCGCAGATCCGCAAGCTCGTCCGTATGCTGGCAGGCCTCGACTTCCTTGATCAACAGCGATAGCCGATCCATCACCTTTTCCGTACGATTCTCTTCCATCACGATCTCACGCTGCACGGCCTTGAGAACGCCGATGCGGATCGTGGCCTGACTCTCGGGCACCTGGTCCTGGAGCAGCTCAAGAAAGCGTTCGGCGTGCTCAGCCATCCCGTTCTTGTTCATCCACTGGCCGATCGCCTTCGAATCGTTCTCGATCGTGCTTGCCTGCTCGTATTCAATCATGGAGACGCGGGAGGCCAAGTCGGAGATTTTGGTTCGCAGCGTGGTCAGACCCGATTGCGCACGCTTGCTGGTCTTGAGTTCTTCCTCGCCGCGCAGGTCGGTCGCCGTCTGGCGCGCGCCGACCAGCGCCGTCTTGAGGGACGTGAGGTCGTCAATCTCCTCACATTGCTCGAGGGCGGCAAGCTCCTCCTCGATCCTCCCGATGATGTCACTCTCCGGCATGTCGATCTTCTTTTTCGTGCCGGTCAGGTCGTCCATGAACAACGCCACCTCGCCGCCGGCGCGGACCGTGGCATCCCGACCTTCAATCTCGTAGCTGTCGGTCAGGGCATCGAATGCCGCCTGCAGAAGCCGCAGGCCCTCGAAATCGAGCTCGACGTCCTTCGCGGCGACCAGCCGCTCAATCCCGGCCAACATCTCGTTTACCCGGACCGAGCTTTTGACGCCAATATCGGAGGGCGAAATCGCGGGCTCGAGTATTTCGTAGGCGTCCGGGTTCGCCTTCTTGAGATACGCGAGCGTCGCCTTCATCTTTTCCTTGACGTCCTTGACACCTTCCTCCTTGAATTTCTTCAGATCGGGATCTTCTCCCTGGCTCAGACCGAAATAGGATTTGACCGCGTTCAGCAGATGCAGGACCGTCCTGATCGGATCGTCCCTCTGCAACTCGCGGGAAGGCGGCAGGGTTGAGTCGGTCGCCTTGAAGAGCGGATCTAAGCGGGCGGATTCCGTTTCTAGTTTGATGTACAAACGCTCCTTGTCTTCGGACTTGCCGCCGGGCATGGTGAGCTGCTGGAACAATAGCGCGCACATGCCGCCCGGCAACAGCAGGTCAGTATCCGCGACCTGGTTGGTGTCACGGTCCACCCCCTCGTAGAAATCCATGCCGCGCGGCTGCTGACCCTTCTTGCTCTGCTGTTCCCGGAAGTGCGTGGACCGACGCCCGTATACCTCGGGGCAACGATCGAGATAGGCGCGGATCTTGTTGCCCTTGTCGGGAATCGTCATCGCGCCGCGCTCGTATGGTTCGCCGATGGTTTCCTGCGCCTTGGACTTCAGCAGCCAGATGAAATCCGTCACGTCCTTGGGCGTGGGGTCGTCCAGCTTATCCAGGTCCTTTTCCAGGATATCCTGCAGGATGCGCTTGCCGTTGCTGATCTTCTTGGCGACCTCCTGCAGCATCTTCTCCTTGGCGTTGGGGTCCAGCTTGTCGAAGCCGGGAATATCGTTCGGAAACACCTTCGCCGTGGTACCGTCGCCCAGAGGGATATCCATGGCCGACTTCTTCACGCAGGTGCGCGCCTCGACCGCCTGCTCGCGGGCGTCCTGCTTGATCGAGTCGAGCGCGGAAAATGCAGCCTTGGCATCGTATTTCGCCTGTTTGTCCGCCTTACTCGCGCGCGCACGTAGGTCGATGAGGGCCGAACGGTGGGTGCCGGCGTCTGGATGGTCGATCTGTTCGAGCTTGCCGACCGCGGTCGCCAGCTCGACCAGCGCCTGCTCCACCTTCACGCGGCGGGCATTATAGTTTGTCTCGTCCGAGGCGAAGGTCTTCTCCAACGCGCGCTTGACGTTCTTCGGGTCAACTGCCTTCTTGAAGAGCTTGAAGACGGCTTTGAACTGTTCCTTAGTCTTGGCCATGTTTCCTCCCCGGAGCCCGCACCTGTGGCTGGTCTGCAATCAAATAATCCGTCTCTTATTACGAATGTGTTTAGAAAGGAAGAATTTCGCACGTAGCCCCTTCACGGGTCGCGCATCCGCCTGAGACCAGGCGCGCCCGCATGAATCGAAGCCCTCGCCGTGGCGACGAAGACAGGCAGCCACGCACCGGATACCGCGCGCCGGCCAATACCCGCCGCATTAGATACCTGCGCAATGCCTACAACGGTACTACATGCGGTCTCCAACTTAGGTGCGACCGAGCTTGTCTTGAACGTCTCCTCCATATCTTCAACCTTCTTCCGTAGCTCCGCGCGGCCATGCAAACCGACTTCCAGATTTCGCCGAGCGCGTATGGGAGGTTCTCGAGATCTTCCTCGGTCTTGATCGCCCGCGGGCGGCCTCGCCGATGCACCGGGGCATCGCCCCGCAGCCACCCGCTGCCGCGGCAGAAAGCATCAACGGCGCCACAACGGCGTTCTATCGCTCAGACGCGGCACCGGCTCAGTCGATGCGTCACTCGAACGCGTAGGTGAACTCCCCGTTCTCAACGCCCACTTGCACCTTCGTAACCTTGCCGCCCGACAGCATCAACTGCAGAAAGGCACCGCTGATCGCCGGCAGCATGGTATTGGTCAAGATCGCATCGATCATGCGCCCGCCGCTTTCGGGCTCGGTGCAGCGCGACGCGATCAGCTTCACCACCTCGTCGTCGTAGGTGAACGGCACCTTGTGGTGCTCGCCGATCCGCCGCGCGATGCGGCCAAGCTGCAGACGGATGATGTCGCCCATCACCGCGTCCGACAGCGGGTAGTACGGGATCACGATCAGCCGCCCGAGCAGCGCCGGCGGGAACACTTTGAGCAGCGGCGCGCGCAGCGCCTTCGCCACTTCTTCCGGCTCCGGCATCAGTTCCGGATCGGCGCACATCGACATGATAAGGTCGGTGCCGACGTTCGAGGTCAGCAGGATCAGCGTGTTCTTGAAGTCGATCAGCCGGCCCTCGCCGTCTTCCATGATGCCCTTGTCGAACACCTGGAAGAAGATCTCGTGC
>JAGWSV010000275.1 GCA_028869315.1 Rhodospirillales bacterium
CTTCGGCGAGGCGGTGTTCGACATCATCGAAGGCGCGCCGCAGCGCCTGCGCGAGGTGGGCGGGATCGGCGAGGTCCGGGCGAAGCGCATCGTCGATGCCTGGGCCGAGCAGAAGGTGATCCGCGAGATCATGGTGTTCCTGCACAGCCACGGCGTCGGCACCGCGCGCGCGGTGCGCATCTTCAAGACCTACGGGGCGGACGCCATCCAGGTGATGAGCGAGAACCCGTATCGGCTCGCGCGCGACATAAGGGGCATCGGCTTCAAGACGGCGGATGCCATCGCCGCCCGGCTCGGCATCGAGAAGACGGCGATGATCCGTGTGCGCGCCGGCATCGGCTACGCGCTGTCGGAGGCGATGGACGAGGGCCATTGCGGCCTGCCGGTCGCGGAACTGCTGCCGCTCGCGGAGCGCCTGCTCGAGGTGCCGGAGGCGCTGATCCGCACCGCGCTCGATCTCGAGCTGGCCGACGGGGCGGTGATCGCCGATCGCGTCGGCGAGGCGGACTGCGTCTTCCTCGCCGGCCTCTGGCACGCCGAGCGCGGCATCGCCGAACGGCTGCGGGCGATCGCGGCCGGCGCGCTCCCCTGGCCGGCGATCGACGCAGAAAAAGCCATCCCCTGGGTCGAGCGGCGGATCGGCATGACGCTCGCCGAGAGCCAGCGCCAGGCGGTCGGCCTTGCCCTTGCCTCGAAGCTGCTGGTGATCACCGGTGGGCCCGGCGTCGGCAAGACGACGATCATGCGGGCGATCCTCGCCATCCTCGCCGCCAAGGGTGTGCGCATCCTGCTCGCGGCCCCCACCGGGCGGGCGGCGAAGCGGATGAGCGAGGCAACCGGGTTCGAGGCCAGGACGATCCATCGCCTGCTGGAGGTCGACCCGCGCACCGGCGGGTTCCGGCGCGGACCGGATCACCTCCTGGAGTGCGACCTGCTGGTCATCGACGAGGCCTCCATGGTCGATGTGCCGCTGATGCACGCGCTGACCCGGGCGATCCCGCCGGCGGCCGCCCTGCTGGTGGTGGGCGACGTGGACCAGCTCCCCTCGGTCGGGCCGGGCCAGGTGCTGGCCGACCTGATCGGCTCCGGCGCGGTGCCGGTGGTGCGGCTGACCGAGATCTTCCGCCAGGCGGCGTCCAGCCGGATCATCACCAGTGCGCACCGGATCAATCGCGGCGAGATGCCGGACCTGGCCCGCGCCGAGGCGGGGAGCGATTTCCACTTCGTCCAGGCCGACGATCCGGAAACCGCCGTCGCGCGCATCATCGATCTGGTGAAGACCCGCATTCCCCGCCGGTTCGGGCTCGACCCGGTGCGCGACATCCAGGTGCTGTGCCCGATGGCGCGCGGCGGGGTTGGCGCGCGCTCGCTGAACATCGACCTTCAGGCCGCGCTGAATGGCGAGGCGACGCCGAAGGTCGAGAAATTCGGCTGGACCTTCGCGCCCGGCGACAAGGTCATGCAGATCGAGAATGACTACGATCGCGAGGTCTACAACGGCGACATCGGCTTCGTCGCGGCGATCGACACGGAGGAGGCCGAGATCACCGTGCGGTTCGACGGGCGAGATGTGGCATACGGAATCGGCGATCTGGATGCGCTGGTGCCGGCCTATGCGGCGACGATCCACAAGGCGCAGGGCTCGGAATATCCCGCCGTGGTGATCCCGGTTCTGACGCAGCACTACGCCATGCTGCAACGGAACCTGCTCTA
>JAGWSV010000276.1 GCA_028869315.1 Rhodospirillales bacterium
AGCGATCGCTCGCGCCCGCCGGCGCAAGCGCGCCCAACTTCGCCAGGCCCAGCACGCGGCGATCCGCCGCCACGGCCCGCAGGACGACCGGCCGCCGCTTTTCCGCTCCTAGGCCCGGCAGGCGGACGCGCGTCCTATTCGTTGCGATGTAACAACTGTATCGCCGCCCCGTGATCCCCCGGCCCGCCGCCGCGGCCCCTTGACAGCCACCCGGGCACGGTCTCGCATTCGCCATATCCGAAGCAGGACCACCCGAGACCAACCGAGGCCCAACCTGCCCCAACTGTCGCTGCACAGCCCGATCGGGGATCTCACCGTCTCGGAAGAGAACGGTGCGATCGTCGCCGTCGACTGGGGCTGGGGCCGCGACCAGGCCGAAACGCCGCTGCTGGCCCGCGCGCGCGACGAACTCTTCGCCTATTTCGACCGCGCCCTCACCCGGTTCGACCTGCCGCTGGCGCCTGCCGGCTCCGCCTTCCAGCAGCGCGTGTGGGCGGCGCTGCAAGCCATCCCCTACGGCGAAACCTGCCGCTATGCCGAGATCGCCGCCAGGATCGGCAGCGTCCCGCGCGCGGTCGGCCAGGCCAACGGGGCCAACCCGATCCCGATCCTGATCCCGTGCCACCGGGTGGTTGCCGCGGGCGGCCTCGGCGGCTACTCGGGCGGGGACGGGGCGGCGACCAAGCGCGCGCTGCTCGATCTCGAAGCCGCCCCCCTGCTCTGACCACTTCTTTCTCTCGCACGGAGACCACGATGACCAAGGCGATCCGCATCCACGCCCCCGGCGGCCCAGACGCGATGAAATGGGAAGACGTGCCCACCCCCGAGCCGGGTCCCGGCGAGGCGGTGGTGAAGCACGAGGCGGTCGGCCTCAACTACATCGACGTCTATTTCCGCACCGGCCTCTACAAGGCGCCGTCGCTGCCGCTGACCATCGGCATGGAAGGCGCCGGCGTCGTCAGCGCGGTCGGCACCGGCGTCACCAATGTCGCGGTCGGCGATCGCGTCGCCTATGCCGGCGCCATCGGCGCCTACGCCACCGAGCGTGCGCTGCCGGCCGACAAGCTGGTGAAGCTGCCCGCCGAGATCGACTGCAAGACCGGCGCCGCGATGATGCTGCAAGGCATGACCGCGCAATACCTGCTCCGCCGCACCCATCCGGTGAAAGCCGGCGAGACGATCGTCGTGCACGCCGCCGCCGGCGGGGTCGGGCTGATCATGTGCCAATGGGCCAGGCATCTCGGCGCCACCGTGATCGGCGTCGTCTCCTCGGAGGCGAAGGCCGCGCTTGCCCGCGCGCACGGCGCCACCCACACGATCGTCGGCTACGACAACCTGGTTGCCGAGGTGAAGCGCATCACCGGCGGCGCGATGGTGCCGGTCGTCTACGACAGCATCGGCAAGGACACGTTCACCGCCAGCCTCGACTGCCTCGCCCCGCTCGGCCTGATGGTGAGCTACGGCAACGCGTCCGGCCCGGTGCCGCCGGTGGATATCGGCATCCTGGCGGCCAAGGGCAGCCTGTACCTGACCCGCCCGACCCTGGCGACCCACACCGCCAGGCACGCCGACCTGCTGGCGACCGCCAACGACCTGTTCGACGTCGTGAAGCAGGGCGCGGTGAAGATCGAGGTGAACCAGACCTTCGCGCTGAAGGACGCGGCGGCGGCGCATATCGCGCTGGAGTCGCGCAAGACCACCGGCAGCACCGTGCTGCTGCCCTGAGCGGGCCGTGCGGTGCCGCGGCGGACCTGCCCCTCCCCGCTTCCCGCGGCTGACCGCGGGGTAGCGGCGGGTGGCGCGCGCGCCCGCCGACCTGGCCCGTCTGCCGCTCCGCTTCGACCTGCGCGCGGCCAGCCTGGCCGAGGGGGTGCGGGCGGCGCTGTCGGTCGCGGCGATCGTTGCACTTGATACGGTCCTGCACCAGCCGCTGCTGATGATCGCGGCGCTGGGCGCGCTGCTCACCTGCCTGTGCGATCCCGGCGGGCCGCTGCGCGCCCGCCTCGCGCCGCTGCTTGGCTTCGCCGTGCTTGGCGCCGCCGCCATCGGCGGGTTCGGTCTGGCCGGCGGCTGGGGACTGGCGGTGGCGCTGCCGCTGGCCGGGCTCGCGATCTTCGCCGGCACCTTTGCCCGGATCTTCGGCCAGGCCGGGCTGCAGATCGGCAACCTGTTCACCGTCGTCGTGGTGATCGCGCTGGAGCTGCGGCTGACGCCGGACGGTGCCGCGGCGGTGGCGGGCGCGTTCCTGGTGGGCGGCGCCTGGGCGACCCTGCTCACCCTGGCGATCTGGCGCATCTTTCCGTTCGGCCCGGCGCGGCAGGCGCTCGCGCAGGCCTACGCCGCGCTGGCCCGCCTCGCCGGCGACCTCCGCGCGGTGCTGGAGGATCCGGCGCTGGCGGTGCCGGGCCCGGCGGCCGAGGCACGCTGGGCCGCCCACGCCCGGGCCTACCGCAGCACCGTGCGCGCCGCGATCGAGGCGGCGCGCGCCACCGTGCTCGGCACCCTGCGCGCGCGCGGCACGGTCAGCCGGCGCGGCACCGAAACGCTGACCCGGCTGGAAGCGGCCGACCAGGCGTTCGGCGCGCTGATCGCGCTGTCGGAGACGCTGGAGCAGGAAGCGGATCCGGCGGCCAGGGCTGCCGCCGCCGAGGCGCTGCGTCGGCTGCGCCCGCTGCTGCTCGCCCTTGCCGCCGCGATCGGGACCGACAATTTCGGCCGCGTCGCCCGGCTGGTCCGCAGCCTGGACGCGATGGAGCGCAGCGTCGCCGGGCTGCCCGCCGACGCGCCGGTGCGCACCCTGTTTGCCGCCATCGCCGAGCGGTTGCGGGTCGCGCTGACCCAGGCCGCGCTGCCCGGCGGCGGGTTCGCTGCGGCGGATGCGGCACCCGGCGCGCAACCGGGATGGCTGCCCGAATGGCTGCCGTGGGCGCGCGGCCTCGTGCGCGCCAATCTCGACCGCAGCTCGTTGCCGTTGCGGCACGCGTTGCGCGCGGCGCTGGCGGCGATGCCCGCGCTCGGCTTCACCCTTGCGCACCCGACGCCCTACGGCCACTGGCTCACCATCACTCTCGTGCTGACGATGCAACCGTATTTCGGGCTGACCTGGCTGCGCGCGCTGGAGCGGGTCGGCGGCACCGTGGCGGGCGGGCTGCTCGCCGCCGCCTTGTCGCTGGTGGTGCATGGACCGCTCGCGATCGCCGCGACCTTGTTCCCGCTCCTGGTGCTCAGCCTGTCGTTGCGCACCGTGAGCTACGCGCTGTTCATCACCACCCTCACGCCGATCATCGTGCTGCTGGTGGAACTGGACCTGCCGGGCACCGCGGAACCCATGATCGCGCTGATGCGGGCGGTCTATACGGTCGCGGGCGGGCTGCTCGCCGTCGTCTCCTGCCTCGTGCTGTGGCCGAGCTTCGAGCCGGCGCGGGTGGCGGGCGAGGTGCAGGCCGCCATCGCGGCGCACGCGCGCTACGCCGCCGCGGTGCTGGATGCGCTGGCCTCGGGCACGATGGGCCCGGCGGTGGAAGCCGCACGCCGGGCAGCCGGGCTTGCCAGCAACAACCTGGAAGCCTCGCTGTCGCGCGCCCTGTTGGAGCCGCGCCGCGCCAGCTTCGCCCGGTTCGAGCCGGCGCTCACCGTCGACGCGGCGTTGCGGCGGATGGCGGGACGGCTGCTTGCGTTACAGTACGATCCGGAGGCGAGACGTCTCGACCCGCAAGGCCTGCGTGCCTGGAGCGGCTGGATCGGCGCAAGCCTGAGCGCCCCCGCCGGCGCCGAGGTTCCGCGGCCGCCCGCCGCGCCGGGAGGCGGCGCGCCGACATTGGCGCTCAGCCGCATTGCCCGCCAGATCGCGCTGATCCGCGGCGCCGGATCCGGCGTGCCGGGCCAGGCCGGCCGCCTGCACGATCAGTTCTGGCGATGATTGCAACGTCATCGACGTGGCCAGGGGTCGCGCTGCTCGGGCCATGCGCCGTCGGGCGGTCGGGATGCTGGTAGGGGAATGGTGCGTGGACATGGGCAGGAGGCAGGTGTTGGATCGGCCGGGCACCCGGACAGGTTTCGGTCGCGGCTACGTTGGAACGGCGAGGCGCCCTCCGCCGGATTTTGCGCCGGCCGTCGGTCTGTTCCCACCGAGACAGGGGAATCGCGCGGACGCGCTATCGGGAGACGAGCGGGACGCGGAATTCGTCGCCGTCGAACATCATGTCCGCCATCGCGTGCAGACTATTCTCGATCCGCGGGTGGCTGCGCGCGCCCGCGCCCCAGGCTGCACCGCCGCGTCGTTGTGGACCGGCTTCGGTTCCGCGTCGAGATGCGTCCGTTCGTTCAAAGAATGGATGCCGAAAGGCGATTTCTTCCCCGCCACCATTTCGTTCTTGAGATCGGACGTAAGCGTCGAGCGGGTTGCCTTGAAGTCGGGGCACGCGTTCGCGGTGTCGGCGGGTTTCCGGACCCGTGCTCGCAGTTCCCCGCCCATGACCTTCGCCGTCGTCAGGGACGAGACCGAGACGGCGGTCGGCTTGCCGGCGTCGACGATACGGTGATCGAACGATGCCGGCACGCCGTCGATCTGCTTCCGGTCGACCTCCAGCACCTCCAGCTTGCCCATCTGCGAGCGGACGACATTGATGCTCGCTTCGAACTTCCGGCGGAGACCGGTGGCCTCTCAGATCGATACATGCCCGGCATGGCAGCGCCTCGACCCGCAGCATGGAGACCGCGCGCCGCTACGAGACGGCCAGGATCTGCTTCGGATCGGCCCCCACCCGGTTGCTGCCAGGCCCGGATTCCCGCGCCAGGCGGAAATCGTAGCGGATCGAGGGAATGCCCCGTACCGGCGCCGCCGGGTCGTTCTCCACCGGG
>JAGWSV010000277.1 GCA_028869315.1 Rhodospirillales bacterium
AGCGCCCTGCCGGTGCCGATGGTGGTGCTGGACGCCGAGAACCGGTTCCGCTTCGCCAACCACGCCGCCGAACAGTTCCTCGGCGTCTCCACCGCCCATCTCGCGCAACTGCGGCTGACCGACCTCGTGCCGGCGGACAGCCCGCTGTTCCTGCTGCTCGATCAGGTGCGCACGCACGAAGCGACCGTCTCCGACCACGACCTCACCCTGGAAAGCCCGCGCCTGCACAAGCCCGGCATCACCGTGCAGGGTGCGCCGCTGCCGGAAGAGCCGGGGTCGCTGGTGCTGGTGTTGCAGGACGCCTCGGCTGCCCGCGCACTTGACCGGCAGCTCGCGTTCCGGGGCGCGGCGCGCAGCGTCACCGGCATGGCGGCGATCCTGGCGCATGAGGTGAAAAACCCGCTCTCGGGCATCCGCGGTGCCGCGCAACTGCTGGAATCCACCGTCGCCCCCGCCGACCGCGAACTTGCCGTGCTGATCCGCGAGGAGGCCGACCGCATCCGCGCCCTGGTCGACCGCATGGAGATGTTCGGCGAAAAGCCGATCGAGCGCACTGCGGTGAACATCCACCGGGTGCTGGAGCACGTGCGCAAGCTGGCGCAGTCCGGCTTCGCCCCCGCCATCCGCTTCCACGAGCACTACGACCCGTCGCTGCCGCCGGTCTGGGGCAACCGCGACCAGCTGGTGCAGGTGGTCCTCAACCTTGTGAAGAACGCCGCCGAGGCGGTGGCCGGCGCGCCGAACGGGGAGATCGTGCTCGCCACCGGCTTCCAGCACGGCATGCGGCTCGCCGTGCCGGGCTCCTCCAGCCGGCTCGACCTGCCGCTCTATGTCGCCGTGCGCGACAACGGACCGGGCATCCCCGAGGACATCCGCGCGCATCTGTTCGAACCCTTCGTCACCACGAAGGCCGCCGGCAGCGGCCTCGGTCTCGCGCTGGTGGCGAAGATCGTCGGCGATCATGGCGGCCTGATCGAGGTGGACAGCCGCCCCGGCCGGACCGAATTCCGCCTGCACCTGCCGGTGCTGGCGGAGGATGACGCGGCGTGCTGAGGAACCCGAGATGACCCCACCGACCGTCCTGGTCGCCGACGACGACCGCTCCATCCGCACCGTGCTGACCCAGGCGCTCGGGCGCGCCGGCTATCAGGTGCGCTCCACCGGCCACGCCGCTACCTTGTGGCGCTGGGTGGAGGACGGGGAGGGGGATCTGGTCATCACCGACGTGGTGATGCCGGACGAGAACGGGCTCGATCTCATCCCGCGCATCCGCCGGGTGCGGCCGGACCTGCGGGTCGTGGTGATGAGCGCGCAATCGACCCTGATCACCGCGGTGAAGGCGGCGCAGCGGGGTGCGTTCGAATACCTGCCGAAGCCCTTCGACCTCGATGAGTTGCTCGGCGTCGTCGGCCGCGCGCTCGCCACCCCGGCGGCGACGCCGGAGGCTGAGGCGGAGGTGCGGGACGCCGACGAGCGCCTGCCGCTGATCGGGCGCAGCCCGGCGATGCAGGAGATCTACCGCACCATCGCCCGGCTGACGACCGCCGACCTCACGGTGATGATCAACGGCGAATCCGGCACCGGCAAGGAACTCGTGGCGCGCGCGCTGCACGAGCACAGCCCGCGCGCGACCAGGCCCTTCATCGCGCTCAACACCGCGGCGCTGCCCGCCGAGCTGCTCGAGTCCGAACTG
>JAGWSV010000278.1 GCA_028869315.1 Rhodospirillales bacterium
AAGCCGCGGCCGGGCAGAGCCCCGTCGCGCCGCTCGCGCTGATGGGGGCGGTGGCGCAGATGCTGCCCGCGAACGCGGTGGTGATCGACGAAACGGTTTCCTCCGGCGCCGGGCTGAAGCGGCTGCTCGCCAGCGACGACGCGCAGAGCTTCTTCGGCCTGCGCGGCGGCGGCATCGGCTGGGGCCTGCCGGCGGCGATCGGCGCCAAGCTCGCGTTGCCGGACCGGCCGGTGGTGGCGCTGATCGGCGACGGCTCGGCGATGTACACCATCCAGGGCCTGTGGACCGCGGCGCACGAGAAGCTGCAGGTCGTCTTCGTCATCATCAACAACAGTTCGTACCGGATCCTGAAGCAGCGCACCAATGCGATGCAGGGCTTCGCGCACCAGACCGATCGTTACGTCGGCATGGATCTCGACAACCCGGCGGTCGACTTCGTCACCGTCGCCCGCGGCCTCGGCCTTGCCGCCCATCGCGCCCGCACGGTGGCGGAGGTGAAGGACCTGCTCGCCGCCGGGCTGGCCGCCGACGGGCCGACCCTGATCGACGTGACGGTGGAGCGCGGCTGGAAGCCGGTCTGACGGCGGGGAGGGATTTGGCTTTCGCGGCCGAGGGCAGGAAAGGAAATTCCAACCTCGCGCCGCAGCGGGCGACGGATGTTTCAGTTGCCCGTAACGGCTTGCCGGGCGGCGGACGATCGGCCTAGAACGCGCGCCGGCGCCGGCTTGCCGCGCGTCGCCCGCCACGACAGGACCATGAAATGCACCCGAATTCCGTCCCGGCGCGGCGCCGCCAGGTTCTCGCCGGCGCCGCCGCGCTGGCCGCGTGCACCGCCACCGGCGGCGCGCTGCGGCCGGCCCGCGCCGCGACCGCCCTGCGCGTCGCCTACATCCCGATCCTGCCGATGGCGCAATTGTTCGTTATCCAGGCGGAAGGCTGGGCGGCGGAAGCAGGGCTGGAGCTTGCCGCCACCAGCTTCTCCTCCGGG
Source organism: Rhodospirillales bacterium (assembly GCA_028869315.1). Lineage (GTDB taxonomy): Bacteria > Pseudomonadota > Alphaproteobacteria > Acetobacterales > Acetobacteraceae > JAJZVS01. Next base: position 989 of record JAGWSV010000278.1, read on the forward strand.
CCGGCGATGGTGCAGGCGCTCGCCTCGAACCGTTTCGACGTCGCCTATATCGGCATCGGCCCGGCCATGGTGGCGCAGACCCACGGCGTGGATCTGAAGGTCGTCGCCGCCAACGGCATCGACCAGATCGCGCTGCTCGGGCGCGGCGCCTTCGCCGCCGGGTTCGCGAAAGCGGCTTCGCCCGCCGCCGCGTTCGCCGCCTTCCGCAAGCAGGCCGGCCGCCCGGTGCGCATCGCCACCTTGCCCAAGGGGTCGGTGCCCGATACGGTACTGCACTATTGGCTGCGCGAGGTGGCGCATGTCGATCCCGCCGACGTGCGGGTGCTGGGATTCGGCGAAAACCGCGTCACCCAGGCGCTGCTCTCCGGCACCGTCGATGCCGCGTCCACCCTGGAACCCGCGCTCACCCTGGTGCAGGAGCGTGATCCCACCGCCCATGTGCTGGTGGGCGGCGAAGCGATGTTCCACGGCCAGCCGGGCGCGGTGCTCGCGGTCACCGCGGCGCTGATCAAAGCCCGGCCGGCGGCGGTGCAGGCCCTGGTCGGGCTGCACGTGCGCGCCACGCGCCTGCTGCGCCGCCACCCGCACCGCGCCGCCGCCGATCTCGCGCGCACCCTCGGCAAAGGGCTGCTGAGCGAGGCGACCCTGCTCAAGGCGGTCACCTCGCCGGCCTTCAACCCGATCGCCGATCCGGGCCGGATCCTCGCCGCCACCGAGAAGATGAACGACTACCAGGCGGCGCTCGATCATATCGCCAAGGTGCCGAACGTCGCCGGCATGTTCGACGCCGCGTTCTACGCCAAGGCGGCCAAGCAGGGCGGATGACCGCGTCCCCGCCACGCCGCCCGGCGCTGTGGTCGGCGGCCGGGCTCGCGGCATTCCTCTGCCTGTGGCAGGGGACCGTGCTGACCGGCCTGCTGCCGCCGGCCTGGGTGCCGGCGCCGAGCGCGGTGCCGGGGGCATTGCTGCGCGAAATCGGCGACGGCATCTGGTTCACCGCGATCGGCGACAGCCTGGGCCATTACGCAAGCGGCGTGATCGCCGGCAGCCTGCTCGGCATCGCGGTCGGGATCGGCATCGCGCTGCTGCCGCGCTTCGCCGCCGCGCAGGCCTGGGTGGCGCGGCTCCTGCGCCCGATCCCGCCGCTCGCCTGGATTCCGTTCGCGCTGATCTGGTTCGGCCCCAGCGAAACCGCGGCGGCGTTCATCATCGGCGTCGGCGTGTTCTGGCTGAATTATTTCGCCACCGACGCGGCCGTGCGGGCGGTCGATCCGGGCCTCGTTGAACTCGCCGCCGCGTTCGGCCAGGGCGGGTTCTTCCGCCGCCTGCGCCGGGTGATCCTGCCCGCCGCCATGCCCGGCATCCTGTCCGGCGTGCGGGCCGGGCTGGGGCAGGGCTGGATGGCGGTGGTCGCCGCCGAATTGTTCGGCATCCCCGGCATCGGCCAGCGCATGACCGAGGCCGCCGGCCTGCTCGCGACCGACGTGCTCGTGCTCTACATGCTGACGATCGCGCTGCTGTACGGGCTGACCGATCTCGTGTTCGAGGCGGTGACCAACCGGGTGCTGGCATGGACACGCCCATAGCCGCGGCCGCCGCGGCGGAGCCGATCGTGAGCGTGCGCGGGCTGGCGTTCGCCCATCCGGGCGACGCGTCCGGGCGCAACGTGCTGGAAGGGCTCGATCTCATCCTGCCGCGCGGCGGCTTCACCGCCATCGTCGGGCCTTCCGGCGTGGGCAAGTCCACCCTGTTGCGGGTGGTGGCCGGGCTGGTGCGCCCGCGTGCGGGGGAAGCGCGGCTGCTCGTGCGCCCGGCGCCGGATCGGCGGCCGAGCGCGCTCGTGTTCCAGGATGCGCGGCTGATGCCCTGGCGGCGGGTGCTGGCCAACGTGGCGTTCGGTCTGGAAGGCCTGCGGCTGAGCGCCACCGCGCGGCGGCGCCGCGCGCTGGACGCGCTCGCCCTGGTCGGCCTGGCGGCGGAGGCGGCGAAATTTCCCTCCCAGCTCTCCGGCGGGCAGCGCCAGCGGGTCGGGCTGGCGCGGGCATTGGCCGTCGCGCCCGACCTGCTGCTGATGGACGAGCCGTTCAGCGCGCTCGACGCCATCACCCGGAACGGGTTGCAGGACGAATTGTTGCGGGTCTGGCAGGAAACCGGGGCCTCGGTGCTGTTCGTCACCCACGACCTGGACGAGGCCGTCTACCTGGCGGACCGCGTCGTGCTGCTGGCCGGCAACCCGGCCCGGGTGGCGCAGGACGTGACGATCGACGTGCCGCGCCCGCGCCCGCGCGCCGGCCTCGCGCGCCATGTGGCCGACCTGCGCCGGGCGCTGGAGGAGAATTTCATCGGCGGGGCGGGGATCTGACGGCCGCATTCAGGGGCCGCGCGTATCATACCAGCTTGCGGAATGGCTGACCCTTCCCGCCGTTCCGCAAGCTGGTGTCGCGCCGGGTTGGCGGGCGGCGGCGCGCCAGAAAAGACTCGATACCGGCCCGCGTTGACCCATCCTTCATGGGTCAACATCAAAGCGGGTTGGTATCGCGCGCCGGGTTGGCGGGCGGCGGCGCGCCAGAAAAGACTCGATACCAGCCCGCGTTGACCCATCCTTCATGGGTCAACGCGGGCTGGTATCAGACGAGCTTCGCCTCGAAGGGCGGCAGCAGGTCGGGGGTTTCGAACTCCAGCACCCACAGGTCCGGGTCGCGGCGCAGCTGGCGTTCCACATAGGCATCGACAATCGCCTGCTCGACCGGCGCCGGCCCGGTGCCGCGCATCCAGGCCTGGCTGCCGTCGGCCGCCCGCACCTGCGCCAGCGCCACGAGATCGCCGCGGTGGCGCAGCACCACCAGAACCCCGCCCGCATCGGGATCGCCCTTGCGCAGCACCATCCCCGGGCAGCCGGCGTGATCGCCGAGGCGCAGCGCGGCCTGCACCCAGAGACCGGATTTGACCCGTGGCTCGCTCACGCGGCGGCGCGCCGACGGGGCGACCGGCCGATGGGCGATCGGCCGGCGGGCGGTGTCATGGACATCCCCAGCGGCATCGGCAGGGGCATCGGCTGGGGCATCGGCAGGTCCATCGCGGGGCCGTCCGGCTCAGCCGCGCAGCAGCACGATCGCCTCGATCTCCACGGCGATGTTGCGCGGCAGGCTGCCCATGCCGACGGCGGAGCGGGCAGGGCGCCCGGCGGCGCCGAAGATCGCCACGAACAGGTCGGTGCAGCCGTCGATCACCTTGGGGTGGTCGGCGAATTCGGGGACCGCGTTGACCATGCCGAAAACCTTGAGGACCGTATCGACTTCGTCGAGCGAGCCGGCCGCCTGGCGGATGTTGGTGAGCAGGTTGAGCCCGCATTGCCGCGCAGCCGCGATGGCCGCCGAGACGTGGATGTCCCTGCCGACCTGCCCGGCGATGAAGCTGCCATCGGCAAGCCGCGGTCCGACGCCGGAGAGGAACAGCAGCGATCCGGCGCGGCGGAACGGCACATAGGTCCCGAGCGGCGCCGGCGGCGGGGGCAAGGTCAGGCCGAGTGTCTCCAGGCGGGCTTCGGGCGTGGACATGGGCGTTTCCTCACTGCGGACCTGCTCGGGCCCGCTTTTTTATCCCGTGGCCGGCACGGTGACGCCGACCATGTCGCCCTCGCGGACGAGGGCGGCCAGTTGCTCCTCGGTCCAGCCGTCGGTGCCGGCAGGGCGCAGCGGCAGCACCATCCAGCGATAGTCGGCGGTCGAATCGACCACGCGGATTCGGGTCGTCTCGGGCAGCACGGTGCCCCATTCGGCGATCAGGCCGCGCGGATCGCGCACCGCGCGGGCGCGGTAGCCGGCGGATTTGTACCAGAACGGAGGATAGCCGAGTACCGCGCGCGGATAGCAGCTGCAGAGCGTGCACACGACGAGGTGATGCAGCTCCGGCGTGTTCTCCAGCACGCCGAGCGGCGGCGCGCCGCGCAGCGGAATGCCGAGCCCCTCCACTGTCGCCGTCCCGTCGGCCAGCAGCCGGGCGCGGAAGCCGGGATCGGTCCAGGCCTTGGCGACGATGCGCGCGCCCTGCGCCGGGGTGGCGCGTTCGGTGATCGCGATGCGCTCGGCGACCTCCGCCGGGGTGGCAAGCCCCTTCGCCGCCAGCAGGCCGCGCAGCGCGGCGAGCAGGGCCTCGCCGTCGGTTTCCAGAAGGGTGCTCATGCCGGGTCCAGCCAGTGTTCGTAGAGTTCCACCAGAAGATCGTCGCCCGCGCGGCCGTCCGGCCACAGCTCCGTCTCGTTGAACACGACGTGATAGAGCGCGCGCGTCGCCGCGGGGCGGGCGAAGGCCAGGTCTTCGGGGTTGGGGAAGGCGCCGAGGCGCCGCACGATCCGCCCGCGCCGGCCACGCACGTAATGCGGGGTGCGGATATGGCAGGGGCCGCGGGATTCGGGCCAGTCGTCGTGCACGCGCACGGCGGTACCGGGGGCGAGGTCCATCAGCGTTGCTCCAGCGCCGCCTGCAGCTCGGCCTCGGTAACGAGGCCCTTGCGCAGCAGGGTGTCGGTGATCGAGCGGATCCAGCGGCGATAGTAGGAAAGACGGTGGTACTCGTCCTCCGGGATCGCTTCGATCCCGCGGCGGAGTTCGTCCACGGTCATGATGCCCTTGAGGCCCAGCACCTGGCGCAGCGCGTCCACCTCCTTGTCGAAGTCGGTGAGGGTGTGCGGTTCGATGTCGACGGGCTCGCAGGCGTATTTCGCGATGCCGCCCATGTCGTGATGCGCGCGGGGGGGCTGTTCGGTCATGGCGGAAGCATAGCCGGGGCGGACCGGGGCGGCCAGGGGCACGGACGGGCCGGCGGGGGACGGCGGTGCTGGCCCTGGCTGTCATCGCTCCATGCTTGCGTGGTCGCGGCGTTGCGCCTATGGGGAGCCGCCAAGGTGCGGAAGGTGATTCCCGACCATGGCATTCGACACTCCCCAAGCTGATCTTCATCCCGCGGCGCCGCGTTCCGCCGCGCCGGGCCCGTCCATCGAGGAGGCATTGGCCTTCGACGATGTGCTGATGGTGCCCGCATACTCGCAGGTCCTGCCGTCGGCGACCGACCTGTCCAGCCGGCTGACGCGGGACATCGGGCTGAACATCCCGCTGATCTCCGCGGCGATGGACACCGTGACCGAAAGCGAAATGGCGATCGCCATGGCGCAGCTGGGCGGCATCGGCGTGATCCACAAGAACCTCGACCCCGAGACGCAGGCGCTCCACGTGCGCCAGGTCAAGAAATTCGAGTCGGGGATGGTGGTGAACCCGCTGACCATTCACCCGGACCAGACCCTGGCGGACGCCCAGGCGCTGATGGCGGGGCACAAGATCAGCGGCGTGCCGGTGGTGGAGCGGGGGACCGGGCGGCTGGTCGGCATCCTGACCCATCGCGACGTCCGTTTCGCCACGGACCCGAATCTCCGGGTCTATGAGCTGATGACGCGGGAAAACCTCGTCACCGTCACCGGCGACGTGGATCCCGAGCTGGCGCGCCAGCTGTTGCACCGGCATCGGATCGAGAAGCTCCTGGTGGTGGACGACCAGTACCGCTGTGTCGGGCTGATCACGGTCAAGGACATGGACAAGGCCCAGGCGCACCCGCTCGCGAACAAGGACGCGATGGGGCGGCTCAGGGTCGCCGCGGCGACCGGCGTCGGGGCCGACGGCGAGCAGCGGGCGCGGGCGCTGATCGGCGCCGGGGTGGACGTGATCGTGGTCGATACCGCGCATGGCCATTCCGCCGGGGTGATGCGGGCGGTGGAGGCGATCAAGCGCGCCTCCAACGCCGTGCAGGTGATCGCCGGCAACGTGGCGACGCCGGAGGGCGCGCTGGCGCTGATCGAGGCCGGGGCCGACGCGGTGAAGATCGGGATCGGGCCGGGGAGCATCTGCACGACGCGCGTGGTGGCGGGCGTCGGCGTGCCGCAGTTCTCGGCGGTGCTGGAAACCGCCGCCGCCTGCCGGGAGCATGGCGTGCCGGGGATCGCCGATGGCGGCATGCGCATGTCGGGCGACATCGTGAAGGCGCTGGCCGCCGGGGCGGAGTGCGTGATGATCGGCAGCCTGCTGGCGGGCACCGACGAGGCGCCCGGCGAGGTCTTTCTCTATCAGGGCCGCTCGTACAAATCCTACCGTGGGATGGGCAGCCTCGGCGCCATGGCCCGGGGGTCGGCGGACCGGTATTTCCAGCAGGATATCAAGGACCAGCTCAAGCTGGTGCCGGAAGGGGTGGAAGGGCGGGTCGGCTACAAGGGCCCGGTCGCCGCGGTGGTGCACCAGCTGGTGGGCGGCGTGCGCGCCGGGATGGGCTATACCGGCAGCGCCACGATCGCCGAGCTGCAGCGCCAGGCGCGGTTCCGCCGGGTGACCGGGGCCGGGCTGCGGGAAAGCCACGTGCACGACGTGGCGGTGACGCGGGAGGCGCCGAACTACCGGCAGGATTGAGCCGCCAGGATTGAGCCGGCGGGGCGGGCGCGGGTCCGCGCCTTCCCCGCCCGCACGTATCACGCGGGGACCACCGCCGGCTTCGGTTGGCGGCGCAGCCGGCGCAGCAGCGGCTGTTCCACCAGCGTCGAGAATGCGACCCCGCCCAGGACCGCGATCGCGGCGATCATCAGGAAGCTGACATCGAGCGGCAGCGGCACGTATGGCCGGATGCGCAGCAGGGCCTGTTGCAGGATCATGACCGCGATCAGGTGGGTCAGATAGATCGAGTAGGATGCCGTGCCGAGCGCGAACAGCACCCGGGGGACCTTGAGCGTGCCCGCCCGCTCGGCGCCGACCAGCCCGTAAAGGGCCAATGCCGCGCCCACCCCGTAGGCCAGTTGCCGCGGCGGCCATTCGGCCGGCAGATGGGGCCCGAAGGATTCGAACATGCCGTCGCCGAAGAAGATGAGCACGCCGAGCAGCAGAAGCAGGCGCGGGCGCCAGGCCGTGCCGCGGCCGAGCAGGATGGCGACGCCCATGCCGAAAAAGAACTCCAGGTTGAAGACGCGGAATGGAAGATAATTCGCCATGCCGTGGAAGAACGGACTGCCGGTGGCGGTGAACACGACGACGTTCCAGCCGATCAGCACGGCCCAGATCCCCAGCACCGCCCGTCCGGCCGTGCGGTTCAGCAGCAGCACGCCGAACAGCGCGTAGAACATCAGTTCGTGCCGCAGGGTCCATGCAACGCCCAGAATCGGATCCTGCCGGCGTGGCAACAGCAGCACGCTGGCGATGATGTTGCCGATGCTGGTGACCGAGGGATCCCTCTCCGGGCTGTAGAGCAGGATCAGGCCGAACCCGGCCATGACGACCCAATAGGTCGGGTAGATGCGGGCGAAGCGCTTCCAGGCATAGGTGCCGACCCGCCCGGGCAGGCCGATATCGGCACGATGCACGTGATAGATGATGAAGCCGCTCAGCACGAAGAAGAAGTCGACGCCGGCGTGAGCGAAGCGGAACGCGCCGTCGAAGGGGAGCGCGCCGAAGTATTTGCCGGGCGAAAGCATGTCCGACGCGTGCACGAGCACCACAAGGAGAGCCGCGACGCCGCGGCCCGCTTCGACGCCGCGCAGCTTGCCGGAGCGATGAGACCTGTCGGCGATGCCCGACGCGGCGGCGGCATTCATGACGAGCGTCCGCCCGGGAGACGGGACCTGTCCTGAGCGCCGGGCCTTGGCCGATCGCGCCACGAAGCGGCCGCCGAACGCCTGCGGCCGGCGGCGGCGGAGGCAACCGCGCTTGGATCCTCCCCGTCGGTCGCGGGCTCCTGCATGTCGAACGGCCACCAGATGGCGGTGGGGGATTTCGGGTCGCGAATGGTCCAGGCAACCAGCCAGGGAACCGCGACCAGCGCCAGAAGATAGAGGATCCCGCTCATCGGCCGCGTGCCCCGGCGCGTGCCGCCCCGATCGGTCCGGAGGTCGTGCGGGACGGTCTCGGGCGCGGCTGGCGTGCGCGCCAGGCGTGGGATCGGTCGGCCGGGCTTTCCGTGACGGCCTTCACCACCAGCGCCTTCGTTGCCGCCAACGCGACCAGGACCGTGAAATAGATATCCCAATAGCCGATGGGAAGGAATGTGCCGGTCACGACGTAGGCGACGATGGAAACCTGAACCATCCGGGCCAGATCGCGCGCCCAGGCCAGATCTTCGCGCTGGTGCGTGAGGCGCACGATCTGGTGGGCGTTCCAGGCGGCCGCCAAGGTAATGCCCAGCCAGATGAAGAACACCAGGAACCCCTGCTCCCCCAGGACCTGAAACCAGATGCTGTGGATTGCCAGCGTTCGTCCCCCAGGCACGACCGTATCCACGACCTGAGCAAAGGTGGTGGCGTGGAACCCGGCGCCAGTCAAAGGATGATGCAGCGCCAGGCGCCACGCCACCCCCCAGATATAAAGGCGGGATTCCGCGGAGCCATCGTGATGGTAGTGATCGATCGTATGCATCCGCGCGACCCAGGCGGCGGGCATGAACAGGATGCCCAAGGCCAGCGCGGCGCCGAGCACGATCAGCCCGCCCGCCTTGTTCCGGCTGCGCGACCATAGCACGATCGTCACCGCGAGAATCCCCAGGAACGCCCCGCGCGAGTAGCTGGCCAGGACCGCCAGCATCGTGAGACCCAGAAGCAATATCAGCCCCGTGCGGACGATCTTGTGCCGGGTCTGCAGCCGCAGGTAGTTCAACAGCGGGAGTATCACCAGAAGCGCGGCGGCGAAGGCGTTGTTGTCCTCGATCATCGAGGTCGGCGGTCCAAACGCCTTGTGGTGGCCCAGCGTCACGACGGCGGCGCCGCCCTGATCGAGGATCCAGTAGCCTATCGAAATGACAATGATCCAGATCAGCGCGTCGATGCGCCGCTTGTCGGTCAGCAGGCAGGCGGTGATGATGAAGAACAGGAACATCTTCAACACCCGCATCCATTCCTCGTACTCCGCCGGCCAGGGGGAGAGGGCGAACGGCATGTTCGCCGTGACCCCGAGGACGAACAGTGCCATCAGCACCGTCGTCGGATTGACGGCAATCTGCTTGGGTTCACGGCTGAACGCCCAGCCGATGGCGGTCGCCACGAAGGAGGCGAGCGCCCACGGCCAATCCATGCCAAATCCCCATACGATCTTGTGGGGACTCATGAACGCGATCCAGTCCCACAGCAGCACGCCGACGAACGGCCGCGCCATCGCGATGGGCAGCAGGCAAAGCATATCGAGGACGAAGAACAGGGATCGCATATAGGGGCCGCCGGGCGGTTCTCGGTCAATTAAAACGATATGCGCCGGCCGGATGAACCATCCTGGACGGCCGTGGTCCCCTTCAGGCGCCTGGATATCTTGTCCTGCGTCCCCGGGCAAGGTGGATCTGCTGCGCCCCGCTTGACAACCCGCCCCGATCCCCCGAACCCAGCCCCGAAAGACCAGGAGCGCGACCCATGCATATCTCCATCCTCGGCGCCGGGGGCTTTCTCGGCCGCAAGCTCGCCGCCCGCTTCGCCCGCCAGGGCAGCCTGGGCGCGCGCCCGATTTCCAGCCTCACCCTGTTCGATCTCGCCGAACCGCCGCCGCCGCCGCACCCCAAATTCCCGGTCCACACCCTGGCCGGCGACCTGACCGCGCTGCCGGAGGCCGCCATCCCGCCCGGCACGGACATCGTCGTCCACCTGGCCGCCGTCGTCTCCGCCCAGGCCGAGGCCGACTACGATCTCGGCCTCAAGGTCAACCTGCACGGCACCCTGCGGGTGATCGACGCCTGCCGCCGCCTGGCCGCCGCCGGCGGCAAGCCGCCCCGGCTCGTGTTCACCTCCTCGGTCGCCAGCTTCAGCGGCGGGCAGGACGCCGTCCTGGCCGACGACGCGCGCCAGATCCCGGCCAACAGCTACGGCGCCGAGAAAGCCGCGGCGGAACTGCTGCTCGCCGACGCGTCCCGGCGCGGCTTCCTGGATGCGGTGCTGCTCCGCCTGCCCACCATCGTCGTCCGCCCCGGCCGGCCCAACCGCGCCGCGTCCAGCTTCTTCTCCGCCATCCTGCGCGAACCGCTGCTCGGCCTCGGCACCGACCTGCCGGTGCCCGACAGCTTCGCCGCCTGGCTTGCGAGCCCGCGCCGCGCCGTGGACTGGCTGATCCATGCCGCCTGGATGGACACCGCCGCGATGGGCCTCGACCGCAGCGTCAACCCGCCGGGACTGCGCGCCACCGTCGCCGACATGCTGGCGGCGCTGGAGGCCGTGCAGCCGGGCGCCGCCGCGCTCGTCCGCCACGCGCCGGATGCGGAGATCGCCGCCATCGTCGGCGCCTGGCCGGCCGCCTTCGCGCCGCGCCGCGCCCTGGCTCTCGGCTTCGCGCCGCACGAACCGCTGGTGGAGGTCGTCCGCGCCTTCGTCGCCGACGACCTTGCCGCCACCAGGGCCGAGCGCGGGCTGGCGGCCTGACGGACTGGCGGACTGGCCGGCCGGCGTCAGTGCCGCAGCAGCACCGGCATGCGGGCGTGGGCCAGAACATGGCGGGTCACGCCGCCCAGGATCGCCTCCCGCCAGGCGCCGTGGCTGAAGGCGCCCATTACCAGCAGGTCGGCCCCGTTCGCTTCGGCCGCCGCGAGCAGGCCGGCGCCGACCGGCGCCTCGCCCCGGCGGACCGCGACCAGCTGCGCCGGAACGCCGGTGTCCCGCATCTGCGGCGGCATCGTGAGCGGCCGGTCGCCCGCCACCAGAACCGCAATCCGCTCCGCCCGGCGCAGCAGCGGCAACGCGGCGCCGAGGGCGGCCTCGGCACGCCGGTCGCCGTCCCGCCAGGCCACCGCGATGGCGCGGCCGAACCCCGGGCGCGGCACCGGCGGCAGCAGCAACACGGGACGATCGGTGTCGAACAGGGCGGCGTGCAGCGTTTCCCGCGCCATCGCCGCGTCATGCGGCCCCGGGCGGGCGATCACGATCCCGTCGGCGTCGCGTCCCCGCGCGGCCACCACGGCGGCGGGGTGTCCTTCGACTTCCGACCAGGCGGCGGGCGTCGGGGTGGGCTGGGCCTGCCGCCATGTCTCGAACGCCGCCTGGATGGCGGCCAGATGGTCGTGCCGGACGGCGATCAGTTCCGCCAGCCGCTCGTCGGTGAGCACCTCCTCGCTGGGGAGGAACGACGTCGCCGGCGCCGGATGCACGGCCAAGGCCCGCACCGGCCCGCCGCCCGCCAGCGCGCGCCATCGGGCCGCCGCGTCGAGCACGGCAGGCGTCGTTTCCGCCCGGTCGAGCACCGCCAGGATGCCGCCGCCGCGTTGCGCCGGGGTGACCTCCGCCATTTCCCGCCCCGGCCGCAGCTTCACCCCGGCGACATGGCCGACGGCCACCGAGCCGAGGCAGAGCAGCAGCGAAAGCGCGACGTTGCCGAACGCCTGGCCCGGCCGCCCGTCGCGCGCCAGGTCCAGGGTTTGCAGGCTGAAGGAGGAAAACGTGGTGAACCCGCCGCAGAACCCGACCATGATCAGGGTGCGCAGCTCGGCGGTGCCGCCCAGGCGCCCGTCGGTCGCGGTCAGGCTGCCGACGAAGCCGATCAGGAACGAGCCCAGGATGTTGACCAGGATGGTGCCCCAGGGGAACGCCGGCCCGGTCACCCGCGCCATGGCGACGGCGACCCAGGCGCGGGCCATGCTGCCCAGCGCGCCGCCAAGCCCGATCAATGCGTAGTTCAGCATCCGCCCGCTCCTGCCGCCCCGGAGGACGGCCCGGCGCCGTCCCGCTGCGAGGTTTGGTAGGAGTCATCAGCCCCGAAGGAGGCGGTTGAGGGGGGACTCCATCCCCGCCCGGCAGGATGCCAAGCCGGGGGGAGCGGTGGCAAGGGCGGCCGGCGCCGACACTCAAACCGGGGCGCGACCCCCCAACCGGGGCACGACCCCAAACCGGGACACGAACGAGGCGCGGGGCGACGCGCGCCGCCCCGGCGGCGCGGATCAGGCGGCCAGCGTTTCGGTCACCGCGGCCAGTCCCGGCACGCGGTCCGTCGGCCCCAGGACCGCCAGGGTCGGCGCGGCGCGGAAGTGCCGGCCGGCGGCGCGTTCCACGTCCGCCACCGTCACCGCGTTCAGCTTCGCCACCGTCTCGGCCGTCGGCACCACCCGGCCGAACACCTGCAACTGCCGGGCAAGCTGCTCGCAGCGGCTGCCGGTGCTTTCCAGCGACATCAGCAGGGACGCCTTCACCTGCGCCCGCGCCCGGCCGAGCTCCGCTTCGGTGACGCCGCGCTGGACCTTGCGCAGTTCCTCGAGCGTCACGGGCATCAGCTCCGCGGCCTCGCTCTCCCCGGTGCCGGCGTAGATGCCGAACAGCCCGCCATCCATGAACGGCGAGGCGAAGGAGTAGACCGCATAGACGAGGCCCCGCTTCTCCCGCACCTCCTGGAACAGGCGCGAGGACATCCCGCCGCCGAGCAGGGTGGAGAGCAGCAGGGTCGGGTAGTAGTCGGGATCGCCGTAGCCGACCGAGGGAAAGCCGAGGACGATGTGCACCTGGTCGAGGTCCCGGGTCTCGCGGAACTCGCCGCCGGCGTAGCTCGCCGGGGCGGCGGCGGGCGCCGGGTCGGCCGGCAGGTCGGCGAAGTGCCGGGCCACCAGCTCCACCACCGCTGCGTGCTCCAGCGCGCCGGCGGCGGCGACCACGACGTTGCCGGCCGCGTAGTGCCGGCCCATGTAGCCGGTCAGGGTCTTGCGCGGCATGTCCTTGATCCCGGCTTCCAGCCCCAGCACCGGGCGGCCGATCGGCTGGCCCGGGTAGGCGGCTTCCTGGAAGCGGTCGAAGATGATGTCGTCCGGCGTGTCGTTGGCCTGGCCGATCTCCTGCAGGATCACGCCGCGCTCGCGCTCCAGCTCCTCCGGCTCGAAGGTGGAGTGGGTCAGGATGTCGCCGATGATGTCGGCGGCGAGCGCGGTGTCCTCCTTCAGCACCTTGGCGTAGTAGGCGGTCTGCTCGCGCGCGGTGTAGGCATTGAGGTGCCCGCCCACCGCCTCGATCTCCTCGGCGATCGCCGCGGCGCTGCGCCGTTCGGTGCCCTTGAAGGCCATGTGTTCCAGGAAGTGCGACACGCCGTTCTCGGCCGCGGTTTCGTGGCGCGAGCCGGCGCCGACATAGGCGCCGAGGGAGACGGTCTCGACCCGTTCCATCCGCTCCGTCACGACGGTCAGGCCCGAGCGCAGGCGGGTGAGACGCACGGCGGAGGCGGGCGCGGAAGCTGACACTTGAGCGGGGTTCCTTGGTGGGGGCGGAGGGGCAGGAAGCGGCATATGGGGCGGCTCCCGCCGCAGGGGAGGGGGGGCCGGGACGGCGGGCGCTATTCGGCCGCCGTCCGCTTGTTCGCGGCGTGGCGGTCGATTTCCGCCTGCACCGCGGCCTGGGACTGGGCACGGAACGCGTCGCCATGCGCGCGCGCCACCGCGTAGCTTTCCTGGCGCAGCACGCGGCTGCCCTGGAAATGCGGATGGACGTAGCGGGCCATCAGCGCGTAGTG
>JAGWSV010000279.1 GCA_028869315.1 Rhodospirillales bacterium
AGCGGGGAAGGATAAGCGGTCGGTCAAGCTGCGGCGGAAAGTGGCGGGCTGGGACACGGGATACCTGGACGGTATCCTCGCCGAGAAAATCAGGTGAACTTGGATTCGAGGCCCTGCCGGCGCGGGCCGCCGGCTTGACCCGGTTCTGCGGTTCATCAAACTGGGCTGATGGGACCGCAAGCCGCTGCCCGGATCATCGCCGGGCGCCTGCACTATGCGTGGGTCACGCTCGGCGTGATCTTCGTCGTGATCGTCGCCGCCGTCGGCGTGCGCGCCGCGCCGGGCGTGCTGATCCTGCCGCTCGAGCGCGCGTTCGGCTGGTCGGACGCCGCGATCTCCGGCGCCGTGTCGCTGAACATCCTGCTGTTCGGGCTGATCGGGCCGTTCACTGCGGCGATGATGCGCACGATCGGGCTGAAGCGCACCGTGCTCGGCTCGATGGCGCTGCTGGTGCTTGGCGCGGGCCTGTCGGCGTATGTGACGCAGATCTGGCAGCTCTATCTGACCTGGGGGGTGCTGGTCGGGATCGGCTCCGGCACCGGCATGGTCGGGCTGGCCGCGGCGGTGGCGAATCGGTGGTTCGTTGCGCGGCGCGGGTTCGTGATCGGCCTCCTCGCCGCCGGCAACGCGTCCGGCCAGCTCGTGTTCCTGCCGGTCCTGGCGCGGCTGGCCGAGCGCCATGGGTGGCAGAGCGTGCCGGAGACGGTGGCGCTGGTGATCGCTGCCTTGATGGTGGTCGTCGTGCTGCTGCTGGCCGAAAGCCCCGCGACGGTCGGCCAGGCCCCGTACGGCGCCACCGCCGTCGTGCCCGAGGCACCCGACGGCGCCAACCCGTTCGCGGTCGCCTTCCAGGGCCTCGGCCGGGGCGCGCGATCGGTCGATTTCTGGCTGCTGTCGTGCAGCTTCGCGATCTGCGGATTTTCGACCTACGGCCTGATCGGCACCCACCTGATCCCGTTCTGCGCCGACCATGGGATTGCCGAAGTGCAGGCGGCCGGGCTGCTGGCGATGATGGGCGTGTTCGACCTGTTCGGCACCACCGGCTCCGGCTGGCTGACCGACCGGTTCGACCCGCGGGTCCTGCTGTTCTGGTACTACAGCCTGCGCGGAGTCGCGCTGTTCCTGCTGCCGTTCAGCGGCTTCGGCACCGTCAGCCTGTCGGCGTTCTCGGTGCTGTACGGCCTCGACTGGGTGGCGACCGTCCCGCCGACTGTGGCGCTCACCACCCAGGTGTTCGGCAAGCGCGACGCCCCGGTGCTGGTCTCCTGGATCTTCGCTGCCCACCAGATCGGCAGCTCGATCGCCGCCTTCGGCGCCGGCGAGGTGCGGGTGGCGACCGGGAGCTACCTGCCCGCCTTCGTGGCCAGCGGCGTCGCCTGCCTGCTCGCTTCCGGCCTCGTGCTCCGGATCGGGCGGACCGCGGCGCCGGCGGCGGCCTGATCCGCGAGTCGCAGCGGCGGGAGCCGGCGGCGGGCTTCCGTTGCGCCCGGTTTTGCCCCGCCCCATTTTGTCACGACCTGATCACGGACGTGATGCGGATGTATGTCGGCGGCGGCGTCAGAATCCGCCGCGCTCGCTGATCGACAGGGGAGGGAGCATGAACGATCCTGCGCGCGAAGCGCCGGTCCGGCCGAAGCTGATCACGTTCCATCAGATGATCCCCACGGCGCGCTATCCGATGCGCGCGGATCGCTCCGCCGCCGGGTCCTTGCCGACCCGCGCGTTCCGCTACTGCGAGCCCGCCACCGCGGCCGCCGCATTCGGCTGGTACGTGTTTCCGCCGACCAGTTTCAGTCTGATGTGGGACGGCCATGACGTGAGCTGGAGCTTCGAGGGCGCCGGCCAGTGGCTGCCGCTGAAGGCGGTGCAGTTTCCCGGCTTCCGGGAGCAGTTCGACGCCGTCGCGCCGCCCGAGATCCGGGAATTCTCGCCCCCCTTTCTCGGCGCCTTGCAGGAGCCGGGGCTGGTGCAGATGTGGACCGGTCTCGTGCTGCGCACCGCTCCGGGCTGGAGCGCGCTGGTGCGCGCGCCGGCGGACATCCCGCGCAGCGGCGGCTACGAGTTGTTCGAGGGGATCGTGGAGACCGACCGGTGGTTCGGCCCGCTGATCACCAACCTGCCCCTGACCAAGACTGACATGCCGATCGATTTCCGCGCCGATGTCCCGCTGCTGCAGGTCCAGCCGCTGCCGCGGCACGTGTATGACGACGCCACCCTGAACGACTACGAACTGGTTCCCGACCTCCATGGCCTGCGGCCGGAGGACTGGGATGACTACTACGACACCGTGGTCTGCCCGAACGTGCAGGAGAACCGGCCGCGCGGCCAATATGCCGCTTCGGCCCGGAAGCGGCGGGCGCGGGAGGGTGCGGGGTCAGGCTCGCCGGGTGGCTGATCGCGGCAGGCGCGCCGGGTGGCTGCGCGCAACCAGGGATGAGCGAACGCGGACAGGCAGTACGCCGCCCGGAGCGGTCGTCGACGGGACGGCTGGCCTGACCGCCGCCGCTATAGGCCCGTTCATCAAATCGAATCGATCAGAGGTGTCGAACGGACCTTAAAGTGTTGTTTTGATAGGCATCTTTGTCGGCGTGCTGACACATTTATTTGCCGACGATGCCTATGCCGCCCGCACCGACCGGGCGCGCGCCTACCGGATCATCGCCCACGCTATCGCCGCGCCGGCAAGCTGCACCGCCCCGCCGGCCAGCATGGCCGCCTCCAGCCCCGCCGCGCCGCCATGGGCCGCCCCGAACGCCGTGCCGAGGATCGCCACCCCCAACGTCGCGCCGCTCATCCGTGCGACGTTGATGAGCGAGGCCGCGGTGCCGGATCGCTCCGCCGCGACCGCGCCGACCGCCACCGCATAAAGCGGCCCGGTGTTCAGCCCCATCCCGATCCCGGCGAGGCCGAGCCCCGCCTCGGCCAGCGGCAGCGGCGTACCGGCCCGGGTCAGCGCGACCACTGTCAGGCCGCAGCCGATCAGCGCGGTGCCGCCGGCAATCATTGCGCGCCGCCCCAGGTGTTGGGTCAACGCACCGGATCCCTGGGACACCAGGAAGAACAGCGCCGCGCACGGGGTCAGGGCGAGACCGGCCGCTTCCGGACCGAACCGCCCCGAGGCCTGCCAGACCATCGGCAGCAGGAAGATCATGCCATAGATGCCGAAGGTCATCGCCCCGGTGGCGGCCAGCGCACCGCTGAACGATGCGGAGCGGAACAGCGCGAGCGGCACCAGGGCCGTCGGGCCCGCCCGGCGCTCGATGTGCAGGAACAGCGGCGCGGCGAGCGCCGCGAGGCCCAGCGCCGCGGTGAAACGGACGGGGGTGCCGGTGTCGGCGATCGCCGCCGCGGCCAGCCCGCCGAGTGCCAGCGCGCCCAGCGCCTGGCCCGGCAGGTCGAACCGCCGCTCTCCCCGGTCCGCCGACTCCGCCACCACGGTCCGCGCGAGCAGGAATGCCGCCGCACCGAGGGGGACGATCAGGAAGAACACACTCCGCCAGCCCCAGCTTGCGATCAGCAGGCCGCCCAGCCCAGGGCCGATCACGAAAGCCAGCCCGTTGCAGCTGGCCCACACGCCGAGCGCCTGGCCGCGCGCCACCGGATCGGGCCAGGCCACCCGCAGGATCGCCAGCGAGGCCGGCAGCAGCAAGGCGGCGCCCAGCCCGGCGACGGCGCGTCCGGCGATCAGCACGCCGATCCCCGGAGCGAGCGCGCATGCCAGCGAGGCGAGGGTCATCAGGACGGCGCCCGCCATGAAGGCGCGGCGCCGGCCATAGAGGTCGGCGATCAGCCCGCAGGTCAGCAGCAGCGCCGCGTAGACCAGGTTGTAGGCGTCGATCACCCACTGCAACGGGGTCACTCCGGCATGGAACGCCACAGCCAACGGCTGCGCGGCCAGGTTGACCACGGAGGTATCCACCTGCGCGATCAACACGCCGAGGCAGAGCGTCCCCAGCAGCAGGCCGCCGGGCGGCGTGGCCGCGCGGCTGAGAACGGCGGTGCGGGTCACGTGGTCCATGCCTGTCACTTTCGCGGTTGCGGGTGACAGGCAGGCTAGCCGGCCCCTCCTGACAGCGACTTGTCAGGAGGGGCCGGCGGGATCACGCCCCGTCCTGCATCGTCTGGCGCAGTTCGCCCGAGCGAACCCCTTCGATGGCGTTGTCGAGCACCCGGATGATGGCGGCGTCCGACACGTGATGCGCGAGCAGGGTCACCGCGCCGCCGAGCAGGGCCGAGGCAATGGCGAGCGGCGGCACGTTCTGCCCGGCCATGTATTCGATCGCCTTGTCGACGACTGCGCCGGCATGGGAGAGCTCGGACGGAGTGGGGTCCGGCGTGCTCGGCTCGATGGCCATGGTCTGACGTCCTTTTCTCGTTCAGGCGGCAGCGGTGCCGCCGGGTCATCGTTCGGGCCGCCGCGGTGCGCTCGGGGTCATTCGGCGGCGGCGGCTTCCGGCAGCGGGAGGTCGCCGGACGCGGCGCCTTCGGAAGCGTCGGCGTCGCGCTCGATCGCCTGCAACGCCCACATCCTGGCATAAACTCCGTGCGCGGCGAGCAGGCTTGCATGCGTCCCGCGCTCCGCCACCCGGCCTTCGGCCAGCACGATGATCTCGTCGGCGTCGACCACGGTCGAGAGCCGGTGGGCGATCACGAGCGTGCTGCGATGGCGGGTTGCGGCGGCGAGCGCGGTGCCGATCTCCTGCTCGGTGCGGGTATCGAGCGCGCTGGTCGCTTCGTCCAGGATCAGGATGCGCGGGTTCTTCAGGATGGTGCGCGCGATCGCCACCCGCTGCTTCTCGCCTCCCGACAGCTTCAGCCCGCGCTCGCCGACCATCGTTTCGTAACCGTCCGGCAACTGCATGACGAAGTCGTGCACCTGGGCGAGGCGGGCGGCCTGTTCGATCTCGGCCTGGCTGGCGTCAGGCCGGCCATAGGCGATGTTGTAGCGGATCGTGTCGTTGAACAGCACGGTATCCTGCGGCACGACGCCGATCGCGGCGCGCAGGCTGGCCTGGCCCACCGTGCTGATGTCCTGCCCGTCGATCACCACCCGCCCGCCGGTCGGGTCGTAGAAGCGGAACAGCAGGCGCGACAGGGTGGACTTGCCGGCCCCGGTGGGGCCGACCACGGCGAGCTTGCGCCCGGCTGGCAGGGTGAAGCTCACGCCTTTCAGGATCTCCCGGTCGGGCCGGTAGCCGAACCGCACCGCCTCGAACCGAACCTCCCCGGCGGTGGCGGCGAGCGGCGGCGCGCCGGGCCGGTCGGCGACATCGGCCGGCACGGTCAGCAGCTCGAACATGTGCTCCATGTCCACCAGCCCCTGCTTGATCTCGCGATAGACGAAGCCGAGGAAATTGAGCGGCTGGTAGAGCTGCATCAGGTAGGTGTTGACGACGACGAACTGCCCCACCGTCATGTTTCCGGCCACGACGCCGCGGGCGGCGAGCAGCATGAGGCCGGCCAGCCCGATGGCGATGATGAACGCCTGGCCGATATTCAGCACGTTCAGGGAGACCTGGCTGCGCACCGCCGCCTTTTCATAGGCGGCGAGGGCGGTGTCGAAGCGGCGCGCCTCCAGCGCTTCGTTGCCGAAATACTTCACCGTCTCGAAGTTCAGGAGGCTGTCGACCGAGCGCGAGCGGGCTTCGTTGTCGCTCTCGTTCATCCGCCGGCGGATGCGCACCCGGACATTGGTGAAGGCCACCGTGAAGGCGAGATAGAGCCCGACCGCGATGAAGGTGAGCAGCGCGAAGCGCCAGTCGAACAGGGTCCAGAGAATCGCCGTGACCATGCCGATTTCGAAGATCGTCGGCACGATGTTGAACACCGCGAGCCGCAGCACCGACTGGATCCCGAGGGTGCCGCGGTCGATCACCCGGGCCAGCCCGCCGGTCTGCCGGTCGAGATGGAAGCGGAGCGAGAGCGCGTGCAGGTGGCGGAAGGTCAGCAGCGCTACCCGCCTTGTCGCCCGCTGCTGCACGGAGGCGAATACCGCGTCCCGCAATTCGGCGAAGCCGGAGGAGGCAAGCCGCAGCAGCCCGTAGCCGATGATCAGCCCGAACGGGATGGTGAGCATGCCGGCGGCCCCGTGTTTCGGCGCCAGCGCATCGACCGCACGGCCGTACAGCACCGGCAGCACCACGGTGGCGCCCTTGGCGGCCAGCAGGAACAGCATGGCGAGCGTGACCCGCGCCCGCGCCCCGATGTCATGCCTCGGCCATAGATACGGAAGCAGCGAGCGGATAGTCTGCCAATGGGACCGCCGCGGCGCGCGGGGCCGCCGGGCCGGCGCTGCGTCGGCCGGTGCGCTGGACGGGGAACTTGCCATGACGACGGATGTGGCATCGGGCGCGGGAATTGGAAAGGCGGGGCGCAACGCCGGCGGCGCGGTGCCGGACGGCCTGCTGCGCCACCTGCGCGCCTGCCGCAATGCCGTCCTGCCCGGCACGCGGTGCGCGTTCCGTATCGGTGCCGAGGTGGTGGGCTGGGTCGCCCCTGGCTTCGCCGATCTGCTGCGCGGCGTTCCCGGCATCGTCGCGGCGGCGGACGGGCTGCGGCTCGATGCCCCGGAGCGGCTGGAGGCGATCGTCGCCGGGCTTGCCGCCGCCGGGCATGTCCGCTGGCGCGGCGAAGCCTTCGACGTGCGCGCCCGCCTGCCCGATGGCCCGGTGCTGGCGCGGATCGACCGCGGCGCCTTGCCCGCGTTCGGCATCGCCGCCGTGGGCGTGCACGTGAACGGGCTGGCGGCGGGGCCGGACGGGCCACTTCTTTGGGTAGCGCGACGGGCGGCGAACAAGAGCCTCGACCCCGGCAAGCTCGACCATATCGTGGCTGGCGGCGTGCCGGCCGGGCTGACTCCGGCGGAGACCCTGGTCAAGGAAGCCGCCGAGGAGGCCGCCATCCCCCCCGCGCTGGCGCGGACAGCGCGTCGCGTGGCGCGGATCGACTATGCGATGGAGCGTCCGGAAGGGCTGCGCCGCGATACCGTGCTCGCCTACGACCTCGACCTACCGTCCGGCTTCCGCCCGCACGCGGCGGACGGCGAGGTGGAGAGCTTCGCGTTGTGGCCGCTCGTCCGGGTGCTGGAGACGGTGCGCCGGACCGACGCGTTCAAGTTCAACGTGACCCTGGTGCTGATCGATCTGTTCCTGCGCCGGGGGCTGGTGCGCGGGCCGGAGGCGGCTGCGTTGCGCGCCGCGCTGGCCCCGCCGGCGAGGGCGGCGCGCGGCGCGGCCTAGAAGGCCACCGCGCCGGCCGCCGGCTGCAGCCCTGGGCGGTTCATCGGTGGGTGATTCATCCCGGGGCGGCGCGGAAGCCGCCGACGCCGCGCTCGATCTCGGTGACGTGGCCGGGACGGAACTCCGTCGGGTCGCTCAGGCCACAGGCATGGGCGATGATCTCCACCTCCTCGCGCATGCGGGCCGCGTAGCGCGCGACCCGTCCGGCTTTGTCGGCCGGGTCGAGCCCGGCGATCAGCCGCGGGTCGGCGGCGGTGACCCCGGTCGGGCAGCGGCCGGAGCCGCATTTCATCGCCTGGATGCAGCCGAGGCTGAACATGAACCCGCGCGCGCTCGACACGAAATCGGCGCCCATGCAAAGCGCCCAGGCGACCTTGTCGGGGGTGATGAGCTTGCCGGAGGCGACGATGCGGATGCGCTCGGTGAGACCGTGCCGGGCGCGCGCCGCCGCGACCAGGGGCAGGGCGGTGGTGATCGGCAGGCCGACATAGTCGATCAGCGGGGCCGGCGCGGCGCCGGTGCCGCCTTCGCCGCCGTCGACCTGGACGTAGTCGGGGCAGCCCTCCGGCGACGCGAGGCAGTCGGCGAACCAGGCGTCCAGGAACGCCGGGTCGCCGACGACGAACTTCACCCCCACCGGCTTGCCGGCGAGCCCGCGCAGGCGTTCGATGAAGGCGCCGAGTTCGCGGATGGTGCCGATATCGAGGTGACGATTCGGGCTGATGCTGTCCTGGCCCGCCGGGATGCCGCGGATCGCGGCGATCTCGGGGGTGACCTTGGCGCCGGGCAGGATGCCGCCCTTGCCGGGCTTGGCGCCCTGCGCCAGCTTCACCTCGAACATCTTCACCTGCCGATGCGCGGCGATCTCCTTGATCCGCGCTTCCGACAGGCTGCCGTCCGGATTGCGTGCGCCGTATTTCGCGGTGCCCAACTGCATCACGACGTCGCAGCCGCCTTCCAGGTGGAAGGGGGCGAGGCCGCCTTCGCCGGTGGCCATCCAGATCCCGGCCGCCGCGGCCCCGCGCGACAACGCGGAGACGGCGGCGTGGGACAGCGCGCCGTAGCTCATGCCGCTGATGTTGAAGAAGCTGCCGGCCAGATAGGGCTCCCGGCAGGCGCCGGGGCCGGCGGCGACGCCGATCAGCTTGCCGGGAAACGGGCGCTGTTCCTGTTCCAGTACCGGGAACGGAGCGTTGCGGAAGGCGAAGGCAGGGACGCACTCGCTGCCGAAACTGACCAGGTTGGAAACGCCCTTGGCGGAGCGGTACACCCAGGATCGTTCCAGGCGGTTGAACGGCCGCTCCGCCCAGTCCGGCAGGTATTGGTACTGCCGCATGTATTCGCCCCAGGTCTCGGCGAAGTACCGCACATGGCCGATGACCGGATAATTCCGCAGGATCGTGTGATGGCGCTGGCGGATGTCGTGGAGATAGAGCGCGCCGAGGCCAAGCGCGAGCAGCGTCGCAATGACGGCGATCGTGTCCATGACGCTTTCCCTCCCGTCCCGGAAGCGGGCCCGGGACGACACGAAACCATGGCCGACGGCCGCTGGGAAGCGTTTTCGCACGTCGTGATGAACGAAGGATGAAGGAACCGCCGGGTTGTCCGGGTGGGGCCCGGATGGCGGGAATCGCGCCGCCCGAATCGTACGGGTCCTGGTCATGCTTCGTTAACCAGCTGCGCCGGCCGGCCGGCCTGTCGGGATGCGTACCCGCGATCGCTGCGATCCGGCTGCCTGCGCGGCCGGCATGCCCCCGGGCGCGCTGTCGGCGACACGCTTGCCGCCGGGGGAGGGCCCGCGGAGAATGGGGGCTCGCGCCGTCGTCCACCGCCTGCCGCACTTACCGGAGAACCCGCATCGTGGCCGCTTTCGCCAGCACCGAGACCTATATCGCCTCCCGCGACCTGGAAGTGGCGGTCAACGCCGCCGTCACCCTGCAACGCCCCCTGCTGGTGAAGGGGGAGCCGGGCACCGGCAAGACGATGCTCGCCCACGAGGTCGCCGCCGCGCTCGGGCTGCCGCTGATCGAGTGGCACATCAAATCGACCACCAAGGCGCAGCAGGGGCTCTATGAATACGACGCCGTCTCCCGCCTCCGCGACGGCCAGCTCGGCGATCCACGGGTGCATGACATCGGAAACTATATCGTCCGCGGCAAGCTGTGGGAGGCGTTCGCGGCCGACCGGCCGGTCGTGGTGCTGATCGACGAGATCGACAAGGCGGATATCGAGTTTCCGAACGACCTGCTGCTGGAACTCGATCGCATGCAGTTCTTCGTCTACGAGACAAGGCAGACGGTGGTCGCGCAGCACCGCCCGGTGGTCATCATCACCTCGAACAACGAGAAGGAACTGCCGGACGCGTTCCTGCGCCGCTGTTTCTTCCACTATATCCGCTTTCCCGACCGCCCGACCATGGAACGGATCGTGCAGGCGCACTACCCGGACCTGAAGCAGGATCTTGCCCGGGAGGCGCTGAACGTCTTCTTCCAGATCCGCGACGTGCCCGGGCTGAAGAAGAAGCCGGCCACGTCCGAGCTGCTCGACTGGCTGAAGCTGCTGATGGTGGACGACCTGCCGGCGGAGGCGCTGCGGACCACGGACAGCCACGTGGTGATCCCGCCGCTGCACGGCGCGCTGCTGAAGAACGAGCAGGACGTGCATCTGTTCGAGCGCATCGCCTTCCTGGCGCGGCGCGGGCAGGGCTGATGTTCGCGGGCTTCCTGCTCGGCCTGCGGCAGGCGGGGCTGCCGGTCTCGGTCACCGAATATCTCGCGCTGATGGGCGCCATGCGGGCCGGCGTCGCCGCACACAGCATCGAGGACTTCTACTACCTCGCCCGCGCGGTGCTGGTGAAGGACGAGCGGCATCTCGACCGGTTCGACCGCGTGTTCGCCGAAGCCTTCAAGGGCCTGGAGCCGGCGGAGGGACTGGAGGCGCGGGCGCTGCCGGAGGAATGGCTGCGCAAGCTGGCGGAAAAGCTGCTGAGCCCGGAAGAAATGGCGAAGCTCCAGGCGCTGGGCGGGTTCGAGGCGCTGATGCAGCGGCTCGCCGAACTGCTGGCCGAACAGAAGGCGCGCCACCAGGGCGGTTCCAAATGGATCGGCACCGCCGGCACCTCGCCGTTCGGGGCCTATGGCTACAATCCCGAAGGCGTGCGGATCGGCCAGGACGAGTCCCGCCACCGCCGGGCGGTCAAAGTATGGGACCGGCGGGAGTTCCGCGACCTCGACGGCGACGCGGAACTGGGCACCCGTAATTTTCGCCTGGCGCTGCGCCGGTTGCGCCGCTTCGCCCGCCAGGGCGCGCCGGTGGAGCTCGATATGCCCGACACCATCCGCTCCACCGCCAACAACGCCGGCATGCTGGACCTGAAACTGGTGCCGGAGCGGCACAACGCGGTGAAGATCCTGCTGTTCCTCGATGTCGGCGGCTCGATGGACGACCACGTGCGGCTGTCGGAGGAGCTGTTCTCCGCCTGCCGCACCGAGTTCAAGCACCTTGAGCATTTCTACTTCCACAACTTCCCCTACGAGCGGGTGTGGAAGGAGAACCGCCGCCGCCACGACCGGGTGATCGGGACGGAGGAGGTGATGCGCACCTACGGCCCGGACTACCGGCTGATCTTCGTCGGCGACGCGGCGATGAGCCCGTACGAGATCACCATGGCGGGCGGCAGCGTGGAGCACTGGAACCCCGAGCCGGGGCAGGCGTGGCTTGAACGGCTGACCGCGCACTACCGCCGCGCTGCCTGGCTGAACCCCACGCCGGACGGGCAATGGGCCTACACCCAGTCGATCTCCATGATCCGGCGGCTGATGGCGGAGCGGATGTTCCCGCTGACCCCGGACGGGATCGAGGCGATGACGCGGGAGCTGGGGCGGTAGCCATGGCCGCCCGCGCGTGCCAGCCTGGATGCAACCGAGGTCCAGGGAGAGAAGCGCCATGCCCCGTCTTGCCGACAAAGTCGCTTTCATCACCGGGGCCGGCACCGGCATTGGCCGCGCCACCGCGCTCGCCTTCGCGCGCGAAGGTGCCAGGGTCGCGGTGGCCGAGCTGAACGCCGCCGCCGGGGAGGAAACCGCGCATCGCGCCGGCGCCGGCGCGATCGCCATCCGCACCGACGTGACCGATCCCGACAGCCTCGCCGCCGCCATCCGCCAGGCCGCCGGGCATTTCGGCGCCATCCACGTCCTGCACAACAATGCCGGCGGCTCCACGCCGCAGGACGACACCGTCGTCGATGCGCCGCTGGAGGAGTTCTGGCGGGTCATCAAGCTCGATCTGTTCGGCACCTTCCTGGGCTGCCGCTTCGGCATTCCCGAGTTGATCCGCGCCGGCGGCGGATCGGTGATCAACATGGCGTCCAACCTGGCGCTGATGGGGGTCGCCGGGCGCGATTGCTACACCGCCGCCAAGGGCGGCATCGCCGCGCTCACCCGCTCGCTCGCGGTGGAATTCGCGGCCCGGAACGTGCGGGTGAACGCGCTGGCGCCGTCGGCCACCATGACCGAGCGGGTGCGCAAGCTGGTGGCGGGCAACCCGGCGCTCGACAAGCTGGCGCAGTCGCATCTGCTGGGGCTGATCGAGCCGGAGGACATTGCCGCCGCCGCCGTGTTCCTGGCCAGCGAGGAGTCCCGCAAGGTGACGGGACAGGTCCTGCCGGTCGATTCCGGTGTGACGATTTCCTGATGGCATCGTGCCGCCGGCCTCCCGGATCGCCACCGTCCCGATAAACCTGCCGGAACGAAACGCCTGACTCAACGACATTGATGTAGATCAATGACGGTCGCCTGCCATGCGACCTATCGCCTGCCTGGCGGGCATGGATACAGGCAGCGGGTGACGGTTGTCTCCTTCGTGCCTGAAACGGACATGGTTCTGGTTATGGTTGATTGCCAGCAATCACCTCGATAACATATGAATAAGTCTTGCGCGACGGGAGGGGGCAGTGACACTGTGTGCCAACCGCAACGCGATCAGCGTGGGCCGGCGTTGCCATAAGGTATCGGGCCAGGACGCATCGAGCCAAGGCGTATCGCGTCCGCCCGGGACGGATCGGGGAACGCGCCTTGTCCGGTATCTCTTGGCCGGGGCAATGCTGGGCGGGGTGTGTCTGGTGGTGATGCCGAGCGTGGCCCGTGCGCAACCGTCCCTGGCCGAATTGGAAAAGCTGCGCCGCTCGCTGGAGCAGCAGATCATCAGGCTGCGGCACGACCAACAGCGGCTACAAAACGAATTCCGCCTGCTCGATCAGAAGAATGCGCTGCTCGATCGACAGTTGCGGCAGCTGCGGGCGACCGGGACGGGCGCGGGCGTGGCGCCGGAACCGCAAGCGGCTCCGGTTGCCCGGTCCCAAGCCGTGGCGGCGTCATCGGCCCCGACCACGGCGCCGGCCAGTCCTCCGGCGGCCTCCCCGGCGGGGGAGGCGACGGCGCCGATCTCGGGGCCCTCGCCCCGCCAGCAGGAAGCCCGCCGCACGCTGCAGTCCGCCCCCACGCTCGCGAGCACCGGCGGCGTGCTGACCCCGAAGGATCAGATCGTCATCGACCCCTCGATCGAATACGACTACTGGTCGCAGAACACCCTGAACGTGAACGGCTTCCAGATCATCCCGGGGATCGTCTTTGGCACCATCAGCACGTTCCGTCAGAAGCAACAGATCGCCACGGCGGCGGTGACGATCCGCGCCGGCATCACCGACCGGCTGGAGGTCAACCTCAAGATTCCCTATGTCTACGCTTACCAGAGTTCGACCAGCACCTATCTGGTGCAAGGCACCGCCAACCAGATCGGCGTCCTCACGCCCGCCGCGCATGGCAGTTCGATCGGGGACATCCAGTTCGGCGCCAGCTACCAGTTCAACAGCGGGGAGGACGGCTGGCCGATCTTCGTCGGCAACCTGCTGTTCAAGACCGCCACCGGCGTCAGCCCGTTCGACGTGCCCATCTATACCACCAACGATACCTCGCCCGACAAGCAATACCTGCTCGGAATATCGAAGAAGTCGCCGACCGGGACCGGGTTCTACGCGCTGGAGCCAAGCCTGACGGTGCTCTACCCGACGGCGCCGGGGGTACTGTTCGCCAACCTGCTGTTCATCGAGAACTTCTCGCGCAGCGTCAACGTCCAGCAAACCGACGGCACCGTCGTCAACGAGAGCGTCCATCCCGGAGAAGCGCTGGCGATCACCTTCGGCATCGGCTTCTCGCTGAACGAGAACACCTCGATGACGTTCAGCTACCAGCAGGAGCACGTGTTCGCCGCATCCGAGAACGGCCAGTCGGTCAAGGGCTCGGCATATGATTTCGGCACCTTCAACTTCGGCCTGGGCTACCAGTTCAACCGGCGGGGCAGCGTCAATCTCGGGGTCGGGGTCGGCGCCGGACCCGACAGCCCGGTGGCCAAGATCCTGTTGGAGGTGCCGTACCACTTCTCGCTCTGATGCCGCCGGCATACCCAAGCGATCGCGCCGCCGGGGTGCAGGGCGGCACCGGCCGGGCTCCCCGATCGGACCCGACCGCCGGATTTTCGCCGTGCGCGCGATACGGTGGGCCGGTTCAGCCACCGGGCGGAAGTGCCGGCCGGCTGAAGCGGCCCACTAGTTGCGAGGCAATCCGATCGTGATGGTCACGGTCGTATTGCTCGTCGGCGCTGCGGGCGACTGCGGTTTCAGCTCATCCCACAGTTGCACGGGCGGATGTCCGCTCGCCCCGGTGGCAAGCGGCGGCGGCTCGAGCCCGGCTGCCTGCTGCTTCGCCATCGCGGCGTCGGACAGAACCACGGCATTGGTGAGCACCATCGGTACCGCCAGCGGGGTCGTCGCAACCGGGGTGATCGCCGCTCTGTTCGTCGCCGCCGGGTTCGTCCCCACCGCCGCGGACATCGGTACGGGGGCATCGGCCGCCCGGCAGACGAGCGGGAACGAACTGCCAGCCAGGGCGAGCAGCGCCGCGCCCATCACCATGGCGCGGGCGCGCCGCGCGGCCTTCGCTGGGATCGTCGTCTCCCGCTCTCTGACGTGCATTTCGGGTTCTCCCGGTTCCCCTCCACGTCCGCGCTCGCGGAATCGGGCGCCTGGTGGCAGCGTTGATAGTTATCGATGTTACTTCCTATGGTCGCGCCGACACCCGGTCAACGCCTGGCCGTCGGCTTCACCGCAACGTGACACCGCAACGCGGCCAAACGCCCCGATTGCCGCCCTCCCTCAGTGCCTCATTGCATTGACTTGAGCGAGCCGGTCCAACGCCATCGCCGCTCCGTTCTGATCGAGCATCCTCGACAGTCCGGATATTCCGATGCTGGCATTGGCGACGGTCCGGATCGCGGTGTTGTTTGCCGCATTCTTGATCACATTGGTCAGCGAGCCGGTACCAAGCTCCGTGGTCACCGAAGTCAGGCCGTCGCCGCTGACGCTCGCCAGCAAGCCGTTGAGCGCAACCGCCGGCGTGGCCCGCGCGGCCAGGCTGTCGAGGCTCACGCTGCCCGGGCGCACGCCCGGCGCGGTCGACACCGTCTGCTGCGCCCCGACCGTCGTCGTCGTCACCACCGGCCCCGGGACGTTGACCGTGCCGTTGCCGATCATCAGCGTCGGGATCACGATCGACTGTACGAGGGTGTCGTTGACGTAGGTGGCCTGCCGGAATCCGAAGCTGACGATCAAGCCACCGGACAGATCGAATCCGCCACGAACGCGGCCAAGCTCGCGGTCCGGCAGTGCCAGCGCGGCCAGCCGGAGCGGCGCCGCGTGAGCAGATGACGGGGGGGGGCGATCCGCCGTCGCCCCGGCCGCGGCGGGCTTTCCCGCGACGGGCGGGGTCGCCACCGCAACCGGCCCAGCGGCGCAGCCGCCGAGAAGCGCAACCGAGAGCACCGTGCTCAGCGCGGTGCTGGTTCGCCGGCAAACCACCCGGGAAGCCACGATATCCACCTCTAGAACCGGAAGGCGTTCAGGAGCGCGGGCTGCTGCAACGTCGCGAGATCGACCGAGTATCGGGCAAGCCCGAACGGTACGCGCGGCGCGACCGCCCATTGCTCCTTGTTGTCGAAGCTGCCCTTTGCCCGCGCGACGTCGGTCAGGATCAGGAAGAACACGCCGCTCCAGTGCTTCTCGAAGTCGGCGATCTTCTCCGTCCGCACGCCGAGCGCCGGGTCGGCGAGGAGTACGGTGCGGTCGCGCACGCCCTCGATGATCACGAAATGATGGTAGCCGCGCACATCCACCAGCGCGATGGCCGGCACGCCCACCTGTGCCAGCCTGGCCAGCGGCGCGCGGAAGCCCGCCGACGGCAGGCGGTGGCGGGCCAGGTAGTTCTTCATGTCGAGCAGCGAGAATCCGTAGCGCGCGATCACCTTCTTGTCGCCGCGCTCGAACATGCTCTTGAAGACGCGCGCCTCGGAAACCGGGAGGCCATAATTGTAGGTGAGCAGGGTGGCCAGCGCGGCGGAACCGCAGGAGAAATCATAGTGCTGGCGGATGACACGGGTGAACTTGCGCGCCTGCAGGCTTTCGACGTGCACCGATGCGGTCCCGGCGCCGAGGCTGATGCCGCTCAGGAAGATCGACCCCGCGCGGGCCGCGCCGACGGTGGCGGATGCCAGCAGCGCCGTTCCTGCCAGCAGGAAAATCAGGGGCCGACGCCTACACGATGGATTGTTGCACATGCTTCCCTGGCCTGCGCCCGCACGGGCAGGCCCCCTAGTGCGCGTTGATGGTGATCGTCATGCTGTTCTGCAGCAGGGCGTTGTTGCCCGTGTTCTGGAATACCGTGGTGATGCCGACATTGTTGCTGATACTGCTGCCGGTGTCGGAGATGGTTCCGGTATGGGCGCCGGCGCCGACCAAGTTGCCGTCCACCGAGGCGCTGCTGATCGTGTTCCCGATGATGACCCCGCGCGCACGCTCTCCGTCGAGTTGCGCCGTCGGCAGCGCCGAGCCCGCGAGCGCGGCAAATGCCCCCGGCGCGCCGGCGTCGCGCGCCGGCGGGGCGGCGAGGGCGGGGCTGGCCGGCACCCAACCGGCCAGCACCCATGCTGCGAAGGCGGGACCTGCGAGAACCGTGGCAAGGCCGGCTTTGCCCGCACGGGTGCCGGTGTTGAAGAGCTTCATGTCGATGCCCCGTTGGGCTGCGCGCGTTGCACCGCGCCGTGTAGGAAGGGAGGCCCCGCACCACCGCGCGGGTGGTGCGGGGCCCCGGACTGGTCGTTGCCGGACCGTCAGTGACCGATGCCGGTGCCCGTGCCGCCCTGCACGATCGATGTCAGGACCGGGGAGTTCTGCTGCAGCACCGCCGCGCCGGTGTTCTGCTGGGCAGTCAGGATGCCGAGCCCGCCCATCGAGCTGGTCATGCTGACATTGCCGCTACCAGCCGGGGAGGAACCGCCTCTCCCGTCCCAGCCGCTTGAGGACCCCGCGCCGATCGTGTTGTGGCCGACGCTGTCGGAGGTGTTGCTGTTGCCGAAGGTGTAGGTGGTGGTCACCTCGGTGCGGGTCGCGCTCAGGTTGCCGTTGGAGACCGCCATGCCGAGCAGCGCGAACGCGGTGTTGTCGCTATTGGGTTTGTTGACCGCCACGCCGTCGTTGGTGGCGCTGGCGCTGCCGCCGGAACCGCCCGAGTTGGCCGAGAAGTTCTTGTTGACGCTTTCGCTGCTGCTGAAGCCAAGGCTGTTGCCGTTATAGCTGCCGGCGGTTCCGCCCGACGTCGCCGCGGAGGAGCCATTGGCCGCCGAGGCGTTCTTGATCGGCACCGACATGCTGTTGCCGTTCTGCGAGCCGGCGGTTCCACCCGAGGTCGCCGCGTTGGAGCCATTGGCCGCCGAGGCGTTCTTGATCGGCACCGCTACGCTGAGCGCGGTGTTCGTCGTGGAGTTGCTGGGTGCCCGATACCCGTCGGCAAACGCCACGCTTGCGGTCAGCGCCAGAACGCCGACGCTGGCCAGAAGGATGTTGCGCATGGATATTTTCCTTTCGTTCTGTCCCCGTCGACATGACGGAAGCGGTTGTGCCGTTGCGTGCTCCGGGCCGGGACAGATCGACGGAGAATGCCTCCATCGGGTCTGCGCCCCTTGTTTCCGTCACACGTTTGGCAATACGCAAACCGCGTGCCACTCCACGGTCGACGAAATCTGGGCGAATAACCTATGGATTCCGACTTTTCTGGATAGACGACGATCGTAAGGACCGTTCAGAACCTTACAGTCGACGTTTGCCGTTGCAGCTTGTCCGCTTTCCTCCCGGCGCCTGCGGTCGGGCGGCGGCACGGGAAAGGCCGGCTCCGCATCGGCGGAACCGGCCTGTCGGCACGGTATCGATCGGCGGGCGGGCTGGGTGCCGGTATGTGCCCGGTCAGGCGCTTCCCGGCTTTTCAGTCGTTCGCTGGCCTTGCAGCGTGCCGGCTCAGGTGTGCGCGGGGTCGGTCACTTCGTTGTGTATCACGCATTGCTGGCGGAGCTCGATGTGGTTGCGTTGCAGCATCCGATAGAACGTCACGCGGGAGACCCCGAGTGCCCGCGACGCCGCGGTGATGTTGAAGCCGTGTTCCTGCAGGGAGGCCATCACCGCCTCGCGCTCCTCCGTGCTGCCGGCATGGGAGCGGATCAGGCGCATCGGGCGATGGTCCCATGGCTCCGCTCCGGCCGGGTGGCGCGCGATGTGGACATCCTTCTCGAGCCGCAGGTCCGCCGCAGTGATCTGTTCGCCATTGGCGAGCACGGCGGCGCGCCGCAGGATGGCGATCAGCTCGCGCACGTTGCCGGGCCAGTTGTGGGCCCGCAGCAGCGCCGCCGCCTCCGGCGTGAAGCCGCGCAGCGGACGGCCGAGTTCCTGGCCGATCTGGCGCAGGAAGTAGGCGGCCAGGATCTCCACGTCGCCGTCGCGCTCGCGCAGCGGCGGCAGCAGCAGGCTGAGCACGTTCAACCGATAGTAGAGATCTTCGCGGAATCTTCCCGCCGCGATGGCATCGCGCAGCCGCACATTGGTTGCGGCGACAACCCGAAGATCGACCTTGATGGGCTCGTGCCCGCCGACCCGGACGATCTCTCCTTCCTGGAGGAAGCGCAGCAGGTGGCCTTGCAGGTCGGTCGGCATGTCGCCGATCTCGTCGAGGAACAAGGTGCCCTTGTTGGCGCGCTCGATCAGCCCGTGCTTGCGGACACTGGCGCCGGTGAAGGCGCCCTTCTCGTAGCCGAACAGCTCCGAGGCGATCAACGTCGCGGGCACCGCCGCGCAGTTGATGGCCACGAACGGGCCGCTGGCGCGGCGGGAGCGGTCATGGATGGCGCGCGCGACCAACTCTTTGCCGGTGCCGCTTTCGCCGATGATCAGCACCGGCATGTCGCAGGCAGCGAAGCGGCGGATCTGCTCGAAGACGCCAAACATCACGCGGCTGTTACCAACCATGAACGGCTGCACGGCATCGTCGCCAGCCTCGTGGCGGATGTGATCGGTTGGCGCTGTCTGCTGGGGTTCCTGTACGGGCCGTCCGGCTTCCGGCTGGTGGACCATTGAGCGGCTCCCTTGTGCTTCGGCTGTAAGAACCTGGCTGACGATTGCATATCGTATCGACACGGCCGTCAGCTATGTGTTAACCGGGACGGTTGCAGCCGCGCTACTGGCAAGTTTGACAGGGTGCGCCCCCATCGGCGGTGTTGACGTGCGCAAACCGCGGGTTCCTGTTGCAACCGCACGTTGCTGGCCTGCTGGTCCCGAAATGAGGGGCGGGAGTTCAGGGGCAGGACGCCAG
Source organism: Rhodospirillales bacterium (assembly GCA_028869315.1). GTDB lineage: Bacteria > Pseudomonadota > Alphaproteobacteria > Acetobacterales > Acetobacteraceae > JAJZVS01. The sequence goes on from JAGWSV010000279.1 coordinate 18,980, forward strand.
CGCGCAGGCGGCAGGGCTCATGCCGGGTCGGTGCCGGCAGGTGCGCCATCCGAGGCGGAGAGGGCGGCGTCGCCCGGCAATCCCGTGCTGCGCGGGAAATAGAGGAAGAACGTCGTGCCCTCGCCGACCCGGCTGGTCACCCGAATGTGACCCGCCGACTGGGTGACGAACTCGCGCACGGTTGCCAGCCCGAGGCCGGTCCCGAGCCCGCTTCTGCGCGTGGTGAACAGCGGATCGAAGATCCGGCCCAGCGTTTCCGGCGGGATGCCGAAGCCGGTATCGGAGACCACCAGCATCACGTACTCGCCCGCCGGCGGCTCATCCGGTTCCGCCGCGTCTGCCGGGATCACGGTATTGCAGGTCTGGATGCGCAACGTACCGCCGTCGGGCATCGCCCTCTTGGCGTTGACGACGAGGTTGAACATCGCCGAGCGCAGCATGGTGGGATTGGTGTTGCACCTCCAGAGATCGGGCTGCAGGAGGAATTCGGTGTGCACGCCGCGCCCGGCAGCCTGGCGCAGCAGGTCGGCGGTTTCACGAACCAGCTCGTTCAATTGCGCCGGCATGGGGGGCGCGAGGTGGGTCCGTGTCGCCCTTGCGAGATCGCTTATCATCCGCCCCGCCGAGATCGTCAGCTTGACCGCAGGGTCGATCAGCCGCGGCACCCGCGGGTCGCCGCGGAAGGAGCGGCGGATCAGTTCCAGCCGGGTCGAGATCACCAGGGCGAGGTTGCCGAAATCATGCGCGATCGTGGAGGTCAGCTGGCTGATCGCTTCCGCCCGCTGCATGTTGAGCACGGCGATCTCCGCCTCGTGCAGGCGCTCGCGGTTGGCCACGCGCTCGGCCAAGGCCTGGCTGGCGTGATGCAGGGCGGCCTGCACGGCATCGAGTTCGCGCACCCCGGTTGGCTGCGGCAGCTGCGGCGGGGCGTCCTGCGACACCGCCGCCGCGGCCACCGCGAGGTCGTGCATGCGCCGGCGCAGGAAGCTCCCGCCAAGCCCGACCGCCAGCAGCGACAGCGCCACGGCGACGGCGAGACCCCAGGCCCAGAGCGGGAGTTCCCCCGGTTGCGGCAGCTCAGAGGGAATGGGCGCGATGATGGCGACGGTGCAGGGCGCCGCATCGGCGCGCTGGAAGGCGACATAGGTCCTGGCGCTCCCGTCCGGCGCGACCGAGACCAGCCCTGCCCGTCGCCCGCCGAGGTTTCGCAGCCGGGGAAACGGCACCGGGCGGCCCACCAGCCGAGGGTCGGTCGCCGCCAGCACGATCCCGTCATAGGAGACGAGGATCGTGTTCATCCGCGGGACGCCGAGCACCGTGGCCAGGGCGGCCCGCAGGGTTCCCGGGACGCGGCGCGCCCACAGCGTCCCGGCGACGCGTCCGTCCCGGATGACCGGGACCCCGACCTGCACCGTGGGCGCGGCGCCGGGCGATGGGGGCGGGGAGACGGTGACCGTTGGCCGCGTCAGGACACCCCAACCCTCCGGGGGCGCGGGAAGGGGGGCCAGGCCGGCAGCCACGGTGACGGAGGCCAGGGCCTTGCCCGAGGCGGAGACCAGGGTTACCGACTGCCAGCGCTGGTTGCCGGCGCCCGCCAGCCGAACATCGTCGATGAACGCCGCCAGGCCGTCGCGGGATCGGTCGTCGCGGGGCAGGTGGGCAAAGCGGGCGAGGGCGGAGAGCGAGGCGGTTTCGCTCGCCAGTTGCCGGTCGAGCACGGTGGCGACCGCGTGGACTTCGCTGCG
>JAGWSV010000280.1 GCA_028869315.1 Rhodospirillales bacterium
GCTGGCCCCGTTGCTGGGCAACAAGCTGATCGCGCCCGGCAACATCGTGATCGACGTCAAGACCGGCATCTCCGGCGCCGGAAGGGGCGGCGCCGACAGCAGGTTCGGCTACGCCGAGAGCAACGAGAACTTGCTGCCCTACGGTCTGCTCAGGCACGTCCACATGCCCGAGATCGCCAAGACGATCGAGCGGCTGAGTGGCGGCAGCGCGGCCGGGCTGGTGTTCACGCCACACCTGGTTCCGATGACCCGGGGCATACTCGCCACCATCTACTGCCGCGGCGGCGCCACCACGGACCAATGCCTGGACGCGGCCCGGCGCTTCTACGCCGGGCGGGCGTTCGTCCGCGTGACCGGCAAGCCGCCGCAGACCAAATGGGCGACCGGCTCCAACCTCGCATTCGTCAGCTACGCGGCCGATCCGGACCGCGAGCTGGTGATCGCGATGGGCGTGGTCGACAATCTCGGCAAGGGCGCGGCCGGCCAGGCGGTGCAGAATGCGAACCTGATCTGCGGCCTGCCGGAAACCGCAGGGCTGGACGGCCTGCCGGTGTGGCCGTGATGCAGGCGGGCCTCCAGGCCGCGATGCACTCCGCTGCGCCGCCCTGCCCGGAAGCCCCTGCCCGGAAGCCCCGGCCCGATCCCTCCGCTTTCCCCCCCACCGGAATTCCGCCATCCTGTCGGCTCCCGCTGCCAGGACCGCCCGATCATGCCCACCCTGCCCAACCGCCTGCCCGGCCTGGACTTCGGCCTCGACGAGACCACCGAGATGCTGCGCGCCCAGGTGGCGGCCTTCGCGAGCGCCGAGATCGCGCCGCGCGCCGCCGCCATCGACCGCGACAACGCCTTTCCGCCCGACCTCTGGCCGAAGCTCGGCGCCCTCGGCCTGCTCGGCGTCACGGTGGAGGAGGAGTACGGCGGCGCCGGCATGGGCTATATCGACCACGTGGTGGCGATGGAGGAGGTGTCGCGCGCCTCCGCTTCGGTCGGGCTGTCCTACGGCGCGCATTCCAACCTCTGCGTGAACCAGATCCGCCGCAACGGCACCGCGGCGCAGAAGCGCCGCTACCTGCCCGGCCTGATCGCCGGCACCGCGGTCGGCGCGCTGGCGATGTCCGAACCGGGCGCCGGTTCCGATGTCGTGTCGATGCGCCTGCGCGCCGAGCGGCGCGGCGACCGCTACGTGCTGAACGGGACCAAGATGTGGATCACCAACGGCCCCGACGCCGACGTGCTGGTGGTCTACGCCAAAACCGATCCCGCCGCCGGCCCGCGCGGCATCACCGCGTTCCTGATCGAGAAGGGCTTCAAGGGCTTCGCCCCCGGCCGGAAGCTCGACAAGCTCGGCATGCGCGGCTCCAACACCTCCGAACTCGTGTTCGCCGATTGCGAGGTTCCGGCGGAGAACGTGCTCGGCGAGGTCGGCGCCGGCGTGCGGGTGCTGATGAGCGGGCTCGACTACGAGCGCGCGGTGCTCGCCGGCGGGCCGCTCGGCATCATGCAGGCCTGTCTCGATGCGGTGATCCCCTACGTCCACGAACGCGAGCAGTTCGGGCAGAAAATCGGCGAATTCCAGATCATGCAGGGCAAGCTCGCCGACATGTACACCACGATGAACGCCGCCCGCGCCTATGTGTACACGGTGGCAAGGGCCTGCGACCGCGGCGCCACCACGCGCAAGGACGCCGCCGGGGCGATCCTCCATGCCGCCGAGCGCGCCACCTGGATGGCGCTGGAAGCGATCCAGTGCCTGGGCGGCAACGGCTACATCAACGACTATCCGACCGGGCGGCTGCTGCGCGACGCCAAGCTGTACGAGATCGGCGCCGGCACCAGCGAAATCCGCCGCATGCTGATCGGGCGCGAATTGTTCGCGGAAACCGCATGAGCGTGCTGCGTTCCGCGGTCGATCCGCGCGCGCCGGACTTCGCCGCCAACGCGGCGGCGATGGGCGCGCTGGTGGCCGATCTGCACGCCCATGTGGCACGGATCGCCGAAGGCGGCGGCGCGACGGCCCGCGACCGGCACCTGGCGCGCGGCAAGCTGCCGGTCCGCGAACGGGTGGCCGGGCTGATCGATCCCGGATCGCCGTTCCTGGAATTCTCCCAGCTTGCCGCCTTCGGCATGTACGACGATGAAGTGCCGGCCGCCGGCATCGTCACCGGCATCGGCCGCGTCTCCGGGCGGGAATGCGTGATCGTGGCGAACGACGCCACGGTGAAGGGCGGCACCTATTTCCCGATCACGGTGAAGAAGCACCTGCGCGCGCAGGAGATCGCCCGCGCCAACCATCTGCCCTGCCTCTATCTGGTCGATTCCGGCGGCGCCTTCCTGCCGTTGCAGGAAGACATCTTCCCCGACCGGGAGCATTTCGGCCGCATCTTCTTCAACCAGGCCAACCTGTCGGCGCAGGGGATTCCGCAGATCGCCGCGGTGATGGGCTCCTGCACCGCCGGCGGCGCCTATGTGCCGGCGATGAGCGACGAAAGCATCATCGTGCGCCGCCAGGGCACCATTTTCCTGGGCGGCCCGCCGCTGGTGAAGGCCGCCACCGGGGAGGAGGTGTCCGCCGAGGATCTCGGCGGAGCCGAGGTCCATGCGCGCACCTCCGGCGTGGTCGATCATTACGCTCATGACGACCGCCATGCGCTCGCGATCTGCCGGCGCATCGTCGCCGGGCTGAACCGGGTGAAGCGGCCGAACCTGGCGCTGCGCGATCCCGCACCGCCAGCCTATGATTCGTCCGAACTGCACGGCGTGGTGCCATCCGACCTGCGCACGCCGTACGACGCCCGCGAGGTGATCGCGCGGCTGGTGGACGGCTCGGAATTCGATGAGTTCAAGCGGCTCTATGGCACCACCCTGGTCTGCGGCTTCGCCCATCTCTGGGGCTATCCGGTCGGCATCATCGCCAATAACGGCATCCTGTTCTCGGAATCGGCGCTGAAGGGCGCGCATTTCATCGAGCTGTGCTGCCAGCGCGGGATTCCGCTGATCTTCCTGCAGAACATCACGGGTTTCATGGTGGGCCAGCGCTACGAGAACGAGGGCATCGCCA
>JAGWSV010000281.1 GCA_028869315.1 Rhodospirillales bacterium
CACCAGCAGCAGGGCGGCCGATCCGATCAGCACGTCGCTCGCCAGTGAGTCCAGGCCGAAATGCCACATGGTCAAAGTCCGTTTCCCTCGCATCGTCGGTCGGTATTGATGCGGTCGACCCGCATGCCGGTCAGGCGGACCAGATCCGGCGCGGACGCGAAGCCCGCGTCCGCGCCGGGTCGCGGTGGTCAGCTGGTGACGACGTTGTTGACGGTGTTGCCGACGCCGTTGAAAAGATTCTGCACCTTGCCGCTGAACGCGGTCAGGGCGCTGATCAGCGCGATGGCGATCAGGGCCGCGAGCAGGCCGTATTCCAGCGCGGTCACGCCGCGCCGGTCGTTCCGCAGCTCGAGGAAGCTCCGGGAGAGGGTGGTGAGCATGGAAAGTCTCCTTGATGGAGGTTGCGGTATTGCGGAGCGCTCTCCCTTGGGTCTCGGCGGGTCGGGTTCACGCGCTTGCAGGCGCAATGAACCATGCGGTCGCTTGCAAACGCGTTTCACCGCCGGAATCGCCGATCCGGGTGAAATTCGCGCGTCGCGGCGGCGGGGATCGGCGCCGCTGCAACCGTTTTGACAACCGGCCGGGGCTACGCCCGCTCGTCGCTTTGAGCTTCGTTTACGGGGTGTGCCATGCTGGCCGGAAACCGGATCGCCGTCGTCCTGCCCGCCTACAACGCCGAAAAGACGCTGCGGCGCACTTATGACGAGATCCCGAAGGACCTGGTGGACGACGTCATCCTGACGGACGACGCGTCGGCCGACGATACCGTGCGGGTTGCCCGGGACCTCGGTATCCTGACCCTCCGCCACGACCGCAATCGCGGCTACGGGGCGAACCAGAAAACCTGCTACGCCGCGGCGCTGGCGCGGGGGGCGGACGTGGTGGTCATGCTGCACCCCGACTACCAGTATTCGCCGGCGCTGGTCCCGGCCATGGCCTCGATGATCGTCTCCGGCCATTACGACGTGGTGCTGGGCTCGCGCATCCTGGGCGGCGGGGCGCGCAAGGGCGGCATGCCGCTCTATAAATACGTTTCCAACCGGTTTCTCACCGCCGCGCAGAACCTTCTCGTCGGCCAGAAGCTCTCAGAGTATCATACGGGATACCGCGCCTGGAGCCGCCGCGTGCTGGAGCGGCTGCCGCTGCTCAACTGCTCGGACGACTTCGTGTTCGACAACCAGATGCTGACCCAGGCCATCCATGCCGGGTTCGCGATCGGCGAGGTCTCCTGCCCGACCCGTTATTTTCCAGAGGCTTCCTCGATCAACTTCCGCCGCAGCGTCACCTACGGGCTCGGCGTGCTCGCGACGGCCGCGACCTATCGCGCCGCGCGGCTCGGTCTCGCCAACCCGCGCCTGTTCGCCGATAGCGGGCGCGAGCGGCTGAGCCCCGGCCTGGCCCGGCTGGCATGAAGCGCCTCGCCGCGCTGGCGCTGCCGGCGCTGCTGCTGGGCGGGCTGGCGGTGGCGCAGCTGCTGGATCCGGGGCTGCGGGAGGCGGTGCTCCACCTGCTGCGCGGGGCCCGGGCGCAGGGCGCGGGCGGCCTGGCCTTGCTGGTCGTGCTCCAGGGCGTGATCGCCGCCAGCGGCGTGCTTCCCGCCTCGGTCCTCGGCGTCGCCGCCGGCGCGCTGTTCGGCGTCTTCGCCGGGTTCCTTGCCGCGGCCGCGGGCACCCTGGCCGGGGCGCTGGCGGCGTTCGCCCTGACCCGCTCGCTGGCCCGCCCGCTGATCGCGCGGATCGTCCACCGCCGGCCGACCCTGTCGCGGCTGGATGCCGCGCTCGCCTCGGACGGCTGGAAGCTCGTGTGCCTGCTGCGCATCTCCCCGGTGATGCCGTTCGCGGTGACCAGCTATGCGCTGGGTCTCTCGGCGGTGCGGTTCCGGGCCTATCTGCTGGGCACCCTGGCCTCGCTGCCGCCGCTGCTCGCGTATGTGCTGCTCGGCCGGCTGGTCGGGTTCGGCGCGCTGCACCCAGGCGCCGACGGCGCCCTGCGCTGGGCGCTCGTGGGGATCGGCGGCGGCGCCAGCCTGTTCCTCGCCTGGTACGTGGTGCGCCTGCTGCGCCGCGCCTGCGCGCTGCCCGCCGGGGTGGGTCCCTCCTTCGCGCCCTGATCGGCCCTGATCGGCTCTGCTTTGCATTGCCGGGGCAGGGGTGCTGTGCCATATCCCAGCCAGATGCATGGATATTCGCCGCCGCGTCGCCGCACGGCGCGGGGCGTCGCGTCCGGTCCCATCGGCGGGAGTTGCTGTTAGCATGTTGCGCGTTGTCCTGGCCCAGCCCCGCGGCTTCTGCGCCGGCGTGGAGCGGGCGATCGAGATCGTCGAGCGGGCGCTGAAGAAATACGGCCCGCCGATCTATGTGCGTCACGAGATCGTGCACAACCGCCACGTGGTCGAGAGCCTGCGGGCGCGCGGCGCGGTGTTCGTGGACGAACTGGAACAGATTCCCGCCGGCGCGATGACGGTGTTCTCCGCCCACGGGGTGGCCCGGCGGGTCGAGGAACTGGCCCGTACCCGCGAGCTGCCGGTGATCGACGCCACCTGCCCGCTGGTCGCCAAGGTCCATAACGAAGGCCGGCGCTATGCCGCCCAGGGCCGCGACATCGTCCTGGTCGGCCATGCCGGCCATGCGGAAGTGGAAGGCACGATCGGCCAGATCGACGGCACGGTGCACCTGGTGCAGACCGTGGCCGACGTCGCCGCGCTGCACGTGCACGACCCGGACAAGCTCGCCTACATCACCCAGACGACCCTGTCGGTGGACGATACCCGCGGGATTATCTCCGCGCTCACGGCGCGGTTCCCGGCGATCGTCGGGCCCGATGTGCGGGATATCTGCTACGCCACCCAGAACCGCCAGCAGGCGGTGCGGGAACTGGCCCGCGCAGTCGATGTGATTCTCGTCGTCGGGTCAAAGAACAGCAGCAATTCCAATCGGTTGCGCGAAATCGGCGAGGATCTCGGCAAGCCGGCCTACCTGATCGACGATGCCGATTCGCTGCAATGCGCCTGGTTCGAGGGCGTGGGATCGGTCGGCGTGACCGCGGGCGCCTCGGCCCCCGAAACCCTGGTGCAGGGCGTGATCGAGGGCTTGCGCCGGTTCGGACCCATCGACATCTCCACCCTGGAAGGGGCGGCGGAGAACGTGCGCTTCCGCTTCCCCGCCGAACTCGCCGACGCCTGACGTCTTGCCGATCTGACGTTCTTTCAAGGGGTTAGCTTATGGCCGTGCCGTTGAATCAGGCGATCCGCGTGGGCGCCTACGTGCTGAAGCAGCACCTGATCGGGCGCAAGCGCTACCCGCTGGTCCTGATGCTGGAGCCGTTGTTCCGCTGCAACCTGGCCTGCGCCGGCTGCGGCAAGATCGACTATCCGGCGCCGATCCTGAACCAGCGCCTCTCGGTCGCCGAGTGCCTGGAGGCGGTGGACGAGTGCGGCGCCCCGGTGGTGGTGATCGCCGGCGGCGAGCCCCTGCTGCACAAGGAGATCGATCAGGTCGTGGACGGCGCGATCGCACGCAGGAAATTCGTGATCGTCTGCACCAACGCCCTGCTGCTTGAGAAAAAGATGCATCTTTTCAAGCCCGGGCCGTATTTCACCTGGTCGGTCCACCTGGATGGGTCGAAGGCGGAGCACGACGCGTCGGTCTGCCAGGACGGCGTCTACGACCGTGCCGTGGAGGCGATCGCGAAAGCCAAGGCGGCCGGGTTCCGGGTGATCATCAACGCCACCCTGTTCGACAATGCCGAGCCCGCGAAGGTTGCCGGGTTCTTCGACGACGTCATGGGCATGGGGGTGGACGGCATCAGCGTGTCCCCCGGCTACGCCTATGAGCGGGCGCCGGACCAGCAGCATTTCCTCAATCGCCGCAAGACCAAGGAACTGTTCCGCGGCATCTTCGCCCGGCAGGGCAAGGGAACCTGGAAGAAGAAATGGGCGTTCAACCAGTCTTCGATGTTCCTGGACTTCCTGGCTGGAAACCAGACTTTCCATTGCACGCCCTGGGGCAACCCGACCCGGACGTATTTCGGCTGGCAGCGGCCGTGCTACCTGCTGGGCGAAGGATATGCGAAAACCTTCAAGGAATTGATGGAGACCACCGACTGGGATCGCTACGGCACCGGGAACTACGAGAAATGCGCCGACTGCATGGTGCATTCCGGCTACGAGGCGACCGCGGTGACGGAGACGGTGCGCCGGCCCTGGCGGGCGCTGACGCAGGCCGTGCGGGGCATCCGCACTGACGGGCCGATGGCGCCGGACATCCCGCTGGAAGGGCAGCGACCGGCGGAATACGTGTTCTCGCGCCACGTGGAACAGGCGATGGCGCGGATCGCCGCGAAGGGCGAGGGTGTGAAGGAAGCGGCGGAGTAGGCTGCCGGCCGCCGCGGCCGGTTCGAGGCCGCTGATCGCGGTTCGATCGTTGTCGGGCCGGCCCTGACCGGTTGTCGCACCGGCCCTGGCCGGTCGTCGGTGATCGTGCGAACGGGCGTCGGGACGGCATGCACGGATGAGGCGCCGCAGCGGGGCGTTGGCCCGCCGCCAACCGGTCGTTGCGATATTCACCCGATGCCGCCGCCTTCGCGCGCCGCCGTGCCGCCAACGACGCAACGACCAGACCAAAACCGGCCATCGCCAGCGCCGACCTGCCCGTTCAAACCGGGGTGCCGGGTATCGTGGATCGCGAACGGAGGAGAAAGGG
>JAGWSV010000282.1 GCA_028869315.1 Rhodospirillales bacterium
ACCAGCCGCGCGGCCGGCAGCGCCGGCGCCCGCGATCACCGCCCCGCACCAGCTTCTGCCCAACAGCACCATGCGCAAGGTGATCGCGCGGCGGCTAACGGAAGCGAAACAGACCATCCCGCATTTCTACGTCTCGATGGATATCGAGATCGACGCCCTGCTGAAGCTGCGGGAGGAGCTGAACGCCAGGTCCCCCAAGGAAGGCCAGGGCGCGTTCCGCCTTTCGGTCAACGACCTCGTCATCAAGGCCGCCGCCGTCACGTTGCGGCGCGTGCCCAGGGTGAACGCGAGCTACACCGAGGACAACATCGTCCTCTACGACGATGTCGACATCAGCGTGGCCGTTTCGATCCCGGACGGCCTGATCACGCCGATCCTCCGCCAGGCCGACCGCAAGGGGCTGGCAACGCTCAGCAACGAGATGAAGGACCTGATCGCCCGGGCCAAGGCCGGAAAGCTGAAGCCGGAGGAGTTCCAGGGCGGCGGCTTCTCGGTCTCCAACATGGGCATGTACGGCGTCTCCGACTTCGCCGCCGTGATCAATCCGCCGCAGGCGGCGATCCTGGCGGTCGCCGCCGGGCAGCAGCGGCCGGTGGTGAAGAACGGCGCGCTGGCGATCGCCACCGTGATGACATGCACCCTGTCGGTCGACCACCGGGTGGTCGACGGCGCGCTGGGCGCGGAATGGCTCGCGGCGTTCAAATCCGTGATGGAAGACCCGATGAGCCTGATGCTGTGACGGCGGCGGCGACGCCGGACGCCGTCGATCGGGAGGGTCCGCGCGCGTTCCGCCGCCCACCCGACAGTCGCGGAAGCAGGAGGTCCTGATGCCCGCATCCTTCCGCCTTCGCGATGCCACGCCCGATGACGCGGCGGACGTCCTGCGCCTCGTGCGGGCACTCGCGGAATATGAGCGCATGCTGCACGAGGTGGTCGCGACCGAAGACCATTTTGCCCGCGCGCTCGCCGGCCCGGCGCCGAAAGCATACGCCGCATTGGCCTGGCTCGACGGGCAGGCGGTCGGTCTTGCACTCTGGTACTACACGTTCAGCACCTTCATGGGCGGACCCGACCTGTTCCTTGAGGATCTGTTCGTCGATCCGGAGCATCGCGGCACCGGCATCGGCCTTGCCTTCTTCCGCTACCTCGCCCACCGCGCGCAGACTGAAAAATGCCGGCGCATGGAATGGCGCGTGCTCAACTGGAACCAGCCGTCGATCGACTTCTACCACCGCCTCGGCGCACGACCGATGCAGGACTGGACCGTGATGCAACTGGAAGGCCCGGCGCTCGCCGCGCTCGCCGCCTGAGAAGGAGCCTCTCCGAATGCCCGATACGAGCTTCGACCTGATCGTCCTCGGCGGTGGCCCGGGCGGCTACGTCGCCGCCATCCGCGGCGCCCAACTTGGCATGAAGACCGCAGTGGTGGAGCGCGAGCACCTCGGCGGCATCTGCCTCAACTGGGGCTGCATCCCGACCAAGGCGCTGCTGCGCACCTCCGAGATCAACCACCTTCTGCACCACCTGAGCGATTTCGGCTTCGCGAAGGCGCCGGCCCCGGGATTCGACGTCGCCGCAGTGGTGAAGCGCTCCCGTGCCGTCGCGAAGCAACTGTCCTCCGGCGTCGCGCACCTGTTGCGCAAAAACAAGGTCGCCGTGTTCGACGGCGACGGCAAGCTCGCCGGCAAGAACAAGCTCTCCGTGACGAAGGACGGCAAGCCGGTCGCGACCCTCACCGCGCCACACATCATCCTGGCCACCGGCGCGCGGGCCCGCCAGCTTCCCGGTCTGGAAGCCGACGGCAAGCTGATCTGGACCTACAAGGATGCCATGGTGCCGCGGTCGATGCCGAAGTCGCTGCTGGTGATCGGTTCCGGCGCCATCGGCATCGAGTTCGCGAGTTTCTATCGCAACATGGGTGCCGAGGTCACGGTGGTGGAGGTGCTCGACCGCATCCTTCCGGTGGAAGACGCGGAGATCAGCGCGTTCGCGCACAAAGCGTTCGAAAAGCAGGGGATGAAGCTGCTCACCTCCGCCGCCGTGAAGGGCGCGAAGAAAGGGGCCGACAGCGTCACCGTCACCGTCGAGCAGGGCGGCAGGTCGCAGGAGATCACCGTCGAACGTGTGATCTCCGCCGTCGGCATCGTCGGCAACGTCGAAAACCTGGGCCTCGAAGGCACTGCCGTGAAAATCGACCGCACGCATGTGACGATCGACGGCTACGGACGCACCGGCGAGCCCGGCGTGTATGCGATCGGCGATCTCGCCGGCCCACCCTGGCTGGCCCACAAGGCCAGCCACGAGGGGGTCGTCTGCGTCGAAAAGATCGCGGGCCTCGCCGACGTCCATCCGATGGACGTCCGCAACATCCCCGGCTGCACCTATTGCCGCCCGCAGGTCGCCTCGGTGGGCCTCACCGAAGCCCGCGCGAAGGAGGCCGGACACGAGGTTCGCGTCGGCCGCTTCCCCTTCATCGGCAACGGCAAGGCGATCGCCATGGGCGAGGCCGAGGGACTGGTGAAGACCGTGTTCGACGCCAAGACCGGCGAGCTGCTCGGCGCGCACATGATCGGCGCCGAAGTGACCGAGATGATCCAGGGCTACACCATCGCCCGCACCCTGGAAGCCACCGAAGCCGAGTTGATGCACACGGTGTTCCCGCATCCGACGATCAGCGAAACGATGCACGAGGCGGTGCTGGACGCCTACAAGCGCGCCATTCATTTCTGATCCGCCGGGTTGGCGGGCGGCAGCGCGCGAAACAAGACGCGATACCAGGCGATGTCGGCCCATTCTTGACAGGTCGACATCCCCTGCGATCAGAACCCCGCGTCCGGCTCAGCCAGGTAGGCCAGTTCGTCCGGGGTGCTCACCCGCCCCAGCGCGGCATTGCGGTGCGGGTAGCGGCCGAACCGGCGGACGACGTCGCGGTGGCGGCGCGCGAAATGCACCACCCGGGCGCCCTCGATCGGCGGCAGCGCCTCGAACAACCGTACCGACCGATCCTGCTCCGCCGGATCCTCGGCGTGTTCGAGCGGAAGATAGAGGAACACCCGCGCGATCGGGTCCAGCATGGCATCGAAGCCGCGCGCAAGCGCAATGCGGGCGATCGCCAGGGCGTGCGGATCGGCAACGAAGGCCTCCGCCGAGCCACGGAACAGGTTGCGCGGCATCTGATCGAGCAGGATCACCAGCGCCAGCGCGCCATGCGGGGTCTCGGCCCAGTCGTCCAGGTCGCCCGCGCGGGCCGCATAGATTGCCTCGGCATAGGCGGCGCAGGCGGCATCGAGCCCCGCGTCCTTGCCGAACCAGGCCGGCCGCCAGACGATAGGATCGGTGCCGAACCAGAATTCCAGCACGGCGCCGGGGGTCGGCAGGTCGGTCACGCCTGGATCATTTTTTTGGTGGCAGCGTATCGACTGGCAGGAGCGACGCCGTCACCTGCTCCCCGGCGGCGCGTGCGGCGCTGATCGCCGCGGCGAGACGGCGCAGGTAGGCGCCGGCCGAATCGGCGACATTCTGAGGCGGATCGGCAGGCAACAGCGGCTTTGCGGAGGCCACCGCGATGATCATATCGGTGCCGTAGGGCGGCCCGACCTCCCACAAGGGCCGCCCGGCGCCGCTGTCGCCGAGGCGCAACACCGCGCCGGGCGACAGGCGCTGCGCCGGCACGGCGACGAAATGCTGCGCCGGGTCGGCCACCGTGGGATAGAGATGCACCACCGATCCGTCGTGCCCGAGGTAATCGACCCGCACGTATCCGGCGAATCGCGGCATGGTCACGCGCGGCAGGATGCGCGCCCCGTCATGCAACGCGGTCTGTCCACCGGCGAGTGCCAATCGGAGGCCAAGCGAGGGCGTGCCGGCCGCCGGCGCGACCGGCCGCAACACCGCCAGGGCGGGGCAAAAGACCGGGTTCAGAGCCTGGACCTTCCACCCGAGCGGCGCGGCGCCGGGGAGCGCCTGCAGGTGCTGGCGGAGGCCACTGGCCACGTTCGTTCCCGCGAATCCCGCCACGGTCACCCCCCCGTCGGTTCCGGGATCAGGCTGGGGAGCGGGATGCGCAAGCACGCAACTGGTATCGGCGATCATTGCCGCCGCCCGCACGTCGATCGGTGCGGGCCTGGGCGGCGAAGCGACAGGGGCGCTTGCCTGGGTGGCCGGCGCCGAAGGTGTCGCCGCCGGGGGGGCGGGCGACGATGAGGGCGGAGCCGGTGCGGGCGGAGCAGACGCAGTCGAAGGAGGCACGGCCGGGCTCGGAGCGGCTGGTGACCGGGCAGGAGAAGGCGCCGGAGACGCAGGCGCTGACGCCGTCGGAGCCGGGGCAGGCGTGAGGCTCGGCGCGGTTGGCTCGGCGGGCGGTGCGGTCGGCGTGGACGTTGGGGCCGCAACGCGGGTTTCGCCGGCCGGACGCAGCAGGAACCACCAGGCGCCGCCACCCATCAGCAGCAGCAGGGCGACCATCCCGCCCAGGAGAGGCGCGAGCGAACGCCGACGCTCCGACGCCAGGGGGCGTGGCGCCGAGGGGGGTTGCGACGGAGCGGATGACGACGCGGCGCGCGAAGCCGGCGCCGCGGCCGCGGGCTGTGACCGAGCGCTCCGCGCCTCCGCGCCACGGGCGGGGGAGACCATCGTGGCCTCCACTTCGGGTGCGTCCGCCGACGCCGGCGGGGCTTCCATGGCCGCACCGATCGCCTCGGCAAAGGCTGCGGCGGAAGCGTAGCGCTCCTCCGGCCGCTTCGCCATCGCGCGCAACACCACCTCGTCCAGTGCCGGGGGCACGATGGCCGACAACTGGGACGGGGCCGGCGGGGCGACGTTGAGCACCTTGTGCATGATCGAGGTGACGCTGCCCTCGAACGGACGCTCGCCGGTCAGCAACTGATAAAGAAGCACGCCGGAAGAATAGATATCGGTGCGCACGTCGACGGGTTCGCCGCGAAACTGCTCGGGCGACATGTAGGCCGGGGTGCCAAGCACCGTTCCAGCCTGTGTCATGTTGCTGCTTTCGATCCGGGCGATGCCGAAATCGGCGATCTTGGCCCGCTTCTCGCCGCTGAGCATCACGTTGGCTGGCTTGATGTCGCGGTGCACCACGCCACGGTCATGGCTGAACTGCAGGCCGGCCAGCAGGTCGACCATCACCCGGCAGACCTCGGGAACCGGAAACCGTTCGTGCTTGTCAAGCAGGGACTTGAGGGTTGGCCCGTCCACGTACTCCATCACGATATAGGCGAGGTCCGACGTCTCCCCGTAATCGTAGATGGCGACGATGTTCGGATGGGTCAGCCGCCCGGCCGCCTGCGCCTCCCGGCGGAAGCGGGCGATCTCCTCCTCCGTCTCCGGATCAGGATGTTCCGGCAGGGACACGGTCTTGATCGCCACCCGGCGCTGGATGACGGTGTCCCAGCCGTCGTACACCGTGCCCATGGCGCCACGCCCGAGCGTGCCGCGCAGCTCGTATTTCCCCAGCGACTGCATCGTCTCCATGCGCGTCCCCGCAACGCCCCCGTTGAGCAGCATAGAGGCGTTCGCCCCCAGGGCAAGCGCGACGCGCCGGCGGGGAGAACGTCGTTCAGCCTCGGGGCCGGAAGGGTCGGGTCAGCCCGCGCGCCCGGACGGCGATGCCTCGCGCGCGGCGGTGGCGGCCGGATGTTCGCCACCGTCACCGATCACCGCGAACGGTGCCCAGAAGAACGGGTGCGCCACCTCCGCCGGCAGGGCGTGGCCGGCGGCCGCGAGCATCCCGAGTTGCGCCTTACGCAACGCGCCCGCCACGCCGAGCGAGGGTTCCGCCCGCATGCGACGGAGGGTGTCGGCAATCAGATAGGCGGTCACCTGATCGTTCACCGACCAGTGGGTCACCATCAGGGCGCGTGCCCCGGCGAAGAAGAACGCGCGCGCCAGGCCGGACAGACTTTCCCCCGCCGTCCGTCCGCCCGGACCACCCGAGTTGCAAGCCGACAGGATGACCAGGTTGGCGTCGAGATGCATGCCCATGACGTCGGACGCGGTCAGCAGTGCGTTCTTGACGTTCGTTGCCCCTGGCGGGTCCGAGGTGACGATTGCCGGCTGGCTTTGGCAGCGCAATTCCGCGGGCAGCAGGGCATGGGTGGCAAAATGCAGGATGCGGTAGTCCTTGAGGTTCGTATGGAGCACCTCGGGCACGGTGAAGTTCGGCCCCAGCAGTTCGTCGGCCGCGCTTGCGCCCAGCAGTTCCCGCGCCGCCGTGAGCTCCTTGCCCGCATAGGGAAGCGCGGGCAATCCGGCAAGCAATTGCGCGGTATCGCCGCAGGCGGCGCCCGGGAAGCTCGCCTCCGTCTGCGCGGGGGTGAGGGGCTGGAAATCGCCGAAGCCGAACCACGGGTGCGTGGCCCGGGACGTGCCGGCGATCTTCCGCAGGGAAACGAAGTTGGCGGCCGCCGGAACGTGAGAAATGGTGAACTGGCGCACCAGCCACGGCGCGTCGGCAAGGTGGCGCGGGTCGGTCGGCCCGGTCAGCAGGACCTCGAACGGCAGCGCGAGCAGCGGCCCGGAGGGGGCAACCACGAGATCCTTCACGCCTGCCATACGCTTCGCCACGCCACCCAGAGTGTCGTCGTAGAGTGCGCGCGCCGCCGCAACGTTGAAGACCGGGAGGCTGGTCGAGGTCAGCTCGATACCGGCACGGATCTGGTGGACCAGCCGGGTGACCGCGGCGAGCCCGCCCGGCACCCGGGACACCGCCACCTTCCCATGCCGCAACAGAAAGACCCAGCCATGGCCGGCCCCCAAGGTGATCTGCGCGAACGCCTCGTGCGGCCGCAATTCGGCGAACACCGCCTTGGGCGACACGACCTGCTGCACCAGCTGGCCGTAGTTCGGCGCCGCAGCCTGCACCGCGCTATCGGCATCGGCCAGCGCGGTGCGGGCGGCGTCGATCTTCTTGTCGAGCGCGGCGATCGTCGCCGGAACAGCGGCAGCCGACGGAGCGTGCGCGGCGGTAGCCGCCTGGTCGCGTTCCCGGTAAAGCAGGCGCAGCCGCGCCCCGGCATCCTGTCGGGCGCGGATTGCCTGCGCCACTTTCGGGTCGCGAGCGTTTTCCTGCAGACGCGCGGTCGCTTCGGCGATCTGTTGGCTGGTCACACTGCCTTGTGCCAGCTGCGACGCGGTGAACATCTCCCTCAGCAACGCCTGACGTTCGGCCGGCGCAGCCTTCTCGGCGACCGCGGCGTAGACGTCGAGGCACGGTCCGATCAGGTCCGGGTCGGTGCCCACCCGCAGCCCCGTCAGGGTACGAACAGCCGCCTGGCAATGGGGCAACGCGGCCGTCGCGTTGCCACGGTCCAGCAGACCGGCGGCATTCAGAAGCTCGGTGTCCGCGAAGGGCTTGGATCCGGGCAGCGCCGAGCCGAAATCCGTCGCCGAGGCGGCGAGGTCGGTCAGCCCCTGTTTCACCCGACCGGCGTCTTCGGCGGTAATGCCTTTGGTACGCAGCAACCGTGCGGCGACGATCGGACGGTCGAGCCCGTTGGCGCGTGCGAGCCGGGTCGCGCTGGCGAGCACCGCCTCGCTTTCCGGCAGGCTGTGGAGCCGGCGGAGCACCAGCGCGATGTTCCGCCTGGCCTCGATCAACCCGAGCAGCGCGCCCTGCAACGAGGGATTGGTGAGCAGGTCCTGGTTCGGCAGCAAGGACGCCAGACTGCGCACTCCAGGCGTCCCGAACCCGGTGACCGGCGCGAACCGCGCAACCTGCGGATGCAGCACGCTGGCCGGGAGCAGCGCCGCATAGGCGGCAGCGGCCTTCTGCAGGAAGTGCAACGCATCGGTGTCGCGGCCCTGGTTCAGCGCATCGAGTCCGCGATAATGCAGCAGGCGGGCCGGCACGATGGGATCGGCCGCACGTGGCGCGAGCTTTTCCGCTTCGTCGAACAGTGCTGCCGCCTCCGCGTACCGGCTGTCGTCGGACAGCTGGAGCGCCAGCGCCATGATCGCACCGACCGTGTTCGGGTTACCCACCCCCAGCACGCGCCGTTGAATCGACAGTGCGGCGCGAAACGCGTCCTCGGCAGCCGCCGGGTCATCGGCCAGGTTGGCGCGCGTGCCGGCCTGCATCAGCTCGTTGAACTGGCCGATATCGTTGGAGCCGACCGCCCGTGCCGCCAGCCGGGTCGCCAACAGGCCGTCGGCGGCCGAACTTGGCGGTTCCACCGTCGCACTGATGAGGCCTGCCTGCACGCCGATCGCCCGTTCCATGACGTCGGCGGCCGACAGCACGCCGTCGGCGAACCAGGCGCGCCCCTCTACCAACGCGACCAGCGCCACATGCGGCCAGCCGCCGACGCGCTGGGTGCAGTTCAGCAGTTCTGCCGGGTGGCCGCCCAGGATCGACGTGTCCCGCGGTGGCCGGCACAGAAACCGCTGGTCGATGCTGGCCCGCCAGGGGCTTGCCGTGGCCAGGGCAGCGAGTTGGTCGGCGTTGGCGCCGTCGCCTTCGCGCACACGTCCGCTCGGTTGCTGCCAGGTTCCGCAATAGAGGTCCGCGCCGTGTCTGCCGACCGGCTGCAACGTGCAGGGTTCGTGCACCGAATTGCGGCCAATCGAGATCTGGGCCGCCGGCTTGCCCAGGCCCCCTTGGATGTAGACCGACGCCGGTGGCCGCGCGCAGCTGGCCACCGGCGTCAGCAGCGCCAGGAGCAGCCGCAGCAACCACGTCCGCCGAAACCGAGGTAGCGCAGGAACTGCATGCATGATCAGTAATCCCGGCGCGAGACGAGCGGGAGGAAGAACTGGTCGTCGTCATCCGAACCGAACAGCGAGCCGATCGAGAACTCCTCGAGCGGATTGGTCAGCGGCAGCACCTCCACCGGTAGGATGATGCAATTGACCGAAGCGATGGCGCACGCGTTGATGCGGAACCGGGTGTCCGCCGCCGAATGGATGAACCCCGCGCCCGCCGCCGCCTGTCCAGTGATGCCGTTGATCGATCCGCCAAGGCTGGCACCGCCGCCCGAACTTCCCGGCGCGTAGAACACGTCAAGCCAGCGGACGAATACGTTGCCGGAAGCGAATCCGCTGATCTGCCCGGGCAGGTTGAGAATCATCCAGGTTTTCTGGCCGGTCAGCCCCGCCTTTGGGTCGAAGGCAATATTGCCGCCACTGGATGTGGTGATCTCCAGGATGCTGTAGCCGCCCGTCGGCGAGGTGACCGAGACCGCCCCCTGCTGGACGAAATCGGACAGGTAGGCCCCGACCTCGTAGGTCGGCGCCTGGGTGAACCGGGCGTCGGCCGGGCGCGCGATGCCGCCAGTCACGATCGTTGTGCCATTCGCGATCGTCACCTGATGAGGGGCCGCGTTCACCTCCAACAGCGGCGCGGTGATCACGCCGGCCAAGGTGATGTCTTCGCCGTCGACCACGTTCAGAACCGAGCCCACGCTGTAAGTGTCGATCGCGCCGATGCGGTTGCCGCCCGAGGTCAGGTTGGTGGCCCCGCCGGAAGACCCGGTGAGCTGCGGCGTATCGATACTGCCCGGCCCTCCCACGTCGCCGCCGATCGTGAGGTGGATGGAGCCCGATCCGGTCAGCGTGCTGTCGAGCGCCAGGCTGCCGGCGTTCAAAGTGACCACCCCAGCGGTCAGCGGGCCGGCGAGGGTGAGCGCGCCAGGCAGCGAGATCTGCGCAGCCGGGCCGGCCGACACTGGGCCGACGACGGTCAGGTTGCCGCCGTCGTCAAGCGTCAATCCGCCGCCCGCGGTGAAGGCGTCCAGAGCGGCGATCGCGTTCGCCCCGACCAGGCTCGTCGCGCCCGCGCTGCTGCCACTCAACGCGCCGATGATCAGCCGCCCGCTCTCGGCGATCGACCCGCCGGTGGCGATCAGGCTCGTCGACCCGGCCCCGCCATCGCTCACCAGGCCGCTGATCGCCAGGTTGCGCCCGCTCAGCAGGATCGACCCGGCACCCACCGTGCCGGTCACCGACAGGTC
>JAGWSV010000283.1 GCA_028869315.1 Rhodospirillales bacterium
CGCATTGGTGAAGCGCCGGCCGCGGAAGTTCGGCATCGGGTTGGCCTTGCGCCAGATGACATCGTTCAGCAGCCAGAAGCCGAGATCCTGCAGGATCGTGCCGATGCGGAAAATGTTGTGGTAGGCGCCGATCACCCAGAGCGTGCCGTCCTTGCGCAGCAACCGGCGGCACTCGGCCAGCCAGTCCCTTGTGAAGGCGTCATAGGCGGCGAAATCAGGGAAGCGGTCCCAGTCTTCGTCGACCCCGTCCACCACGCTGTCGTCGGGCCGGCGCAGTTCCCCGCGCAACTGAAGGTTGTAGGGCGGATCGGCGAAGACGCAGTGCACCGAGGCCGGGGGCAGCATCCGCATCAGCGTGACGCTGTCGCCCAGCAGGACCTGATCGAGCGGCAGTTCGCGGACGAGCTCCACGTGGCTCCTGTGGGCGCGTTGAAGGAAGGGTGATCGTGACGGGTGCGCCGATGTCGCGTCAATCCGCCCTGTACGCGGGGCGCGGGTCAGCTTGCACAGCGAGCCGGCGCCGTTTCGGCGAGGATCTTCCGCACGGTGCCGAACCCGGTGCGATGGTGCGGGCTCGGCCCCAGCCGGCGCAGCGCGGCCCGATGGGATGCGGTGGCGTAGCCGGCGTTCGCGTCCCACCCGTAGCCCGGCCAGCGGCCGGCCAGCCGGAGCATGAGCCGGTCGCGCAGCACCTTGGCGACGATCGACGCCGCGGCGATCGACAGCGACAGCGCGTCGCCGCCGACCACGCAGCGCGCCGGGCAGGCCAGGGCGGGCGCGCGGTTGCCGTCGATCAGCGCGAGGTCGGGCGGATGCGGCAGCCGGGCGACCGCACGGGACATGGCGAGCAGCGCCGCACCGAGGATGTTCAGCCGCGCGATCTCGGCCACCGAGGCGGCACCGACGCCGATCTCCACGCCGAAGCCCGCGCCGCCGCCGCCACCCGCGCCCACAACGCCGCCCGGTCGGCGGCAGCCGGTCAGGGCGGCGAAGGCGGCCTCCCGCCGCGCCGCGCTGAGCGCCTTCGAATCATCGATCAGCGCCGCCAGCGCCGGCGGGATGCCCTGCGGATAGACGTCGCGGGGAAACACCACCGCGGCGGCGACCACCGGCCCGGCGAGCGGGCCACGCCCGACCTCGTCCACCCCGGCGATCCGCCCACCGCCCGCGCGCGCCAGGGTGCGGCCCATTTCGTGTTCGATGCTGAAATCCGGCATGGCGGGGCGATAGCAGACCCCGCCGCGAGTCGGACAGGCCGCGCCGCCGCGCGCCCACGCGTCCGTGATGCTGCGGCGCACGCTTGATATTTGCAAACGCAACCGGAACCGGTGCAGCCTGACCTGCCGCCATACCGTCGGCGGCCATCAGGGGAGTTCCGCCATGACCATGGTAGCCGCGATCCTGCGCCACAAGGGAAATGAGGTGATCGCCGTGGCCCCGGGCGCGTCGGTTCCCGAAATCGCCGAGGTCCTGCGCGCCCGCGGGATCGGCGCGGTGCTGGTCACCGACCGGCTGAAGCAGATGCTCGGCATCGTCAGCGAACGCGACATCGTGCGCAGCCTCGCCGCCCGCGGCGCAGCGACCTTGGAGATGACCGCCGCGCAACTGATGACCCGGGTGATGACCACGGTGACCCCCGCCTCTACGGCGGAGCAGGCCATGCGCCTGATGACCGAGCACCGGGTGCGCCACCTGCCGGTGCTGGAGCAGGACCATGTGGTCGGGCTGGTCAGCATCGGCGACGTGGTGAAAGCCTGCATGATGGAACAGGAGCAGGAAGTGGACAGCCTGCGGGCCTATATCGCCGGCGCCGCGTAGCGTACGGCCTGGAGACGGCCCGACGGGATGCGGCCCGACGGCTTGGCCCGGGCGCCGGTTTGCGGCTGAATGGGCGTCCCGCCGCGAACCGGAGTGCCGCCGATGGCCCGCCACGACCTGATCTTCCGCCACGCCACCGTTTTCGACGGCACCGGCGGGTCCCGTTTCACGGCCGACGTCGCCGTGACCGGCGACCGCATCGCCGCGGTCGGCGATCTGGGCGGCGCCAGCGCGGACCGCGAGATCGACGCCGCCGGCAAGGCCCTCGCCCCCGGTTTCATCGACGCGCACACCCACGACGACCGCGCGGTGCTGTGCGGGCCGTCCTGCATGCTGTGCAAGATGTCCCAGGGCGTCACCACGGTGGTGGTCGGCAATTGCGGCATCAGCCTCTCGCCGGTGCGGATGACGCGGCGCCCGCCGCCGCCGCTCGACCTGCTCGGCGACGAAAGCTGGTGGACCTTCGACAGTTTCGGCGCCTACGCGGAGCGGCTGGAACGCGACCCGGCCCCGGTGAACACGGTGGCGCTCATCGGCCACATGTCGCTGCGGGTGGAGGCGATGGCGGGAGATACCCAGCGCGCAGCGACCGACAAGGAAGCCGCGCATATGCAGAAGCGCCTGGCCGAGGCGCTGGCGCAGGGCGCCTCCGGCTTCTCGACCGGGCTCTATTATCCGCCCAACATGATGGCGCCGACCGAGGAGGTGATCGCGGTCGCCGAAGCGCTGCGCGCGGCGGGTGCGCTCTATGTCACCCATATGCGCGACGAGGCCGATGGGGTGGTGGCCTCGATCGAGGAGACCCTGCGGATCGGCCGCGACAGCGGCTCGGCGGTGGTGATCAGCCATCACAAGTGTTCCATGCCGGAGAATTTCGGCCGCTCCGCCGAAACCCTGCCGCGGATCGAGGCCGCCGCGCGGGCGCAGGCGGTGGCGTTCGACGTCTATCCCTACGCCGCCGGCTCGACCGTGCTGATCCCGGACCGGCTGCGCCCGGACGTGCCGGTGCAGGTGACCTGGTCGGTGCCGCACCCGGAGATGGCAGGACGCATGCTGGATGATATCGCGCGCGACTGGGGCGTGCCGGCGCGGGAGGCCGCCGAGCGGCTGCTGCCGGCCGGCGCGATCTTCTTCCAGATGGACGAAGCCGATGTCCGCCGCATCCTGACGCATCCGCTGGCGATGATCGGCAGCGACGGCCTGCCGCACGATACCTATCCGCATCCGCGGCTGTGGGGCACGTTTCCCCGCGTGCTCGGCCATTACGCCCGTGATCTCGGCCTGTTCAGCCTGGAAGCCGCCGTGCGCAAGATGACCGGGCATACGGCCGAGGTGTTCGGCCTGACCGATCGCGGCGTGATCCGCGCCGGCGCCTATGCCGATCTCGTGCTGTTCGACCCGGCGCGGGTGCGCGACGCGGCGGATTTCGACGCGCCGACCCGGCCGGCGGACGGGATCGTCGCGACCTGGGTGAACGGCCAGGCCGCTTTCGTCGCGCAGACCGCGACCGCGGCCAGGGCCGGCCGGCTGGTCACCCGCGGCCGGGCGTAGCATCCGGGACCTGCCTGCCGGGCGGATCGTCCGAGGAGACCCGATCGGGGGCATCCGTGTGGACGCTGGGCGCCGCCCGGCACGGACCGTGAGCGGGCCGCCGGGCCCGTGGCATCGTGCGCGGCGCACACGATCTGCGGAAGGCCTGA
>JAGWSV010000284.1 GCA_028869315.1 Rhodospirillales bacterium
GCCGGTCCGGCGTGCTGCTCCGCCGCGCCAGCGGGCCGGGGCGGAGCGGCCGCCCAGCCGGTCGCCGCCGACGCCCGCTCGGGCGCGACCACCCGCAGCGCCATCGCCGCCACTTCGCCGGGCGGCGCCAGCACATAATTGGCCATCCAGGCGAGGAACCCGCGCAGGGGTGCCCGCAGCGGCGGCGTGTCCAGCACCGCGATCAGCGGCTTCAGCCGGGCCGGCGGGGGCGGGTCGCCGGCGGGCGTGTCCCACACCACGCCCACGACCTCGCGGCGATTGAGCGGCACCAGCACGACGTCCCCGGGGTTCGGATCGAGCCCCTCCGGCACCAGATAGTCGAAAGGGCCGGGAAACGGGTACGGCAGCAGCACCGGCACGCGGCGCGGGCCAGCACTGCTTTCGACCGGCCCCGGCACGGGTGTAGAAGCGGGCGCATCCGTCCGCGCGGCCCGCCCGCCCGGCCTGTCCGACAGCGGCAAAGGGAGTGTTCGCATGAAGTTCTTCGTCGATACCGCCGATGTGGCGGAAATCAAACAGCTCGCCGCCAGCGGCCTGTTGGACGGCGTCACCACCAACCCCTCCCTGGTCGCCAAGTCCGGCCGGCCGATGCGCGAGGTGATCGCCGAGATCTGCGCCCTCGTGCGCGGCCCGGTGAGTGCGGAGGTCGCGGCCACCGACTACGACGGCATGCTGACGGAGGCGCATGTCCTGCGCGAGATCGCCCGCAACGTGACCATCAAGGTCCCGCTCACTCCGGATGGGCTGCGCGCCTGCCGGCGGCTGGCCGATGACGGCACCATGGTCAATGTCACCCTCTGTTTCTCGCCGGCGCAGGCGCTGCTGGCGGCCAAGGCCGGGGCGACCTTCGTCTCCCCCTTCGTCGGCCGGCTGGACGATATCGGCGAGCACGGCATGGGGCTGATCGCCGACATCATGACCATCTTCCGCCAATATCCTTACCTGAAGACTGAGGTGCTGGTCGCCAGCGTGCGCAGCCCGATGCACGTGGTGGAAGCCGCCAAGCTCGGCGCCCACGTCGCGACCCTGCCGCCCGCGGTGCTGCGGCAGCTGTTCAACCATCCGCTGACCGACAAGGGCCTCGCGGCGTTCCTTGCCGATTGGAAGAAGGCCGGGCTCAGCATCGCCTGATGCGGGAGAGCACGCCGCGGACGCGCGCATGAGCGAGGACCTCGCCGAGGCCGTGGAGGGGTTCCTGCGCGCCCGCCCGTCCTGGCTGGCGGAGAACCCGGGCCTGTACCGGCTGCTGACGCCGCCGGCGCGGGTGCATGGGGACCGGCTTGCCGATCACATGGCGGCCATGCTCGCCGCCGCGCGGGCGGAGGCCGCGGCGATGACCGCGCAGGCCGAGCTGGTCCTGCAGACGATCCGCGCCGCTGCCGGGCTGGCCGAGCGGGTACAGGCGGCGGTGCTGGCGCTGATCGCCGCCGCCGACCCCGTCGAGTGCGCGACCCATGCCCTGCCCGGCCTGCTCGGCCTCGACGCCGCCGGGCTGTGCGCCGAGGCGGCACTGCCCGGGATGCGCGAGATCCCGCCCGGCACCGTGGCCCGGCTGCTGGACGGGCGGGAGGCAGCCTGTCGCACCGCTCCGCCGGACGCGCCGCTGCTGCATGCCGAGGCGGCGGAGCTGGCGCGGCAGGATGCGCTGGTCCTGGTGCCCTGGTCGGGGCCGCCGACCCTGCTCGCGCTTGCCAGCCGGGAAGCGGACGCCACGCCGTTCGAACGTGGCCACAGCGCGCTCGGCTTTCTCGGCCGGGCGATCGGCGCGGCGCTGGACCGCCGCGCATGACCGCGCCGCATGCCGCCGCCCCGCTTGGGACCGGGGAAGACGCGCGCCACGCGTGGCTCGACTGGCTGGCGGGGGAGCGCCGTGCGGCGCGCCTGACGGTCGCCGCCTATGGCGCGGACCTCGCCGGGTTCCTCGGCTTCCTGAGCCGCCATCTCGGCGGCGAGGCGAACCTGGCAGCGCTCGCCGCGCTGCGCCCGGCGGATTTCCGGGCCTGGCTCGCGCAGCGTCACGCCGACGGGCTGACGGCGGCCAGCCGGGCACGGGAACTGGCCGCGGTCCGGAGTTTCTTCCGCTTTCTCTCGCGCCGCCACGGCGTCGACAACCCGGCGGTGCGGCTGATCGCCACCCCGCGGGCCACGCCCCCGGCGCCGCGCGCCCTGAGCGAGCCGGACGCCGCCGCCGTGGCGGCCGAGATCGGCGAGGCTGCCGACAGCGCCGCCCTCGCCGCCCGCGACATCGCGCTGTTCACCCTGCTCTATGGCTGCGGGTTGCGCATCGCCGAGGCGCTGTCGCTCGATGTTCGCGACGCGCCGCCGCCGGGCGGGTCGGAGCCGCTGCGGGTGCTGGGCAAAGGCGGCAAGGAGCGGTTGGTGCCGGTGCTGCCGGCGGTGCGGACGGCCCTGGCGGCGTGGCTGCGGTTCCATCCCGATCGCCGGCCCGAGGCGCCGCTGTTCCTGGGCGCGCGCGGCGGCCGGCTCAATCCCGGGGTGGCGCAGAAGGTGATGCGCGACTTCCGCCGCGCCCGCTTGCTGCCCGAGCACGCCACGCCGCACGCGCTGCGCCACTCCTTCGCGACCCACCTGCTGGGCGCCGGGGCCGATCTGCGCGCGATTCAGGACCTGCTCGGCCATGCGAGCCTGTCCACCACGCAGCGCTACACGGCGGTCGACGAGGCGGCGCTGCTGCGCGTGTGGCGCGCGGCGCATCCGCGCGCGGAATAGCCGCCCCGGGGCCGCCGGCCCGACTTTGCTCCCGGCCGGCGACGCCGGGCGAGGCGGTCCGGATCAGGCCCCTTCCCGCACCACCGGATTGGACAGCGTGCCGAGGCCGGAGATTTCCACCTCGCACAGGTCGCCGTGCTTCATGTCGGCGCACTCGCCCTCGGTGCCCATCCAGATCATGTCGCCGGGATGAAGGGTGATGTACCGGGTCATCTCGACCAGGTAATCGACCACGCCGAACACCATGTGGTTGGTCTCGAAGGCGATGATCTCCCTGCCGTTCAGCCGCACGCGGGTGACCATGTCCTCGAGCTTCGCGTCGGTCTCGATCCACGGGCCCATCGGCTTGAACGTGTCGGTGTTCTTCGAGCGGTACATGGTGCGGTCGGATTTCTGCCAGGACCGCTCCGAGACGTCGTTGCCGATGGTATAGCCGAACACCGCGGACATCGCGTTCTCGCGGGTCAGGTGCTTGCAGGTCTGGCCGATCACCACGACCAGTTCGCCCTCGTACTGGACCTTGTCGGTGGCGTCGGCGGGGATGACGATCGGATCGCCGGGGCCGATCAGCGCGTTGTTGGCGCGGTAGCCGATCTCCGGTCGTTTCGGCAGGCTGGGTTCCTGGCCGATCCTGGCGGCGACCGCGCGCACGTGCTCGGCATAGTTCATGCCGCAGGCATAGAAGGTCGGCGGCACGACCGGAGGCAGCAGCTTCGCCTGCGCCAGCGGAACCGCCGTCGCGGTGCGCTCCCAGGTGGCGAAGGGAGAGCCGCGGACCGGAATCAGGGTTTCGCCTTCCACCACCGCGTAGGCGGCGGTGCCGGCGTGATCGATACGGGCCCAGCGCATGACGTCTCTCCTCCCTTGGGTGCGCCGGACGCTCGCGTCCTGCCCCTGAAATGTCTTCATGTTTCGGGGGCAGGACACTGAAAGCGAAGACCTGGTGTCGCGACGCATGACAACGTTGTTGGCGAGCGCGCACATTAGCAGCCGCGCGCGGGGCGGGGAAGCGCCGCCCGGCGGTTGCGACCCGGCGCCCCGCTCCGTAGTGTCTGCGCCGGCAGAAAAGGAGAGCCGGACCATGCTGCTCACCCTGAACGGGCGCCGGATCGCGTACGACCTGCTGGGCTCGGAGGATGTGCCGGTGGTGTGCTTCGCCCACTCCCTCGCCGCCGATGGCGGCATGTGGGCGGAGCAGGTGCCGCCGCTGCTGGAGATGGGCTGGCGGGTGTTGCGGCTGGATATGCGCGGCCATGGCGGCAGCGATCCGGTGCCGGGACCCTACACCATGAGCGACCTGGCCGGCGACGTCGCCGGCGCGCTCGACGTGCTGGGTATCCGGCGGATCCATTACGTCGGCCTGTCGATCGGCGGCATGCTCGGCCAGGCCTTCGCGCTCGATCATCCCGAGCGGCTGATCTCGGCGATCTGGTGCGACACCCGCCCCTCCACCCCGACCGAAGGCGGCGGCGCCTGGGCCGAGCGCATCGCCACGGTGGAGCAGGCGGGCTCGGTCGCCCCGCTTGCCGACGCCACGGTCGAGCGGTGGTTCACCGACGCCTTCAAGCCGCGCAGCCCGGCGCGCTGGGCCCAGATCCGCGACACCGTCGCGGCCACCACGCCCGAAGGCTATATCGGCTGCTGCCGGGCGATCATGGAGTTCGACTTCATCCCGCGCCTGCACGAAGTGAAAGCGCCGGTGCTGGTGCTGTGCGGCGACCAGGACATCGGCACCCCGCCGGCGGAAAACCGCAAGATCGCCAGCCTGGTGCTGGAAGGGCGCTACGAGGAAATCGCCGACGCGCGGCACTTCCCCAATGTCGAGCACCCGGACGTGTTCAACCACCACATGATGGAGTGGCTCGATTCCAGGCGCCATCTGTCCTGAGGGGAGAGAAGACGATGCGGCTTGCGGGCAAGATCGGGATCGTCACCGCCGCCGCCTCCGGCATGGGCCGGGCCGGCGCCCTGCGTTTCGCGCGGGAAGGCGCCGCCGTCGCGGTGGTCGATCAGGACGACGCCGGCGCGCGGGAGGTGGTGGACGCGATCGGCGCCGCCGGCGGCCGCGGGATCGCGTTCGCGGGCGACCTGCGCGACGACGCATTCGCCCGCGACATCGTCGCCCGCACCGCGCGCGAGTGGGGCGGCGTCGATTTCGTCTGGAACCATGTCGGCCATCCGGGACCGTCGGCCATCGAAGGCCTGGAACTCGCCGATTTCGAGCTGGCGATGGATCTCAATGTCCGCAGCGTCCTGGTCACGACGATCGCGGCGCTGCCGGAACTGCGGGCCCGCGGCGGCGGCGCGCTGCTGTTCACCGCCTCCACCTCCGGCCTGACCGGCTCGCAGTTCAGCCCGGTGTACAACGTCGCGAAGTTCGGCATCGTCGGGCTGGTGCACGGGCTGGCCAAGCGCTACGCGCGCGAAAACATCCGGGTGAACGCGGTCTGCCCGGGGCCGACCGACACGCCGATGCTGCGGGTGTTCGTCGCCCGCCCGGACAGCCAGCTGCCGCCCGGCGAAACGCCCGAAACCCTGGTGAAGAAGCGTGCCGGCCAGGTGCCGATGGGCCGTCCGGCGCGGCCGGAGGAAGTGGCGAACGCGGCGCTGTTCCTGCTCTCCGACGAAGCCTCCTACATCACCGGCGTCGCGCTGCCGGTGGATGGCGGCGCGACGGCATGAAGATCGAACGCATCGAGGCGATCCCGATCCGCATTCCGTTGCGGAAAGTGTTTTCCGGCAGTTCCTACAAGGTGGACAGCCGCGCCACCGTGATCACCCGCATCCACACCGAAGGCGGCCTGGTGAGCGAAGTCTACAACGGCGACGACCGCACCCACGGGCCGGCGATCGCGCGCATCGTCGAAGACGAGATCGCCCCGCTGCTGATCGGCGAGCCGGTCACCGCCTATGAGCGGATCTGGGAGAAGATGTTCCGCATCACCATTGCCCGGACCGACCGCGCGCTGGCGATGAACGCGATCGCCTGCGTCGATACCGCGGTCTGGGACCTGCTGGGCAAGGCGCTGGGCACCAGCGTGTGCACGCTGCTCGGCGGCTACCGCAACCGGCTGCCGATCATCGCCATCGCCGGATATTACCTGCCGGGCAAGACGGCCGCCGACCTGGCGCCGGAGATGGCATGGCTGCGCGCGGTCGGCATGGCCGGCTGCAAGGTGAAGGTCGGCGGCCTCACGCCCGAGGAAGACGCCGAACGGGTCCGCCATGCCCGCGAAGGCGGCGGCGCGGAGTTCCTGCTCGCGGTCGACGCCAATCGCGGCTGGAGCGTCGCCGAGGTGGTCCGTTTCGCCCGGCTGGTGGAACCCTACGGCATCGCCTGGTTCGAGGAGCCCTGCCACTGGCACGACGACGTACGCGGCATGGCCGAAGTGCGCCGCGCCACGTCGATCCCGATCAACGCCGGGCAGAGCGAGGTCACCGCGGCCGGGGTGCGGCGGCTGGTGGAGGCCGGCGCGGTCGATATCGTGAATTTCGACGCCTCCGAAGGCGGCGGCATCACCGAATGGCGGCGCGCGGCGGCCGCCTGCGCGCTGTCGGGCGTGCGGATGGCGCATCACGAGGAACCGCAGATCGCCGCCCACATGCTGGCCGCGATACCGCACGGGATCTGCGTCGAGTGCTTCCCGGACCCTGAGCGCGATCCGCTGTTCCCCGGGCTATGGGCGGACAAGCCGGTGATCGCGGACGGCGTGATGCGGGTTCCCGAAGGCCCGGGATTCGGGATCAGACTGGATTGGGACGCGGTGGAGCGGTTCCGGCTGCGGTAACCGGCTTGCAGCAACCGGCCGCGGGCGACCACGCGGGAGCGATCGCGCGGGCTGGCCGGTGCGAAGCCACCGCGGCGTCAGTCGGCCGGCCGGGTTCCCAGGCTGCCGTCCGCCCGTTCGACGATGGCCGCGACCCGCGCCTCCGCCTCCGCCAGCTTGGCCTCGCAACGGCGCCGCAGGGCGGCGCCGCGCTCATAGGCGGCGATCGCGTCCTCCAGTTTCTGCTGGCCGCCTTCCAGGCCGCGGACGATCTGCTCAAGCTCCGCCAGCGCGTCCTCGAACGACAGCGTGCTCACGTCGACAGCGGCGGCGGTGGTCTCTGGCATCGGGGATCTCCGGCAGGGAAACGTCGTCCGATTGGCGTAAAGCCTTGCGGCGGCGGCGCCAAGTGCCGATTATGATTAGTCCAGATCAACGAGAACACCGTGCTGCCGCCGCTGCCCCTCACCGCGCCCGACCCGGCGCCGCCCCTCGGGACGTCGCGGCCCTCCGATGCCCGCCGGCTCGGCGGTCCGGCGTTCGCCGCGCTCGACCTGGGCACCAACAACTGCCGCATGCTGGTCGGCACGCCTTGCGCCAGCGGGTTTCGGGTGATCGACAGCTTCAGTCGCGTGGTGCGCCTGGGCGAAGGGCTGCACCGCACCGGCCAGCTCAGTTCCTGTGGCATGGACCGGGCCATCGCGGCGCTGCACAGCTGTACCGAGCGGCTGGCCCGCCGGCCGATCCGCGGGCTGCGCGCGGTCGCCACCGAAGCCTGCCGCCAGGCGGTCAACGGCATGGAATTCCTCAGCCGGGCCAAGACCGAGACCGGCCTGCCGCTCGAAATCATCACCCCGCGCGAGGAAGCCGAACTGGCGCTGGAAAGCTGCGCCCCCCTGCTGGCCGCGGGCGCGCGCCGCGCGCTCGTGTTCGACATCGGCGGCGGGTCCACCGAAATCGCCTGGGTGCGGATCGAGCCCGGCGGTCCCCCCGCCATGATCGGCTACCTCTCGGTGCCCGTAGGCGTCGTGACCCTGGCCGAGCGGTTCGGCCCGGAGGCGGAAACCGCCGCCGGGTTCCGCGCCATGGTGGAGGAGGTCGCCGCCAGCCTCGCCGGGTTCGAGCGGGTCCACTGCATCGCCCGCGAGATCGGCCAGGGCGGGGTCCATCTGCTGGGAACCAGCGGCACGGTCACCACCCTCGCCGGCCAGGCGCTCGGCCTGCCCCGCTACCACCGGGCGCTCGTCGACGGCACCGTATTGAGCACCGAGACCGCCGACCGCGCCCTCGACCGGCTGCGTACCCTGGGCCGGGCCGGGCTGTGCGCCCATCCGTGCATCGGCCCCAACCGCGCGGAGTTCGTGCTGCCCGGCTGCGCCGTCTTCGCCGCCATCCGCCAGACCTGGCCCGCCCCGAGCATCGTGGTGGCGGATCGCGGTCTGCGCGAAGGCATGCTGCTGCGTCTGATCCGCGCCCATCGCGGACGCCGGGGATGAGGCCGATGGCGTTCGCGCCGGCACACCGCCCGGGCCGGGCGTGCCCGCCCTCGTTCCCGCCATTCCCGGTCTCCGCATGAGTCGCACGCCCCCCTCCCCGGGCTCGCGCGGATTGGCGGTGCCGCTGCGCACCGCCAAGGGACGGACCGCGGCCTCCCAACGCTGGCTGGCGCGGCAGTTGAACGATCCCTACGTGCGCGCGGCGCAGGAACAGGGCTGGCGGTCGCGGGCCGCCTTCAAGCTGATGGAGCTGGATGACCGCTTCCACGTGCTGCGCCCGGGCGCGCGTGTCGTCGATCTGGGAGCCGCGCCGGGGGGCTGGTCGCAGGTCGCGGTTCGCCGCGGTGCCGCGCGGGTGGTCGGGGTGGATCTGCTGGCGATCGAGCCGGTGCCCGGCGCCGAACTGTTCCAGGGCGATTTCACCGACCCGGACATGCCGGCACGGATCGCCGCGCGCCTGGGCGGCAAGGCGGACGTGGTGTTGTCCGACATGGCCCCGAACACCACCGGGCACAGCGCGACCGACCATTTGCGGATCGTCGCCCTGGCGGAAATGGCGGTCGCGTTCGCACTGGAGACACTGGCCCCGGGCGGCAGTTTCGTCGCCAAGGTGTTCCAGGGCGGCTCCGAACGGTCGATCCTGGAGCAGATGAAGCGCTCCTTCGCGACCGTGCGCCACGCCAAGCCGCCGGCGAGCCGGAAGGAATCGAGCGAGCTTTATGTGATCGCCACCGGGTTCCGCGGCACGCCGGCGGATTGACTGGTTCCGCCAGCGGTTCGAAGCTGACGCCGCGGCCCACCGCGCGCCGCCCGGGCCGACAATGCGATCGGCCGGCGGACGGAGCGCGGCCCGCACGGCGAGACCGGCCCGCGCGCGACCAGGCCGACCGCCGTGACCGTCTCCAGAAGTTCGCGCCGGGGTTGCGGATGGAACGAGCGCCGCCCGCGGGCAACGTGGTCCTGAAGCGGATCTATGACCGCCCGGCGGAGGCCGACGGGGTGCGCGTGCTGGTGGACCGGCTGTGGCCACGCGGCCTGCGCAAGGAAGCGGCGCGGACCGACCTCTGGATGAAGGACCTGGCGCCTTCGCGCGACCTGCGGCTCTGGTTCGGCCACGACGCCGCGCGATGGCCCGAATTCCGCCAGCGGTACCGGCAGGAACTGGCGGCGAAGACGGAGGCGCTGGCGGCGCTGCGCGCGCTGGCGCGCCACCGGCGGGTCACCCTACTCTATGCCGCGGCTGACGGACGCCGCAACAACGCCGCGGTGCTGCGCGCGGCCGTCCTGATGCGCCCGGTCGCGCCGCTTCCGGTCATGCCCTCCCGGCGCCAGCCTTCGCCGGAGGTCTCCGGCGCGGCCTACGCGGTCTCCCCTGACGCCGGCCGGGTGCCCGCCCCTACTCCGCCGCCTTCGCCGCGCCGCTGACCCGGGTCCGGGTGCGCAGGGTGACGAACTCCTCCGCGGCGGTCGGATGGATGCCGATGGTGCGGTCGAAATCCGCCTTGGTGGCGCCCATCACGATCGCGATCGCCAGCCCCTGCAGGATCTCGGGCGCGTCCTCGCCCAGCATGTGGGCGCCGAGCACGCGCTGGCTGGCCTGATCGACCACCAGCTTCATCAGCGACTTGCGCGCCCGGCCGGAGATGGTGTGGCGCATCGGCGTGAAGCGGCTGACATAGACATCGACCGGCCCGCGCGCGGCGGCCTGCTCCTCGGCGAGCCCCACGGTCGCGATCGGCGGGCTGGAGAACACCGCCGTCGGCACGTTGTCGAGCGAGATCCGCCGCGGGTGGCCGCCGAACAGGCTGTCGGCCAGCGCGTGGCCCTCGGCGGTGGCGACCGGGGTCAGGTTCAGCCGGTCGGTCACGTCGCCCATGGCGAAGATGTGCGGCCGGCTGGTGCGCAGGTGCTCGTCGACGATCACGGCCCCGCTGGGGTTGGTCGCCACGCCGGCTTCCTCGAGACCAAGATTGGCGGTGGCCGCGCGGCGCCCGGTGGCGAAGAACACGAGGTCGGCGTCGATCGCATGGCCGCCGACCAGGGTCAGGCGGCGCCGCGCGCCGTGCGCCTCGATCCGCTCGGGCAGGCAGCCGGGATGCAGGGCAATGCCGTTCGCGCCGAGCGCCTCGGCCAGCGCCTCGCGCAGGTCGTGGTCGAAGCCGCGCAGCGGCAGCGGCTGGCGATAGACCAGATCGACCTCGGCGCCGAGCGCGGCGAAGATGCCGGCAAACTCCACCGCGATGTAGCCGCTGCCGAGAATCGCCACCCGCTTCGGCAGCTTCGGCAAGAAGAAGGCGTCGTCGGAGACGATGCCGAGATCGGCCCCCGGAATGTCGAGCCGGGTCGGATGGCCGCCGGTGGCGATGACGATGCGCTCGGCGGTGACCCGCTTGCCGCCGACATCGAGCGTGTGCGGCCCTTCGAGCCGGGCGCGGGCGTCGAAGATGGTCGCGCCGGCGCCATCCAGCAGCTTGCGATAGATGCCGGTGAGGCGGCCGATCTCGCGGTCCTTGGCGGCGAGCAGGGCGTGCCAGTCATGCGGGCCCTTGCGGATCGACCAGCCGAAGCCGGCGGCATCCTCGGCCCAGGCGCCGTATTCGCCTGCCTGGACCAGCAGCTTCTTCGGCACGCAGCCGATATTCACGCAGGTGCCGCCCCAGAAACGGTCCTCGGCGATGCCGACGCGGGCCCCGTGGCCGGCGGCGATGCGCGCACAGCGCACGCCGGCCGAGCCGCCGCCAATCACGAACAGGTCGAAATCCATGCCGGTTGCTTTCGTTGTTCAAAGGAGCACCGCGGCGGCGGGATACCGGGCGCGGCGCCGGACGACAGATTGAGGCGGATGATCAATACGGAAGATGCCGGAACGCGCAAGCGTCGCCGGCCCGGAGCATATGTCTCCCTATCGAGCGGAAAACCAGCCGGCACCCGCGGGCCGGCCGGTCCGGGTGCCTTGCCCTGCCGGCCGCCGCCGCCGATAACGTCCGGCCCCGCAGCGATCCCGGATCCGTCCCATGCCAGAGACCCACCAGAGCCGCGTGCTGATCATCGGCGCCGGCCCCGCCGGCTACACCGCCGCGATCTATGCCGCCCGCGCCGGGCTGGCGCCGATCCTGGTGAGCGGCCTGACCCCGGGCGGGCAGCTCACCATCACCACCGATGTCGAGAACTATCCGGGTTTCGCCGAGGTCATCCAGGGCCCCTGGCTGATGGAGCAGATGGCCGCGCAGGCCGCGCATGTCGGCACCCGCATCCTGTCCGACATCATCGTGTCGGCCGATCTTTCCGTCCGCCCGTTCCGCTGCCGCGGCGACTCGGGGGACGAATTCCTGGCCGAGACGGTGATCATCGCCACCGGCGCCGAAGCGCGCTGGCTCGGCCTGCCGTCCGAGAAGCGGCTTGCCGGCAAGGGCGTGTCCGCCTGCGCGACCTGCGACGGGTTCTTCTTCCGCGGCAAGCGGGTGGTCGTCGTCGGCGGCGGCAATACCGCGGTGGAGGAGGCGCTGTATCTGACGCACCACGCCAGCGAGGTGACCCTGATCCATCGGCGCGACACCCTGCGGGCGGAAAAAATCCTGCAAGATCGGCTGCTTGCGCACGAGAAGATCACCCCGGTATGGAACTCCGTGGTGACCGAGATCCTGGGCGGCGGCACGCCTGAGATGGTGACCGGCGTCCGGCTGGCCGATGTGCGGACAGGAGCGCAGCGGGACCTGCCGACCGACGGCGTGTTCATCGCCATCGGCCATCAGCCCAACACGGCGATGTTCGCCGGCCAGCTGACGATGGACGCCGAGGGCTACATCGAGACGGTCCCGGGCAGCACCCGCACCCTGGTCCCCGGCGTATTCGCCGCCGGGGACGTGCAGGACAAGGTCTTCCGCCAGGCGGTCACCGCGGCCGGCACCGGCTGCATGGCGGCCCTGGAAGCGGAGAAATTCCTCGCCGCAGGACCGGCAGCCTGGGGCTGACACGGCCGAACTGACCTCGTCAGGGCGGTCGGGGCGGCAACAAGGCGCGAAATTTCGCGTACGAGCAGATGCGAATCCGCAATTCGGGTCTAACATGCCCATTCGAGCGCCCGTACTCCATGGGCGAGGGAGGCTGGGACCGCCGCCGCGACAGGGCGGCGGCGGCAGGGAGATGATGCGGTGATGGACTGGGACAAGCTGCGGGTGTTCCACGCGGTGGCGGAGGCGGGCAGCTTCACCCATGCCGGTGACACGCTGAACCTCAGCCAATCGGCGGTGTCGCGCCAGATTTCGGCCTTGGAAGAGGCGCTGGCGGTCCCGTTGTTCCACCGCCATGCCCGCGGCCTGATCCTGACCGAGCAGGGCGAGGCGCTGAACCGCACCGTGCGCGACGTCTTCGCCAAGCTGGCAATGACCGAGGCGCTGCTCACCGAAAGCAAGGAAAAACCGGCCGGGCGGCTGAAAGTGACGACCACGGTCGGCTTCGGCTCGACCTGGCTGGCGCCGCGGCTGGCCGGGTTTCTCGAACTCTATCCCGACGTGTCGATCTCGCTGCTGCTCGACGATCAGGAGCTCGACCTCGCGATGCGCGAGGCGGACGTGGCGATCCGCATGCACGCGCCGAAGCAGCCCGACCTCGTGCAGCGCCACCTGATGGACATCCAGTGGGTGGTCTGCGCCTCGCCGGACTATCTCAAGAAATACGGCATGCCGCAGCGGGCCGAGGACCTGGACGCGCATCGGCTGATCCTGTTCGGCGAGCACCATCCGCCGGTGCAGGACGTGAACTGGCTGGCCGAGGCCGGCCGCCGCCCCGGCAATCCGCGCCGCGCGCTGCTGGAGGTGAACAGCACCCAGGCGATGATGACGACGATCCGCGCCGGCATCGGGCTTGGCGCGCTGCCCGACTACCTGATGGCCGAGAACCAGGACCTGGTGCGCCTGCTGCCGGAACTGAAGGCGCCGAAGGTAGACGTGTTCTTTGCCTATCCGGAGGAGCTGCGGAATTCCAAACGGGTCGCGGTTTTCCGCGACTTCCTGCTGGCGCGACTGGCGGAGCTGCCGTGACCGGGCGCCGCGGCGGCGCCGCGGATCGGGCGTGATCCGCGGCGCGCCGCCCCGGCGGGGCCTTGGTCCGATCGCGACGGCATCGTCGGCGAACCGCTACGTCCGCACGCCGACCAAGCTGCGGGTCAAAACGAAACCGTATGGCCCGCACGTCGCGAAGACCCAACGCGCGGTCGTGACCGGACAGGATTTTTAACCAATGTCAAATAAAAATCGATAATCGTCGCGCGCTCCCGCCCGTCGGTCCTCCGCGGCAGCGTTATGCAGAGGCGACATGGCGGCGTCCGGCTTTTGGCGCTGCACAAGCGATCAGGCGGAACTTACGTTGCGTTTGACGGTTACGGCGGCTTCGGCCGCCAGTCTTCCGGCCCGTGTGACCGGAAAGGGGTCTTTGATCCCTGCGTCTCCCAGACGTGAAGCCTCCCTGTATACTTACCCCCCGGTCACTGGCCGGGGGGTTTTTCTTTCACTTATTGGTGAGTCGACTGCCGGATCACTCACGTCGTCATCACGCCGGCACGTCGTGATCGAACTCCCATAGGGCCGGCGACACAGGCAAGGTGACAGCGGGCCTCCACCCGGCTTGAATGCACGGATGGACGGTTCGCCCATCGCTCTGCCCCTGCTGCCCGACATGCCAGTGACGGTGCACCATCCGCTGCGCCAGACGGTGCCGGTGGTGTTCGCCTCGCCGCACTCCGGACGCGCCTATCCGGCCGAGTTCATCGCGGCCGCCCGACTAGACCCGCTCGGTTTGCGACGCAGCGAGGACAGTTTCGTCGACCTGCTGTTCGCCGACGCACCGGCCAACGGCGCGCCGCTGCTGGCGGCGCGCTTCCCCCGCGCCTATTGCGACGCCAACCGGGAAGCCTGGGAACTCGACCCCGGCATGTTCGAGGACCGGCTGCCCGACTTCGTCAACACCGCGAGCCCCCGCGTGGGCGCGGGGCTCGGCACGATCCCGCGGGTGGTCGCCTCGGGCGAGGGAATTTATCGTCACCGGCTGTCCTTCGCCGAGGCCGAGCGCCGGATACGGGACTGCTGGGAGCCCTATCACGCCACTCTGGCGGCGTTGATCGAGGCAACCCGGGCGCAGTTCGGCGCCTGCCTGCTGATCGACTGCCATTCCATGCCGAGCCTGTTCCAGCGGGACGGCGCGCGCGGCACAGGATGGGGCGCCGCCCGCCCGAACGGCCGGACGGCTCCGCCGGCCGGGCCGGATATCGTGCTCGGGGACGCGCACGGCACCGCCTGCGCTCCGGCGGTCACCCGCTTCATGGACCAGGCGCTGCGCGACCTCGGCTATCTGGTGCGGCGCAACGACCCCTATGCCGGCGGCTATGTCACCCGCCATTACGGCCGCCCGCGGGAGGGCGTGCACGTGCTGCAACTGGAACTCGCCCGCGCGCTTTATATGGACGAGACGCGGATCGAGGCCCTGGCGCGGTTCGACCTGGTGCGCGAGGACGTCGCCCGGCTGATCGGCCGGCTGACCGCCGAGGCCGCGGCGCTGCTCGCAGGATAGGCGCCGGCGCGCGGGCGGCCCGGATTTGGGGGGCGGCGCCGGCCTCGCGGTCGAACCGGGACGCCAACCGGCGCGATCGGCTCTTTCGCCCGCCGCCGCGGGCGGCTATATCCCGCCGCTTCCGCGGCCGGTCGGTATCGGCTGCGACGCCAGGAGACGAGCGATGAAACCGGGTATCCATCCCGACTACCACGACATCACCATCATCATGACGGACGGTACCCAGTTCACCACCCGGTCCTGCTACGGCAAGCCGGGCGATCAGATCCGCCTGGACATCGACCCGAAGTCGCATCCGGCCTGGACCGGCCAGCAGCGCATCATGGACACCGGCGGACAGGTTGCGAAGTTCAACAAGAAGTTCGCCGGTCTCGGGCTCAAGAAGTAGCCGCCGCCGCCCGGCGGGGCGGTCCCTGACGCCGTCCCCGGGCCCGTCCCTGGCACCGTCCCCAATACCGCCCCTGACACCGCCCCTGATACCGCCTCTGACACCGCCTCTGGGGCCGTCCCAAGGGACGCTGCCGGGGACGGGCCGCCTCGGGCCTGCCGGTGACGCGCGGCCACGGACGGCGCCGTCCCGACCGGCTTGGCACCGGGCGCCGCGTGACCACGCGAAAAGCCGCGCGTGGCGCGCGCCCGTCGGCGCCGCGACCGCCGCCGTGATAGGCTAGGCAACGGCACGCGGGAGAGACGCCATGAAAGTCGGGCTTTTCATCAGCACCCAGTTCCAGCCCGGCGAGAGCGTCGCCGGACGCGTCCCCGATCTGCTCGCGCAGGTGCGCACGGCCCGCGATGCGGGGTTCGCATCGCTGCTGCTGCCGCATCATTACCTCACCGCGCCGATGCAGATGCTGCAGATCGCGCCCGCCATGGCCTACCTGATGCGCGAGGCGGAGGGGATGCTGGTCGGCCCCGGCATCGTCATCCTGCCGCTGCTCAACCCCGTGCACGTCGCCGAGGAAGCTGCCACCTTCGACGTGCTGAGCGGCGGCAACTACGTGCTGGGCGTCGGGCTCGGCTATCGCGATCCCGAGTTCGACGCCTTCGGCATCCCGCTCGGCGAGCGCGCCGCACGATTCTCGGAAAGCATCGGCCTGATGCGCCGGCTGTGGACCGAGGACCGGGTGACCCACGCCGGCAAGTTCTTCCAGGTCAAGGACGCCGGTATCGGCCTCAAGCCGGTTCGCCCCGGCGGCCCGCCGATCTGGATCGCCGCCCAGGCCGACCCGGCGATCCGCCGCGCCGCACGCATCGGCGACGCCTGGCTGATCGTGCCCTCGGCCTCCCTCGGCGAGATCGGCCGGCAGGTCGCGACCTACCGTGCCGCGCTGGCGGAAGCCGGACGGACGCCCGCATGCCTGCCGATCGAGCGCGAATGCTATGTCGGCGCCAGCCACAAGACCGCGCTGGAGGAATGCCGCGGACCGCTGGAATACAAATACGCCGCCTACGCTTCCTGGGGCCTCGGCGGCAGCACGCAGATGCCGTTCGACCAGTTCGTGCGGGACCGGTTCATCATCGGCGACGCGGCCTTCGTGAAGGACGAAGTGGCCCGCTACCAGGCGGCCCTGGGCGCCGACCATTTCGTCATGCGGGTGCAATGGCCGGGCCTGTCGCAGGAGCAGGCGCTGGGCTCGATCCGCCGGCTGGGCCAGGTGTTCGCGTAACCGGACCGGCGGTTGCCGCCGGCGGGACGCTCAGCCGTCCCGTTCCAGCACCGCCTTGATCTCGGCCGGCGGCACGGCGAGCGGGGGAATGCCGGCCCGCTCTTCCTGCAGCTTCATGCTCACCCGGCTGTCGCGCCCGCCCCAGCCGCGGTTCAGCGCCTCGGTCATCTCCGCCAGCGCCAGGTTCACCATCCGCATCGGCACGCCGACCTCCCGTGCCAGGGCGGCGGCGAGCGACACGTCCTTGTGGATCAGCCGGAACGCGAAGTCGGGCGGGTCGTAGGACCCTTGCAGGAAGTGATCGCCCATGCGGTCGAAGGTGCGGTTGCGGCCGGTGGCGCCCTGGCGGATGGCGTCCCACAGCGCCAGCGGCTCCACCCCGGCTTTCACCCCCATGGTGAACACCTCGGCCAGCACGACGTTGATCGCCGCTCCGGCGGCGTTGTGGGTGAGCTTGGCGATCGAGCCGGCGCCGATCGGCCCGATATGGCGCACGCGATCGCCCATCGCGTCCAGCAGGTGCTTGTGGCGGTCGAATGCCGCCCGGTCGCCGCCGACCCAGATCGCCAGCCGCCCGCTCGCCGCCCCGTGGGGCCCGCCGCTCACCGGCGCATCGAGCAGCGCCACCCCGGCGGCGGCGCAGCGCGCGTGCAGCGCGCGCACCAGCGCGACGGAATTGGTGGAAAGATCGAACCACGCGCTGCCCGTGCGCATCCCACCCAGCAGCCCGTCCGCCCCCGTCGCCACCGCCTCCACGTCCGGCGGCGCGGGCAGCGAGGTGAACACCACGTCGGCCGCTTCGGCCACCGCGCGCGGCGTGTCGGCCCAGGTCGCGCCGGCGGCGAGATGGCGCCCGGCCGCCTGGCGGTGCAGGTCATGCACGACCAGCGCCACGCCGGCTTTCTGCAGATTGGCCGCCATGGACCCGCCCATGGTGCCGAGACCGATGAACCCGACTTGCATCCGTTGTTTCCTCCCGCCGCGTTCCGAAGCCGGCGCGGGCAGCACTCTGGTCCCGGCGGCGCGCGCGCTCAAGCGCGGGGCCGGGACGGATCGGCCCGCCCGATCGCGTTATGTTAGCCTCGGCACATGCAAACCGTTCCCGACTTCGCCGGTCTCAAGGACGCGCTGATCGTGCTGGGCGCGGCCGGGCTGGTGATCCCGCTGTTCCATCGCCTGCGGGTCAGCCCGGTGCTGGGCTTCATGCTGGTCGGCATGGCGGTCGGCCCGTTCGGGCTCGGCCGGCTGGTGGGCCGCGTGCCCGTCCTGTCCTTCCTCACCCTGCGCGATCCGGCGACGATCGCGCCGATGGCGCAGTTCGGTGTGGTGCTGCTGCTGTTCGTGATCGGGCTCGAACTGTCGTTCGAGCGGCTCTGGGTGATGCGCCGGGTGGTGTTCGGCCTGGGCCCGCTGCAGCTCGCGCTCTCGGCCGCGCTGCTGACCGGCGTGGGGCTCGCCGCGGGGTTGGCGTGGCAGGCGGCGGTCGTGCTAGGGCTGGCCGGTGCGATGTCGTCCACCGCGGTCGGGCTGCAGGTGCTGGCGGAGCGGCGGAGCTTGAACACCAGGTTCGGCCGCGCCAGCTTCGCCGTGCTGCTGTTCCAGGATCTGGCCGTGATGCCGATCCTGGTGATGATCGGCCTGCTGGGGCCGAACGGCGCCGCTGCCGGCGGGCCGCACGGGCTTCTGCTGGCGGGCGCGCAGGGGCTGGCGGCGGTCGCCGCGATCGTCGGGCTCGGGCGGCTGGCGCTGCGGCCGCTGTTCCGCAGCGTCGCGCGCACGCAAAGCCCGGACCTGTTCATGGCGGCCTGCCTGCTGGTGGTGATCGGCGCGGCGCTCGCCGCCGGTTCGGCGCATCTGTCGATGGCGCTGGGCGCCCTGATCGGCGGCCTGCTGCTGGCCGGG
This sequence comes from Rhodospirillales bacterium, assembly GCA_028869315.1. Classification (GTDB taxonomy): domain Bacteria; phylum Pseudomonadota; class Alphaproteobacteria; order Acetobacterales; family Acetobacteraceae; genus JAJZVS01. The sequence goes on from JAGWSV010000284.1 coordinate 18,148, forward strand.
ACCGAGTACCGGCGCGCGGTGGAAATCACCATCGAGCCGTTCAAGGGCCTGCTGGTCGGGGTGTTCCTGATCTCGATCGGAATGGGGCTCGATCTCGGCTGGGTGTTCGCGCATCCGCTGGTGGTGCTGGCGGTCGCGGGCGCGCTGCTGGCGGTGAAGCTGGCGGTGATCGCCGGGCTGGGCCGCGGCTTCGGCCTGAGCTGGGCCGGCGGCGCGCAGGCGGGCCTGCTGCTGGCGCCGGGAGGCGAGTTCGGCTTCGTCATCCTCACCACCGCCGCCGGCCAGCGCTTGCTCGACCCGGCGACGGCGCAGACCGCGCTGGTGGTCACGGCGCTGACCATGGCCGCCATCCCGATGCTGGCGGCGCTCGGCGGAAAAACGGTGCAGCGGCTGACGCCGGCGGTGCCGATCGACCCGGCCCTGCTGGCGCCGACGGACGCGGCCGGCTCGCCCGGGGTGATCGTCGCCGGCTTCGGGCGGATGGGCCGGATGGTCGGCGCGCTGCTCGACCGCCACGGCGTCGCGTGGATGGCGATCGAACGCGACGTGGATACCGTATCGCGCGCCCGCGCCGCCGGCCGGCCGGTCTATTACGGCGATGTCGCGCGGATCGCCCTGCTGCGCGGCATCGGCATCGGCGACGCGGCGGCGCTGGTGGTGACAATGGACGACCGCGACGCGGTCGATGCCGTGGTGGCGACAGCGCGGCAGGAGCGCGCCGACCTGCCGATCATCGCCCGCGCCCGCGACGCCGGGCACGCCGCGCATCTCTATCGGATCGGCGCCTCGAACGCGGTGCCGGAAACCATCGAGGCCAGCCTGCAACTGGGCGAAGCCGTGCTGACCGATATCGGCGTGCCGGCCGGCCCGGTGATCGTGTCGATCCACGAGACCCGCGCGGCGTTGCAGGACGACATCCGGCGCATGGCCCCGGAAGCCCGCCCGCAACCGCTGGGGCGGCGGCGGCTGCGCGACCTGAAACGCCCCGTCCGGTCGGAGTGAGGATTCGGAGCAAGGCTCAGGCCAAAGTGAATTTCGGCAAGGCCAGCGGATCGATCTTCGGCGGCGGCCTACGGCAGCGTCACGGTCGTCGCCTGGCCGGTGATCACCCGGGCCGAAGGCGGTAACGCAGGGATCACGCGACCCGCCTACTCGTCGTCGAACAGCACCCGCTGCGCAGCCCCGTCCAGATCCTCGTACTGGCCCGAGCGCACGCACCACAGGAACGCGATCAGGCCGACGCCGCCCAGCGCCACGCTCACCGCCAGCAGGAACAGGATGATGATCACCGGCGCCCCCGATAGAGGCGCAGGCTGTTGCCCATCACCACGAGGGACGACGCCGACATCGCCGCCGCCGCCAGCCAGGGGGAGACGAACCCGGCCGCCGCCAGCGGCACGGCGAGGCCGTTATAGGCCAGCGCCAGCGCCAGGTTCTGCCGCATCGCCCGCCGCGCACGCCGGGCGGTCGCCAGCGCCTCGGCCACCGGCGCCAGCAGCTTGCCCTGGAATACCACGTCCGCGACCGTCTGGCTGACATCCGCCGCAGTCGCCGGCGACGCTGAAACCAGCGCCGCCGCCAACGCCGGGCTGTCGTTCAGCCCGTCGCCGACCATCAGCACCCGCCGTCCGGCGCCGGCCCAATCCTCGATCCGTGTGGCCTTTTCGACCGGCGAACAACCGGCCTGCCAGTCCGCGATCCCTACCGC
>JAGWSV010000285.1 GCA_028869315.1 Rhodospirillales bacterium
CTCGCTCTTGCGCGCATGGGCCAGTGCTTCCAGCGCGGTGCGCTCGTCCGCTGTCAGGGTGATCGGCGTCGCCGCAGGGATGCTTCGCATCCCGCCGTAGAATCACGACTCACGCTTCAGCGATAGTGGGTACTAGGCGCGGGGCGCGCCGGCGCGCCCATATTATTCCGTAATAACAACATAACCGCGCCCCGGGCCGCCCGGCAAGCCGCCGCCGCCGTCCGCCCCCTTGCACCGCTTCCCACCCGACGGCATGGTCCGCCGACCCCGCCATCCCGACCGGAGCCCCGATGTCCGACCCGACCACGCCCACCGGCCCGCTCAAGGGCCTCCGCGTTTTCGACCTGACCCGCGTGCTCGCCGGCCCCACCTGCACGCAGATGCTGGGCGATCTCGGCGCCGACGTGATCAAGATCGAACGCCCCGGCGCCGGCGACGACACCCGCGGCTTCGCCCCCCCGCGCATGCCCGGCACGGAAGAAAGCGCCTATTTCGTCGGCGTCAACCGCAACAAGCGCTCGGTCACGCTCGATATCGCGCAGCCGGAAGGCCAGAAGCTCGCGCGCGAGCTCATCGCGCAGTGCGACATCCTGGTCGAGAACTTCAAGGTCGGCGCGCTGGCGAAATACGGCCTCGGCTACGAGCAGCTGCACGCCGCGTTCCCGCGCCTGATCTACTGCTCGATCACCGGCTTCGGCCAGACCGGCCCCTACGCGCCGCGCCCCGGCTATGACAGCCTGATCCAGGCGATGGGCGGGGTGATGAGCCTGACCGGGGAGCCCGACGGCCTGCCGCAGAAGGTCGGCGTGCCGGTCGCCGACCTGTTCGCCGGGCTCTATGGCTGCATCGGCATCCTCGCCGCGCTGCGCCACCGCGACGCGACGGGAGAGGGCCAGCAGATCGATATCGGCATGCTCGATACCCATGTCGCCTGGCTCGCCAACCAGGGGATGAACTATCTCGCCACCGGGCAGAACCCGCCGCGGCTCGGCAACCAGCATCCCAACATCGTGCCGTACCAGGTGTTTCCCACCGCGGACGGCCACATCGTGTTGTCGATCGGCAACGATCCCACCTTCAAGCGGTTCTGCGAGGCCTTCGAGCTGAACCATCTGCTGGAAGACCCGCGCTTCGCCACCAACGCGGCGCGGGTGGAGAACCGCCAGCTGGTCACCGACACCCTGACCCCGGTGATGCAGGCGCACCCCACCGCCTGGTGGGTGGAGCGGCTGGAGGCGCTGAAGATCGGCTGCGGGCCGATCAACAAGCTCTCCGAGGTGTTCGCCGACCCGCAGGTGGTGGCGCGCGGCGCGGTGCGGGAAATGCAGCACAGCGCCGGCGTACCGGTGAAGGTCATTGCCAATCCGGTGCGCCTGTCGGCAACCCCGGCGAGCTACCGCATCGCCGCGCCGCTGCTCGGCGAGCACACCGATGCCGTCCTGGCCGAGCGCCTCGGCCTCGATGCGGCGGCGATCGCGGCGCTGCGCGGCAAGGGCGTCGTCTGACCGGCCGGTTCAGTCCTGTAGCGTAATCGTATCGGCAACCCCGGCGCGGACCGGGACCGGGGGTTCTGAGGTAGCAACAAACACGCGCCGGCCGCGCCTTGCCCCGGCGGGCGCGGCGCTTGTGCCAGCTTGCGGAACGGCTGGAAGAGCCAGCCATTCCGCAAGCTGGTATGACACTTTGTTTTGATCGGCATCTTTGTCGGCGTGCCGACGCACTTATCTGCCGACGATGCCTTAGGGCCCGTTCGGCAACCATCGAATCGATCAGCGATGTCGAACGGGCCCTAAGGTTTTGTTTTGATCGGCATCTTTGTCGGCGTGCCGACGCACTTATCTGCCGACGATGCCTTAGTCCGGCGGCGGCCCGCTCACCGCCGCGACATAGCGCCGCACCGACCGCGCCAGCGCCGCCTTGCCGCCGGACCGGATCACCCGCTCCCACCAGGCGCCGTAGATCGGCTCGAACGGCCAGGGCTCCAGCTTCGCCGCGATCGCCTGCACCGTGCCGGCGTCCAGCGGGATCAGGTCCGGGTAGCTGCGCATGAAGCTCACCAGCTTGTCCGGGCCCACCTGCACGATGTCGCCCGACAGCAGCGCCCCGGCGCCGGCGGCGCCCGCCGCCCAGTGCAGAACCGTTCCGCCGGCGAAATGCCCGCCGAGGCGCAGCAGGGTGACCCCCGGCAGCACCTCCAGCGTCTCGCCGTCCCAGAACCGGATCGCCGGATCGGGGTGCATCACCCAGCGCCGGTCGGCGGCGTGCAGCAGGATCGGCGGGTCGCCGAACGCCCGGCGCCACTCCGCCATGGCCGCGTAATAATGCGGATGGGAAATGGCAATGGCGGCGACGCCGCCCAGCGCGGCGACGATCCGCACGGTGGCGGCATCCAGGAAGCTGATGCAGTCCCACAGCACGTTGCCCGCCGGGGTGGTCAGCAGCAGCGCGCGCTGGCCGATGGCGAAGCCGGGCACGGTGCCGATGCCGAGCAGGCCCGGCTCCTCCTCGCCGAAGGCGTTGCGGTGGGTGCGGGCCAGGGCCGGCAGGGTGGTCCAGGCCTGGCCGAGCGGGTTCACGTATTGCCGCTCCTCCTGGCAGATCGCGCAGGCGGCGGGCGGCGTCTCCGCGTGCGGATACTGGGTGCCGCAGGTCGTGCAGATGAATGCCGGCATGGCCGCCTCCGCGATCTTCGATCCCTCGCCGGCGGGGATGCTGCCACGCCGCGGCCGGCGTGTCTCGCCCGGGTGCCGGTTTGCTGACGCCCCAGGGGAGGAAATTGGGGGAGGCCATTGGGGGAGGCCATTGGGGGAGGCCATTGGGGGAGGAGGCGGGAAGGGGTACGCCGGCCGCCTACTCGGCCGGCGCGGGCCGCGGCCGGGTTTCGCGCCCGGGGTGTTCGCGCCCGGCGTGTTCGCGGGCGGCGTGTTCGCGCGTCGGGCGGATGCGGCGCAGCAGCAGGATCAGCAGCAGCGGCGGCACCACGGCGAAGCTCATGGCGTGGAAATCGTTGTTGTAGGCGATGATCTGCGCCTGGCGGTCGATCATGTCGTTCAGCAGCGCGGCGCCGTGGGCGGTGAGCGGATCGAGCAGCCGGGAGACGGCCCCGGCGCCCTGCATCACCCGGTCGAACGGGGTGATGCGGGCCGCGATATCGGCGTGCATCGCCTGCTCGCTGCGTTCCAGGGTGAAGGTGGTGACGGAGATGCCGATCGCCTGGCCCATGTTGCGCCCCAGCGCCTGCAGCGCGGTGGCGTCGCCGCGCAGCCGCGCCGGCAGGGTGACGAAGGCCACCACCGTCATCGGGTTGAACACGAGGCCGGTGCCGAATCCCTGCACCACCATGGTCAGCATGGTCTCAGTCTCGGTGACGTCGGGGGTCCAGCGGCTGATCGCGTGCAGCGCGAAGCCGACCACGACCAGCCCGGCCGCCATGATCTTGCGGCTGTCCACCCGGTGGCTGAGCCAGGAGGCGAAGAACATCGCCGCCATGGTGCCCAGTCCGCGCGGCGCCAGCGCGATGCCGGCGTCGAACACCGGAAAATTGGCGAGGTCTTCCAGATACGGCGCCAGCAGCGCCGAGGTCGCCAGCATGATCATGGAGACGAAGAACCCCATCGTGATCGAGGCGATGAAATTCCTGTCCCGGAACAGCGCCGGGTCGAGGAACGGCCGCCGCGCGGTCAGCATGTGCACGACGAAAAGATAGAACCCGAGGCCGGCGAGCGTGGCGTAGAGGATGATTTCGCGCGAGGAGAACCAGTCGAGCAACTGGCCGCGGTCCAGCACCATCTGCAGGCAGCCGACGCCCATCGCCAGCACCGAGAAGCCCCACCAGTCGAACCGCAGCTCCCGCTTCGGTTCGGTGCTCGGCAGGAACAGCGCGAGCCCGATCATCGCCAGCACGCCGAATGGCAGGTTCACGTAGAACACGTACCGCCAGTTGTACATGTAGGTCAGGTAGCCGCCGAGGGTCGGCCCCATGATCGGCCCCAGCATCACCCCGGAACTGAAGATCGCCATCGCGTGGGCGCGGCGTTCGAACGGGTAGATGTCCAGCATGGTGGCCTGCGACAGCGGCACCAGCGCGGCGCCGCACATGCCCTGGGCCAGGCGGAACAGCACGATCTGCGCCAGCGTCTCCGCCGCGCCGCACAGCATGGAAAAGAGCGTGAAGCCGGCGAGGCAGATGATGAACAGCCGCTTGCGCCCGAAGCGCACCGCCAGCCAGCCGACCGGCGCGGTCATGATCGCCGCGGCGATCACGTAGGAGGTCAGCACCCAGGTGATCTCGTCCTGCGTCGCCGACAGGCTGCCCTGCATGTAGGGCAGCGCGACATTGGCGATCGCCGAGTCGAGCACCTGCATCAGGGTCGCCATCATGACGCAACCGGTGATCAGGGCGCGGCGCGGGACGTGCGGATCGCTGCCGGACATGGCGCGGCCAGTGTGGCCGCTTCCCTTCCGGCGCGCCAGACCGGGCGGGAGCCGGTCAGCCGAACTCCCTCGCAGGATCGCCGACCAACCGCGCGAGCGCGTCCTGGAAACGGGCGGCGGCGGTGCGGTACCGCGCGCTGGTGGGGCCGTCGCGCGCCGAGAGCACGTGCAGGGCGCGGTGGGCCCGGTCGAGCCTGGTTCCGTTAAGCCCTTGCGCGGCGATGAAGTCGGTCACCGGGCAGGCGTCCGGCGGGGCCGGACGATGGTCGCCGAGATGGGTGCCCCGCCAGACGCAGGCCAGTGTCCCCATCGCCGAGCGCGGCGCCCGGCGGTCGACCGTCCAGCGGAAGTCGCGCACCCAGGCGGGAATCTCCGCCGGCGGCATCGGTCGGCCTACTCCGTATCCCTGGCCCACATCGGCGCCCAGCACCGCGGCGGTCTCGACCATGTCGGCGTCTTCCAGGCCTTCGACCACGACCTCGATCTCCAGGTCGCGCGCCAGTTGCACCAGGGCGCCGATGAAGCTGACGGTGCGCCTGGGCGCGCGGCGGGCGCCGCGCAGCAAGCCCTGGTCGAGCTTCACGGCCCGGAACGGCAGCGTGCTCAGCCGTTCAAGGCTGCTGTAGCCGGAGCCGAGATCGTCCATCGCAAGGTTGACGCCGAGGCCCGCCAATGCAGCCAGGGCCGCAGCCGAGCTCGCATCGGCGTCGCTCGGGGCCTGTTGTTCGGTGATCTCCAGATAGAGCCGGCCCGGCGCCACGCCCGCCGCGCGCAGCGACTGGCGCACCCAGAGGACGCAGTCCGGCCGCACCAGCGTAGATGGCGGGAGGTTGACGGAAACGGCTAGCCGCAGGCCCTCGGCGTCCCAGCGCGCCACCTGGAGCAGCGCCTCGGAGAGGCCGAGCCGGAATAGCTCGTCGAGGTCGCGCCCCCCCAGCACCGGCAGGAACCGTCCCGGCTCGACCAGGGTCCCATCTTCCAGCTCCAGCCGGGCCAGCGCCTCGACCTTGAGCACCCGCCCATCGCGAAGCTCGACCAGGGGCTGGTAGTGCAGCCGCAGGCCGCCGGCGAACAGCCGCTGCCGCCAGGCGGTCGCGGTGGATTCCTCCGCCGCGGCCGCAACCGCCGCGTGCGGCCGCCGCCAGATCATCGACAGCCGCTCGGCCATGCCGGCGCAGAAATGGCGCATCCAGTCCGCAAGGAACTCCCCGGGGGCGCCGCCGAGCAGGATCAGCACCGCCACCGGGCACGACTCGGCGTCGAGCACCGGCACCGCGGCGGCGCTGCGGATGCCGAAGCTGCGTGCGGCCGCGTGCCAGGGGGCGGTCCGTTCGTCGGTCTGGAAACTGGCCGCGACGCACATCTCGCCGCTGCGCCAGGCCGCCCCCAGCAGGCCGGTGCCCTCGCGGCCCTGCGGATCGATTCCCGGCACGACGCCGCTGGCTCGCCGAATGTCGGCGAAGGACAGTCCGACCGCGCTGCTGCTTGCCAGCACCTCGAACCGTCCCTCGGCGTCCGGGCGCATCAGGGCGGCGATCAGGATCCCCGGCAGCGCCGCGATGGCCTCCAGCTTGGCGCGGGCGGCGTCGACCCACGGCATGTCGAAGCGGCCCGAGCGGCGGAGCAGGAGGTCGAAATAGCGGGCGACGGTCTCGGCCCGCGCCTCCATCTGCATGGCGATGTCTTCGTGCAGCCGGGCGATCGCCAGGCTCGCCAGGTTTTGCCGATCGGCCGGCCGCAGGGCCTGCGCCGCGAGGCGTTCGGTGAGGCGTGCCTGATAGATCGCCACCGCCTTCATCATCAGGGCCCCGTCGACGCCGATCAGCGCGTGGACCTGGCCGACCGCCCGGGCGCGGTGGCGCAGGTCGTCCCGCCCGGTCGCCGGGTCGGTGAGCATCAGCAGGTGCTTCGTCTGCCGCGCCTTGAGCCGGCCCAGCTCCTCCGGCGCCAGCGCGCCGATGATCGGCGCGGCGAGCGGCTGGTGGGCGAGGTCGCGATAGAACTCGTCCATGAAGCCGGCGGCGACGGCGGGCCAGATCGCCGCATGCGCGGCGAGCAGCTTCCTCGCCGCCGGGCCGTAGGGATCGTCGATCGCCGGCGCGGGCGCCGGCTCCAGCGCGAGATCCGGAGCCCAGCGCTGCCAGTTCTGCGCGCGCGCGAGCTTGCGCGCCTTGGCGGCATAGAGGGCGGCATCCGCCCGGCGCAGCAGGATGTCCGCATCCTCGCCGTCCTGGGGGAACACCGCGACGCCGATGCTGAGGCTGACCCGCGCGGCGCCGCCGTCCATCTCGAACGGCGTCTCGATCGCCTGCGACAGGCGGTCGAGCAGCCGCGGCAGGGCATCCGGCGTCCCGAGATCCTCGATCGCCAGCACGAACTCGTCGCCGCCGAGCCGCGCGATCAGGTCGGAGCGGCGCAACGTGTCGCGCAGCCGGGCCGCCGCTTCGCGCAGGATCGCATCGCCCGCGTGATGGCCCCAGCGGTCGTTGACCGGCTTGAAGTCGTCGATATCGACGAGGCAGACCGCGAGCGGGGTACCGTGCCTGCCCACGCGCGCCAGCGCATGGACGAGATGCTCCTCGAACAGAAGCCGGTTCGGCAGGCCGGTCAGCGGGTCGTGGCGGGCAAGGTGGAATTGCCGGCTGCGCTCCTGTTCCAATGCCTGCTTGAGGTCGAATTCGTCCAGGCTGCGGCCGAGCAGCTGGGCGATCCGCTCGCACAGCGACAGCGCGTCGGGGGTAAACAGCGCCGGATGGGGCGAGCCGAGCACCAGCATGGCGAACCGGGCGCCATCGCGCAGGATCGGTACCGCCGCGGCCGAACGCCAGCCGCTGCGTTCGAACATCTTCCGGTAGCGGGCCAGGTCCGGGTCGTGCAGGAGGTCGTTCTGCACGATGGTCCGCCCGGCAAGCCAGGCCTTCACCACGAGCGAGGGCGGCGCATCATCGAGCGCCAGGCGCTGCTCCGCGAGCCGTGCCATGCCGGGCCCGGCGCCGGCGAGCGTCCGCATCACCCCGTCCTGATCGGGCCGGGCGAGCCAGGTGACGTGAAACAATTCACTGTTGCCGAGCTGCTGGCAGGTCTTCTGCAGCATCTCGGCCTCGCTGCGCGCCTGCAGCAAGGTTTCGCCGGCGTTCAGCAGGGCATTGTGCAGCGCCTGCAGCCGGTCGAGGTTGCGTTGCTGATCGAGGGCTTCCAGCGCGCGGCCGACATCGACCGCCAGTTCCCCGAGCAGGCCGACCAGCTCGTCGTCCAGGACGCCTTCCTCGGCGGCGTAGACGTGCAGGATGGCCTGCGGTGCGCCGTGCAGCATCAGTGGCAGGGCGGCGCCGGCGCCCAGGCCGAAACGGCGCGCCGACTCCAGCCATGGCGCCAGCATCGTGTCGGGCAAGAACTGCTGGCGCACCACGGTGCGCGCCTCACGCCAGGCGGTGCCGGACAGGCCGCGGCCTTCCGGCAAAGCGGGATCGACGGAAACGAACACCTCGTCGAGAAAGCCGGTCGCGCCCGCGGCGGCGACCTGGTGGAACACGCCAGCGCCGTCCGGCCCGCCGATCCAGGCAAGCCGCAGCCCGGCCTGCGCGACCGCGATCCGGCAAATGCCGTCATAGAGGGCAGCGGTATCCGGCCGGCCGGCGGCGAGCTGGTTCACCTGCGCCAGCATCGCGTTGAAACCGGTCAGCCGCCGGGTCCGTTCGGCCTGGCGGCGCTGGTTCTCCTGCAGATCGAGCAGTTGCAGGATGCTGCCGGAAATCGCCGCCGCGTGCTCCAGCAGCCGGCGCATCGCCGGCGGGGGCGGCCCGGGTTCGGTGCCGGTGAGGGCGAAGCTGCCGATCGGGCGCTCGCCCTGGCAGATCGGATGGGACCAGCAGGCGACCATGCCAAGGCTCGCGGCCTGGGCGCGCCGCGCCGCCCAGCGCGGATCGGTTCTGGCGTCCGCCACCAGGACCGGGGTCCCGTAATGCACTGCCGCGGCGCAGGAGCCGTTGCGGGGACCCGGCGCGATGCCGTCGATCGCCGCGAGGATGGCCGGCGCGCCGCCGGCGACGGCGACCGGGTGCAGCTTCCCGTCCGACCCCAGCCGCATCAGGCTGGCGATCCGATCCGGCGCGTAATGGTGGACCATGTGGCACAGCCGTTCCGCCAGCGGCTGCGCCGGCCGCCCCGCCGCCATGTCGCGCAGGATGCGGGTCTGGATCAGCAGCAGTTCGGCGAGGCCGGGGGCTCCGTGGCCGGGGCGAGACGCTGCGCCACTTCCCGGGCTCACGACGCGGCGGCGTGCTGTCAGGGTGGCAATCGGTTCGTCTCCTTTGCCGGCGATCCGGTCCGGCCCGGATCGTCGGCGACATGGTGAGTGGCGAACGGCGCGTGCCGTTCGGGTCGCAACGCCAGGATACGCGGCCGGACAACGATCATGGGATGCGTGACGGTCCGTCGCATCCGGAGTCTTCGACCGCGGACGGACCGGCCGCGAGCTGGTGAGCGGAGGCAGGTTTCCGCCGTGGCCACGTCGATAGGCGTCCGGCGGTTAACTCGGAGTTACAAATGCAGGCGGCAGAGATGGGCCTTCGAGCCGACGGCCCTGCCGTATCAGACGCGACGCGCCCCGGCGGCGGCGCGGCAGGCGGCACGACTGTTCCGGGCCCACGGAACCGGCTTGACGTGACCGGGGCTGCGGGTGGCCGGGGCCGCCGGCACCGGCGGACCGGCTTCTCCACCGGTCGGCCGGGGTGTAGCCTGCGCCCCGAAATCCGAGGAAACCGTCCCATGGATCTGCCGACTGGCGGCGCGCCTGCCGCGACCGATACCGCAGCCGACCCGATCGCGCGTGCCCGTGCCCTGGTCACGTTGCTGGAAGCCGCCGGCCCGCGCATCGATGCGGCGCGGGAACTGCCGGCCGACGTGCTGGACGCGATGCATCGGAACCGCCTGTTCCGCCTGCTGCTGCCGCGCAGCGTCGGCGGCGAGGAGCGCGATCCCGCTACCTACATCCAGGCGGTGGAAGCCGTCGCGACGGGCGACGCGAGCGCGGCGTGGTGCATGAACCAGGGTTCCGGCTGCTCGATGGTCGCGGCCTATCTGGAGCCGCCGGTGGCCCACGAGATGTTCGCCGGCCCGCGCGACGTCCTCGCCTGGGGCCAGGGCAAGACCCGGGCGGTGAAGGTACCGGGCGGCTGGCGGGTCAGCGGCACGTCGCATTTCGCATCCGGCAGCCGGCACGCCACCTGGCTCGGCATGCACTGCCCGACCTTCGGGCCCGACGGCACCCCGATCCGCCATCCGGACGGCGCGACGTTCGAGCGCACCATGCTGTTCCGCCGCGAGGTGGCCACCATCACCGACCCGTGGCAGGTGATGGGCCTGCGCGGAACCGGCTCCGACACCTACGCGGTCGAGGATCTGTTTGTCGCCGATGACTACGCGGTGACCCGCGACCGCGAGGCGGAGCGGCGGGAGGACGGGGTGCTGTACCGTTTCACCACCGGCAATATCTACGCGGCCGGATTCGGCGCCGTCGGGCTTGGCGTCGCACGCGGCATGCTGGACGCATTCATCCGCCTCGCGGGCGAAAAGACGCCGGTGCTCGCCGCCACGGCGATGCGCGACCATCCGCTGATCCAGGGGCTGATCGGTGTCTCGGACGCCAAGCTGCGGGCGGCGCGGACCTGGCTGATCGCGGTGTTGCGGGCGGCGGAGGCGCAGGCCACGGAGGCCGGACAGCTGAGCCTGGACGACCGGATGGACATCCGGCAGGCCGCCACCTTCGCCATCCACCAGGCGCGGGAGGTGGTGAACGCCCTCTGGCACGAGGCCGGCGCGACCGCGATCTTCGATGCCCAACCGTTCGAACACCGGTTCCGCGACATGAACGCCGTCTCCCAGCAGGTTCAGGGGCGTTCGGCCCATTTCGAAACGGTCGGCCAGCACAAGCTCGGGATGCGGGTGAACCAGCGCTGGGTCTAGAGCGGGTCATCCGAGCCCCCGGGCGGGCAGGGTGAACCGCGCTGCCAAGCCCGGCAGGACGGATCCCGGCGGGGGCCGGTGGACCGGGGCGCATCGCGGCAGGCCGGCGGCACGCTGGACCTTGGCCCCGTCGGCGGTGTACGGCGCGCTGCCATGACCTCCCGCTTCAGTGCCACCTACCGCCTGCGCGCCGATCCCTCGGCGGTCGACGCCCGCGCCGCGACGATCGCCGTCGAGCAGAGCGTGGAGATGCCGCTTGCCGCCATCGACGCGCCGCGCATCCTGGCCGAGGTGGTCGGCCGGGTCGAGCAGGTCGTCGATCGCGGCGGCGCGGTGTTCGACGTGCGGATCGGCCTTGCGGTCGAGACGGTGGCGGGCGATGCCGGCCAGTTGCTCAACATGCTGTTCGGCAACACCTCGCTGCATCCGGACGTGACCCTGGTCGATGTCGACATTCCGCCGACGATGGCGGCGGGTTTCGGCGGCCCGCGGGTCGGCGTCGCCGGGCTGCGGGCCTGGCTGGGGGCGGCAGGGCGGGCGCTCACCGCCTCGGCGCTGAAGCCGCAGGGGCTGGCGCCCGAGGCGCTGGCCGCGCTGGCGTTCCGTTTCGCCGCCGGCGGGATCGACCTGGTGAAGGACGACCACGGCCTGGCCGACCAGGCGCAGGCGCCCTTCGCCGCGCGCGTGCCGGCCTGCGCCGAGGCGGTCCGACGGGCGGCCGCCGCCACCGGCCACCCGACCCTCTATGCCCCGAGCCTCGCGGGCCATTACGGGCAGATGCGCGCGCAGCTCCGCCTCGCGCGCGAGGCCGGGGTCCGCGCCGCGCTGATCGCGCCCATGATCGCCGGCTTCGCCACCTTCCAGGCCTTGCGGGCGGAGTTTCCGGACATCCTGTTCCTGGCCCATCCGAGCCTGGGCGGCGCGACGCGGATCGCGCCGGAGGTCCTGATCGGCCGCCTGTTTCCGCTGGTCGGCGCCGACGCGGTGATCTTTCCCGGTTATGGCGGCCGCTTCGGCTACTCGACCGCGACCTGCCGGCGGATCGCCGAAGCCGCGCGCGGCGCGCCCGGCGGCCGCGGGGCGGCCATGCCGGTGCCCGCCGGTGGCATGACCGTGGCCCGCGTGCCCGAGTTGCTTGACTTCTACGGACCCGACACGATGCTTTTGATCGGCGGCAGCCTGCTGTCGGCCGGCGCCGGCCTGACATCCGCCACCGCGGGATTCGTGCACGCCGTTGCCAGGTCGGCGCCGCGGCCCGCCGCCGCCGCGCCCGTTCGTTCTGAGGAAGGCCCGCCGTCATGACCGCTACGCCCGACCTGCTGCGCCCGTTCCGTGACGCGTCGCCCGATGTCGGCCCGGACGGGGTTTTCGGCTGGGACCGGGTGGCGCGCATGCCCTACAAGGAGGAAGGCGCCGCGCCGTTCAAGGCGATCGCCCGGCAGGTGCTGTTCGCCGAGCCGCAACTCGGCTGCGAGCTGCGCTACTTCGAGATGGATGCCGGCGGCCACTCCACCCTGGAGCGCCACGAGCACGTCCATGCCGTGATGATCCTGCGCGGGGAGGGGACCTGCCTGCTCGGCGACCGGGTCCGGCCGGTCAGGCCGTTCGACCTGATCAGCATTCCGTCCTGGACCTGGCACCAGTTCCGTGCGTCGGCCGGCATGCCGCTCGGGTTCCTCTGCATGGTCAACGCCCGGCGCGACAAGCCGCAACTGCCCGATGCGGCGGCCCTGGCGGCGCTGCGCGCGATCCCGGAGGTGGCGGCTTTCCTCGGCGAGAGCGTGGTCGCCTGAGCCTGGCCGGTTGGCGTCCGCTCAAACCTGATCGTAGTCCAGCACCACGCGCGGGGTCAGCGGACGGGACTGGCAGGTCAGCACATAGCCCGCCGCGGTTTCCCATGGCTCCAGGCCGTAGTTGGCCGCCATCGCCACCTCGCCCTCCAGCAGCCGGGCCCGGCAGGTGCAGCACATGCCGCCGCGGCAGGCATAGGGCAGGGCGAGCCCGGCACGCAGGCCGGCGGCGATGACGGTTTCATCCGCTGCCACCGGAAACGCGCTCCGCACGCCCTCGAACGTCACCACGGCGTGGGCGGAGGCGATGGCGGCCGCGGCGGGACCCGGCGCCGCGGGCGGGAGCGGGGCATCCTCCGCCGGGGTGAACCGCTCGAGATGGAGGCGCGACGGCGCCAGCCCCTCCGCGGCCAGCAGCGGGGCGAGCGCGGCGAGCATCCCGGGCGGGCCGCAGAGGAAGGCGTGCGCCAGCGTCCCCACCGGCGCGACGGCCGGCAGCAGCCGCCGCAGCATCGCCGGATCGAGCCGCCCGGCGCGCGCCCCGGCGCCCTCGTGTTCGCGCGAAAGCACGTGGACGACCGACAGCCGGTCGAGATAGCGGTCCTTCAGGTCTTCGAGTTCGCGGCGGAACATGATCCCGGCCCGGTCGCGGTTGCCGTAGAGCAGGACGCAGCGCCCGCGTTCGCTCGCAAGGACGGCGGTCAGGATCGACAGGATCGGGGTGATGCCGGAGCCGGCGGCGCAGGCGAGCAGCACGCGATCCGACCCAGGCGCGGGCACGACGCCGAAGCGCCCGTCCGGGGTCATCACGTCAAGCACGTCGCCGACGCGCAGCCGCTCGTTCGCCCAGGTGGAGAACCGCCCGCCGGGCTGGCGCTTGATGCCGACCCGCAACAGCGCCGCGCCGGGCGCCGAGCAGATCGAATAGGGCCGCCGCAGTTCGACGCCGTCGATCGTGGTGCGCAGCGTGAGGAACTGGCCGGGGGTGAAGCGGAACGCGTCGCGCAGGGCCTCCGGCACGGCGAAGCCCACCGACACGCTGTCGGCGGTTTCGCGGTGCAGGTCGGCGATGCCGAGAGGGTGGAAGCGGTGCGGCGCCATCGCGGGTCAGCTTGCCTGGCGATCCGGGCGTCGGCAACGGCGGCGATTACCCACCCTGCCGGGCCTGGCCAGCCAGCGCCGCCGTCAGTTCGGTCCATTCGCGCTTGGACAGGCCGCTGCCGGCCTGGTCCACCGGCTCGCCGGCGAGCATCCGGCGAACCGCCGCCAGCATGCCCGCCGACAGGGTCACGGCGCCCAGCCGGTAGTCGAGGAACGCCTGGTAGGCCCCCGGCACCCAGGCCTGCACCGTGGCCAGCATCGCGTCGGCATAGGCGCGGATCTCGTATTGCGCGTGGGGATCGGCGCGCAGCGAGAGGAAGTGCAGCAGGTTGTGCAGGTCGATCTTCCAGTACCACTGCGTATAGGTGTTCAGGGTGAGGTTCATCCGCGCCAGTTCGCGCGCCAGCCCCCGCCGGCCAGGGTCGCGCGGCGTGCCCGGCGCGTCCTCGTTCAGCATCTCGACGTAGTGGTCGTAGCTGCGGGTGGCGTCGCCGCGCAGCAGGTCCATCACCCGCGCCGCCTCCGTCCCGTCCAGCACGTCGCCGCGGCCCTGGCGGTTCGCGGCCGACTGCGCGGCCAGGTGCTCGGCGGCGGGGAGGTAGAACTCCCGGTCCAGGATCGAGTAGCGGGCCGAGTATTCGTTCACGTTCGCCGTGCGGTGGCGGATCCATTGGCGGGCGACGAAGATCGGCAGTTTGACGTGGTATTTGATCTCGCACATCTCGAACGGGGTCGAGTGGCGATGCCGCATCAGGTAGCGGATCAGGCCTGCGTCCTCCGACACGCGCCGGGTGCCGCGGCCGTAGGAGACGCGGGCGGCCTGCACGATGGCGCCGTCGTCGCCCATGTAGTCGATGACCCGGATGAACCCGTGGTCGAGCACCGGCAGCGGCTGGAACAGCAGGGTTTCGAGCGCAGGCACGGTCGGCCGCGCGGTTTCCGAACGGGCGCTGCGGGCGGCCGCGATCTCGGCTTCCTGTTCGGCGGTCAGAGGCATGGGGGGGCCCAAGGAAAGGTGGTCGGGAGGTGGCCAGTGCCTTGGTCTAAGCGCAATCGCCCGGCTGACCAATGGGGTCGTGGTGCGGGGTGCGGAAGGCGGCCCGGCTGGCCGCACCCGGGCCCGGCCGCGGGCGGTCCGGCGCATCTTCCGGCCGTGACGATGCGCCGCCGCTGCGCCGCCGCCTGGGCGCCGCCGCCCTGGCGCAAAAAAGAAAGGGGGGCTTGCGCCCCCCGTTGCTCATGCCGCGTCACCCGGGCCGTTACGCCGCCTGGGCTTCGTCCTCGGCCGCCGCTGTGTCCTGCTTGGGGCCGCTGTCCAGGCCCTTCGCCCCGGGGTCCCGGTCCACCAGCTCGATCACCGCCATGCTGGCCGCGTCGCCGTAGCGCACGCCGGCCTTCAGCACCCGCGTATAGCCGCCGGCGCGGGTGCGGTAGCGGTCGGCCAGCGGGCCGAACAGCTTCTCGACGATCTTGGCGTCGCGCAGCTCGGCATAGGCCTGGCGGCGCGCATGCAGCCCGCCGCGCTTGCCCAGGGTGACCAGCTTCTCGGCCACCGGCCGCAGCTCCTTGGCTTTCGGCAGGGTGGTGGTGATCTGCTCGTGCTTCAGCAGCGCGACCGCCATGTTGCGGAACATCGCAAGCCGGTGGGTGGAGGTGACGCCGAGCTTCCGGCCGGCAATCCCGTGTCGCATCGTATTCTTCCTTCCTGCTCGACCGGCTCAGAACGGCTCGTCGACGCGCTTGGCGAGGTCTTCGATATTCTCGGGCGGCCAGCCGATCACCGCCATGCCGAGGCCGAGGCCCATGGAAGCCAGCACCTCCTTGATCTCGTTCAACGACTTGCGGCCGAAATTCGGGGTCCGCAGCATCTCCTGCTCGGTCTTCTGCACGAGGTCGCCGATATAGACGATGTTGTCGTTCTTCAGGCAATTGGCCGATCGTACCGAAAGCTCGAGCTCGTCGACCTTGCGCAGCAGGTTCTTGTTGAACGGCAGCTCGCTCGGCCGAACCTCTTCCGAGGGGTGCCGCGGCTCTTCGAAATTGATGAAGAGCTGCAATTGATCCTGTAGGATGCGTGCGGCGAGGGCGACCGCGTCCTCGGGGGTTACCGCGCCGTTGGTCTCGACCCTGAGCGCCAGCCGGTCGTAATCGGTGACTTGGCCGACGCGGGTGTTCTCGACCCGGTACGACACCTTGCGAACCGGGCTGAACAGCGCATCGACCGGAATGAGGCCGATCGGCGCGTCCTCGGGCCGGTTCGCGGTCGCGGGAAGATAGCCCTTACCGATTTCGACGGTGAACTCCATCGATATCCGGGCGCCCGTATCGAGCGTGCAGATCACCAGATCGGGGTTGAGGATGTCGATGTCGTGCCCGGTCTCGATCGCGCCGGCGCGAACCTCGCCCGGGCCGCTGCCGCGCAGCCGCATGCGCTTTGGGCCCTCGCCATACATTCGCAGGTCGATGCTTTTGACATTGAGGACAATGTCGGTCACGTCTTCGAGCACAC